>DATDGR010000052.1:0-45072 GCA_036521995.1 Terriglobia bacterium | reverse complement strand
ATCAGAGATGTTTTCTCCCAGGTGAGTGAAGACCGTCTGGATGGATCGTTCGCGCAAGGCGAGAGCAGCCGCCAGCGCGTCGGAAGCCGTTTCTCCTGGCATGAATCGCGACACCGCCCGGCGGACAAAACCGTAACCCGTGGCGCGTTCGCGCAGACCCTGACTCTGAGAGCAAGCCAGAAAAAAGCTTCGCCAAAGGCCCACTCGCCACTCCCTTTTGAGGCCAAGAGGACATCATCCCAGCGGCCCGTTGTAAGAGCCCCGACAGTATCCTATTTAGTATACGGATTTCAAGGCGGCCTGAGTATCGAGCTGTGTCAGTTGGCGGGAGTCAGCCGGGCAGGCTTTTATCGGCCACCGCCTGCCGCGGCCTCCCGTTGAAAGGCGCGCTCGCCACTGTGGGCACAGACCCAATTTGAGAAATCGGAAGGCGCAGCGTAGCATAGCTAAGCACCCAGGACGCCCTGACAGAGACCGCATTCTGAGTGGTCCGCACGGTGATCTATGGGTGCCGCAACCTTCGTCGGGTCGCCTACGGCGCACTTGGCGCGCCACCCGAGGACGAAGGTTTGTAATCGCCATGCTTCCTCGCGAGATCAAGGCCGCTGACTTCAGGCATTACCCTCCTCAAGCAAGGCAACTGGCCATCGACCACCTTGCCTTATTGCAGGCGCTTCCGGCCGTGTTCGTACCCATTCTGTTGCGAGAAATCCAAACGTACGACTGGAAGTTTCCCGCGGAACGAAGGGATCTCGAGCGCCAGCTTGCCTACTTGGGTTCACTCTCTGCTGGAGAGCGGCAACAGGTGATGGCAGGCTTCGCGCGAGTGCGCCTCTCTTCTCAACTTGAGGATCTCAACTGGGTCGAGGCCCCGGCCGATTACTCAGCACAGCTATCGGCTTATCTCTGGGCCAGTCATCAGATGGACGGATTCCGCGACACGGCCGAGGACTTCACGAAACGACTTGCCGCGACAGCACCCAGGGAGCCGCTCCCGACGCCGCGACTGGGAATCGTGGTGCTGGGACAAGGCGTGACGGAGAATACCTATCCGCTCTTTCGTAAGCTTCGCCCTCACGGTGTTTATTTCACACACATAAGGCCCCAAGACGGACTTCGGACGCTCCTGGATGCTGTGGACGAGAGGTCAAAGGCCCATCCGGTTTCGTATGGCCATTGGCATATCGATGGGGGGCCGAAAGAGAGCCTGTCCGGGGAGGGAGTCACTTGCGTTTCTTACGAGTCGCTCGCTGCGGTTCGCTCAGCCCTGCTGAAAAGAATGGACAACGCGATCCGGTCTGGTATCGGCGGGCCGGAAGCGATGCGCACGATGCTGAGTCGGATGCGGCCCGAGGAGCTAGGTTTGAGTGATTCAACCCAGGAGGCGGTTCTGAACCGCTTCCAAGTCAGCGTGCTTACAGACGGCTCCGGAACACAGTTCTTCAGCACGACTTTTGTTCAGTGGACTGCGCGTGAGGCCCTACGTCGGGCTCAACCTCTGACGCTGATGGCACGCTTTACGCCGCGTCAGCGCCAGCGGCCGATGAACGAGCTAATTGGGGATCCCCAGCGCAAGTCGGTTCCGGACCCCGAAGGCTCCTTGATCGATGCCGATATGGGCGCCTACCTGACCTGGCTGAATCAGCAACGCCTCCCAGGTGCGGAGAAGTCGTCATTCCTGGTCTGGTTCGAGGATCATCATGAAGCCTTGGCCATCGGGCCAGCGCAGCCACGAGGTACGGCGTCCAACAGCACGTTGGACCTGCGGGAGTTGCTCAGCCAGGTCTCATGATGGGGTCAAATCTGCCTACTTGAGGAACCCCTTGACTTATTTCGCGATCAGGTAATACTTGGCGATGGACCGATCTGCTGACCGGCGCGGGGGAGCTGCGAAGCGAGCTGGATCGGGACTTGCCAATGCCTTTAACGAGGCGAACCCGTGAAGTACGCACCGTTGCCGGGTTTCGGCCAAACGTGGGAGGCCACTCGCGGGGGTTCCAAGCAGGCAAATTCCGCTCCTGTTCTTCCCAAAAGGATCTTTTTAGTGAAACGAACCCGTCATCTATTTGAAAACAAAGGGTCGACTTCGATACAACGTGCGAAATGGAGCCGAAAAGATACCTGTTTTGACGCAAATGAAGGCCAGATAATGACAGGTTCTGGCTGGCAAGCAACCTTGGCTTCCAGCTCTCGCGCGAGTGACTATTCGCGGAGCCCTTGAACTTTCGAACTGCTTTTCGAGGGAACGAACCCGTCATGTGGTTGAAAACAAAGGATCGGAGTTCCTGGGGTTTGCAAGAGGAACCTCAGAAACCGACTGAAAGGGGCCGTTTATGACGATACAACGCCACTCAAGCGACCGGGGTGCTCGACTCGCGCTCACAGTACTCTGCTTGATTTTGTCTGCAGCGGCGCCCGGCCACTCACAGGTGGACACCGGCTCTCTCGGCGGCATAGTGAAAGACCAGAGCGGCGCCGTAATTCCGCACGTCAAGGTGACGCTGCTGAATCAAGGAACCGGACTCACGCTATCCGCCTTGAGCGACGCCAGCGGTTCTTATATCTTCTCCCCGTTGCGCATTGGGACCTACACCGTCACCGCGGAGTACCAGGGCTTTCAGAAGGCGACCCATCAGGGCGTCGCGGTAAGCGTGCAGCAGCAAGTGGAG
The DNA here is from genome assembly GCA_036521995.1 of Terriglobia bacterium. Taxonomy (GTDB): domain Bacteria; phylum Acidobacteriota; class Terriglobia; order UBA7540; family UBA7540; genus Gp13-AA77. The sequence goes on along the minus strand of DATDGR010000052.1, from coordinate 42,403 downwards.
GTGGACTTCACGCTCCAGCCCGGTCAAGTGACCGAGAGCGTCACCGTGACAGCGGCCGCGCCTCTGCTTCAGACACAGAACGCTTCTGTTGGCCAAGTGGTGGGGGCGCAGCAGGTCAACGATCTGCCTCTGAATGGGCGAAACTACACCTTTCTGGCGCAACTCTCCGCCGGGGTGGCGCAAGAAGCCCCCACCGGGCGCGGGCTCGAGGCCTCCGGCACCTTCGTGGCCAACGGGCTCCCTTCCTCCAACAACGACTACATTTTGGACGGAATCGACAACAACAATGACTCGGTGGACTTTCTGAATGGCGCCTCTTACGCCATCAAGCCGCCGGAGGATGCCATCCAAGAGTTCAAAGTGCAAACCAGCAACTTCAGTGCTGAGTTTGGCCGAGCGGGTGGAGCGGTGTTGAACGCCACCGTGAAGTCAGGGACCAACCAGCTTCACGGTGATGTGTGGGAGTTCTTGCGCAATGATGCCCTGGACGCCGCCAACTTTTTTGAGAACTCGCCGACCCACATAAATAAGGGCGCGTTCCGGCAGAATCAGTTTGGCTTTACCCTGGGCGGACCGGTTTATATTCCCCACGTTTACAATGGCAAGGACAAGACGTTTTTCTTTGTCGACTACGAAGGGACGCGCATTGACCAGGCCACTACCCAAGTGGCGACGGTTCCGACCACAAACGAGCGCGCCAGCGGATATACGGATTTGTCGGAGCTGATCAGCGATCAAAGCGGCACCCGCACCGACCTTCTGAACCGCACCACTCCAGTGGGCACCGTATTTGATCCGGCCACCACACGCCCGGTCACGGCTGGCCAGGTGGATCCGGTAACGGGCTTGGTGGCCACTGCCAACGGTTACGTGCGCGACCCGTTTACCAACAACCAGCTTCCGGCCAACCGGCTTGACCCCAATGCCGTTAAGCTGCTGGATTTGTACCCCACGCCGACCGCGCCGGGCATCTTCAGCAACTACACCTCGGACCGGGTGGCCACAAACAACACCAACCAGTTCGATATTCGCGTCGATCAAAATTTCAGCGACAAAGACCAGTTGTTCGGCCGTTTCAGTTATGCGGACAATCCCAACTTCGTACCGGGTCCGTTTACCAGCTATGCTGATTCCAGCAGCTTTTCGCAGGATCTGTTCCACAATAACAGCGTCAGTGTGGCTCTCAGTGAAACCCACTCTTTTGCACCCACCCTCATCAATGAAGCCAGGGTGGGGTACAGCCGGCTGGCCACCAGCCAGTTCCAGCCCTATGCCACTACCATGGGCATTCCCGCGCAGTTCGGCATCCAGGGCATTCCTCAACTTGCCGACAACGGCGGCTTGCCTTTTATCAACATCGAAGGCCTGAACAACCTCGGGCCGGCGGGATTCGTGCCCGGAGAGCGCTTCAGCGAGACCACCCAGATCACGGACAACCTTACCAAGATTCGTGGCGGCCATACCTTTAAGGGAGGCTTCGAATTTCAGCACCTTCGCTTCCCCTGGTTCGCTCCCGCTTATCCGAGAGGCTACTTTGGCTTCGACGGCGTCTACACCGAAGTCCCCTCCACAAGCGGCGGTAATACCGGGCTGGCACAATTGCTTCTATCGCCGACCGCGACTACCGTACCCAACGGGATTAACAACGTCGGAGGAAGTGACACAACCCAGGCTTCAAACTACACCGGTCCCGACGACGTCCGTAACTATTACGGCTTCTATTTTCAGGATTCCTGGAAGGCCAAGCCGAAGCTGACCATCGAACTGGGTCTGCGGTGGGAGTTCTTCGGACAGGTCGTGGAGAAATTCGGCGCCCAGGCGAACTTCATCCCAGGTCCACCCGGCAACGGAGCGCAATACCTTATCCCCACCCAACGCCTGAGCACTCAGCTGTCGCCATCCTTCCCGGCGACCTTAGCATTGGATGGCATCAAACTCGGCTATAGCAGTGTGCCCGGTCTCACCAACACGCCACTCAACAATTTTGCGCCGCGCGTCAGCGTGGCGTATCAAGCGACGCCCAAACTCGTGGCGCGTGCCGGCTATGGAATCTACTACGCCGGCTTCACGAATATCGGTGGCTCTCCGGACATCGGATCCAATTACCCCTTCCTTTTCAATTTCTATTATCCTAATCCCGATCCAGGGCATCCCATTACCTACCCCAACGGCGCTCTGGGTACGCTTGAAAATGGCTTGTTGCCCATCTCTCTCACGCCCGCCAACGTCACGGCTGAGGGGCTGGCACTCGAAGGAATACAGCAGGGGTATAAGACTCCTTACACCCAGGAGTACAACATCAGTTTTCAATACCAACTGACTCCAAACCAGACGGTTCAGCTCGGTTATATTGGCAACACCTCGCTGCACCAGGAGACCGGAGTCGGGCTAAACGCAAACAGTGTAATTTTGCCGCCCGGACAGAACCCTCAGAACTTCGTCGCCTTCCCCGATTTTGCCCGCGGCAGCAGTTACATCACGACTCAGGGTAATGGTTATTACAACGCGCTTCAAGCCACTTTCGAGCGCAGGTTCAGCGCGGGCCTGTGGGTCCTTGCGAATTACACCTACTCGGAATGCCGCACCGACCAGGCCAACCTCCTGGGTATCGGCAACAGCCCGGGTTTTCGGGCGCCTTATCTAGCCAATTTTGGGATCCAGGGAGACTATACGAGATGCGGGGATGCAGACCCAAACGTCGTGCATCTTAGTGGCATTTTCCAGTTACCGGTCGGCAGGGGCAAACGCTTTGCCTCGTCAGCTAACGGAGTGGTGGATCAGATCATCGGAGGCTGGAGCGTGAACGCGATCGTGACTCTCACGGACGGCTTTCCCAACACGATCGGCTGCCCCATTGGCACCACGGCGAACTTTGGTTGCAATGCCCTGCTGGTGCCGGGCCAGAACATGTATGCCGGGCCTCACAACGTGAACCAGTGGCTAAATCCGGCCGCCTTCGCCAACCCGCCGGTGGCGACAACCATCGGGCAGAGCGACTACGCGCCTTTGGGCGGGGCCCCGGCCCAGTACCTCGGGCCCGGCTATCATCGACTGGATCTGTCGCTATTCAAGCAGTTCCGCACCTCGGAACGGACGCACCTGGAATTCCGCGCCGAGTTCTTCAATCTTACCAACACCCCGCAGTTCTCGCCGCCGGCCTTTACGGATTTCACCAATACAGCAACATTCGGCCAGATAAATAGCCTACGGGATGGGCCCAATGATCCGCGGCAAATCCAGTTCGCGCTGAAGTTCTATTTTTGATTGGGGCGTCGCATCACGACGGATCGCGGCCTGAGAACTGTAGCCGCTGCAAAAGGACCAGGGACCAGTCTGAATGAGACCGCTTCACGCTCGCTCCAACAGCTTTTCAATTTCCTCGAGCGTCTTTCCTTTGGTCTCCGGCAGACGGAATCGGATGAACAGAAAGCCCGCCACGCAGATCTCGGCGTAAATCCAGAAGGTCTTCGCGGGACCAAGGCTCCTGTTCAACAGTGGAAACGTGTAGGTGAGAATGAAGCAGGCAATCCAGCGCGACATCGGGTTCAAGTACCGAACCTCTCTGCGGCGCGAGCTTTCGCCTTGGCGGCTTCTTCTTCGCGATTCTTCGGCGGCGCGTTCGTCCTGAGGGAGATCAGCAGCCGGCTCGAGACGCCGGCGACAGCTTCGACTGCGGCCCGGAACGCAGCTTCGTTCTCCTTCGATGGCTTGTTGAAACCGCTGATCTTTCTCACAAACTGAAGCGCAGCAGCTCGAGTCTCTTCGTCAGTGACCGGCGGATCGAAATTGAACAGGGTTTTGATATTCCTGCACATGAGTATTCTCCCTGGAAAAACCGGGTGCAAGCTCGGTCGATTCCCCGTAGCAGTGCTCTCGCTCGGCATCGCTCCAAGACTGCTCGTCACTGTGGGGGTCACATCACCTTGGCTACGGGCTGCCAGCGCCGCGTCCCCGGAGCACTCGCCCGGGTTTCGCTCCCGTATGCTCGCCCTGGTCGATCACCACTACTCCGTTTACGATCACGTAGGGTATTCCGGCCGGGTATTGGCTCGGGTCCTCAAACGTGGCGCGATCTTTGACCGTCCGGGGATCAAAGATCACGAGGTCAGCCGCCATACCGGGACGCAGCAGCCCGCGATCCTGGAGGCCGATGATCTGCGCCGGGAGTGACGTCATTTTGCGAACCGCGTCCGGCAGCGTCAGCACCTGCTTCTCGCGCACATAAACCGCGAGCACGCGCGGAAACGTGCCGTAGAAGCGCGGGTGGGGGCGGCCCATGAACGTCATGGACGGATTGACGGCGGCGCCGTCTGACCCGATCCCCACCCAAGGCTGTTTCATGGCCAACTCCACGTCCGCCTCGCTCATGCTGAAGTAGATGGCCATGGGCGTGGCCTGTTCGGCGATCAGCAGGTCACACAGCGCGTCCACCGGATCCTTGCCCATCAAGGCGGCCACTTCGTCCATGCGCTTGCCCTCGTACTGCTTGTTCTCCGGCCTCCGGCACGAGGCCAGCATCACGCCATGCCAGCCGCCGCAGTCTTTGACCTCGTTGTTGTCCCATCCCGGCAGTCCGGTGGCGATGGCGCTGCGAATCTCCTCACGCGCCTTTGAGTCTTTCAGCCGCGCCATCACCTGATCCGTGGTGCCTTCCAGATACTTCGGCGGCAGGCATTGTTGGAGGCTGGTCATGCCGGCGGTATAGGGATACTGGTCGGCGGTGATGTCGAGCCCGCGGTCGCGGGCAGCCTGAATCAACTGAATCAGGCCGGCCATGTGGCCCCAGTTGGCCTCGCCGTTCATCTTGAAGTGCAGAATGTGGCCGGGCAGGCCCGCCTTTTCCGCGATCTCGATGGCCTCGCTGAGGGCCTGAACGCTGTTCGAGCCTTCACCCCGGATGTGGCTGGTGTACAGGCCGCCGTATTTTGCCGCCACTTGGGCGAGGGACATCAATTCATCTGTTTTGGCGAACAGGTTCGGGGTGTAGATCAGGCCCGAGGCTACCCCAATAGCGCCTTCCCGCATCGACTGGTTTACCAGACCCTCCATTTTCTCAAGTTCGCTGGCAGTCGGGGCGCGGTTGACGTTGCCCATCACGTCCAGGCGCACCTGCCCGCTGCCCACGTAGGAAGCAATATTTACAGAGATGCCCTGCCGCTCGGCGCGGGCAAAGTACTCGCCGAGCGTGGTCCAGTCGCGTTTCAGACCATCTTTCTGGGTGAGCGGCGCTGTGCCGTTGTCGAAGTCCGGAACGGCCGGACCCAGAATCGGTCCAGCGGAGGCCGCCTCGCCGATGATCTCGGTGGTGACGCCCTGGCGGATCTTGCTTTGGGCGGTGCCATCGATCAGCAGCGTGTAATCGGAATGGCTGTGCAGGTCAATGAAACCGGGCGCCACCACGAGTCCGGAGGCGTCGATGACGCGCCTGGCGTTGGCGCCCGGCAGACGGCCCACGTCTGCGATCCTGCCGTCTTTCACGGCGACGGAACCCTCAAACCAAGGGCTGCCACTACCGTCGATGATGTGGCCGTGGGCGATAAGCAGGTCATATTGCGGCATCGAGGGCTCCTGGGCGAAGGGCGGAATCGAGAGGCATAGGGTCAACGCTCCGGTCAAGAAGAGCGTAACAAGCAGTGTCTTTATTGAAGGTGTGTTCATTCGTCTTCCAGGGTATCCCTGATTCCGTTGGAGGTTTGAGCGGCGGTTCTCGGACCCGGTTCGAGGAATCGGGTTGCGGTAATCTGAAGCAAAGCCGAACCGTCGGGGAGAAACCATATCATATCGTCGAGTAGAAGGACAGCCGAGGTGCTTGACCGGCCATCTGAGCTACTTTCGCGGTAAGCAGCGCCCGGTGAGGATAAGGGTGCCCAATGCTGCGTCCATGTCTAACCAGATTGGCTTCGGAATCGTCATCGAATTTGCCGCCAGTTAGTGTATTGTGATTTCGGAGTCTTACGAGTCATGACCCTGCTGATTGAAGACTACGCCCTGATTGGTAATAACGCTACCGCCGCCCTTGTGGGCCGTAACGGCTCGATCGACTGGCTGTGCCTTCCGCGCTTCGATTCCGCGGCTTGCTTCGCCGCCCTCCTGGGATCGACCGAGAACGGCCACTGGAGCATCGGTCCCACGGCCGGTCACGCGAAGGTCACTCGCCGTTACCGCGAGGGCACGCTCGTCTTGGAAACGGAGTTTTCCACTCCAGAGGGAACCGCCGTCCTCATTGACTGCATGGACCGGCGCGGCGAGCACCAGGACGTCATCAGGCTGGTGCGTGGTGTTCAGGGCCGTGTGCCCATGCAGATGGAGCTGGCCATTCGCTTCGAATACGGAACCGTGGTTCCGTGGGTCCGCCGCCTGGAAGACGGACGGCTGTGCGCGGTGGCCGGACCGGAGCGGATGGTGCTGGCCGCGCCCCTCGAGTTGCGCGGTGAAGACCTCAAGACACGGGCGGAATTCCATGTTGAAGAAGGTCAAACGGTCCCCTTCACGCTCTCGTGGTCGCGCTCCTTCAGCCCGATCCCGCCTTCGCCCGACGCGGCAACGGTCATTGACCGGGTTACGGCCGCCTGGGAGAAATGGTCGAGCCGGTACACGCGGAAGGGACCTTACAGCGAGGCGGTCCTGCGCTCGCTCGTTACCTTGAAAGCTCTCACTCACCACGAAACGGGCGGCATCGTGGCGGCGGCCACAACGTCCCTGCCTGAGCAGATCGGCGGACCTCGCAACTGGGACTACCGGTTTTGCTGGCTGCGCGATGCTGCTTACACGCTCTACGCACTGGTGGAGAGCGGCTTTATGGAAGAAGCCAAGGCTTGGCGTGACTGGCTGTTGCGCGCCGTTGCCGGAAGCCCGGATCAGATGCAGATCATGTACGGCTTGGCGGGAGAGCGCCGTCTCACCGAGTTCGAACTGCCTGAGCTGCCCGGCTACGAGGGTTCCCAGCCCGTGCGCGTCGGAAACGCCGCCTCGGAACAGCTGCAGCTCGACGTTTATGGGGAGGTACTCGATTCCGGCTATCTGGCGCGGCGCCAGGGGCAACGTCGTGTCGAGGAGAGCTGGAGACTCGCCCGAGCGGCGGTCAGCCATCTGGAAAGGATTTGGACCAAGCCGGATGAAGGGATCTGGGAAATCCGCGGCCCGCGACGCCATTTTGTTCATTCGAAGGTGATGGCTTGGGTGGCCGTCGACCGCGCCGTTCGCATCGTGCAGGAATTCGGTGAAGACGGGCCGTTGGAGCGCTGGATCAGGCTGCGTCGTGATATTCATGAGGAGGTCTGCCGGCTCGGGTTCAGCAGGGAGTTGAACTCGTTTGTTCAATATTACGGCAGCAAGGAGCTGGATGCCAGCTTGCTTCTGCTCCCCGTGGTCGGTTTCCTTCCGCCCGAAGATCCGCGAATCCAGGGAACGATTACGGCGATCGAAAAGAACCTGATGCAAGACGGGTTCGTGGCGCGCTACAACACCTGCAGCGCCGTTGATGGTCTGCCGGGAGACGAAGGAGTGTTTCTGGCCTGCAGCTTCTGGCTGGCCGACAACTACGTTCTGCAGGGCCGCCACGAAGAAGCCCGCGCGTTGTTCGAACGGCTGCTTGCGCTTCGCAACGACGTTGGGTTACTATCGGAGGAATACGACCCCAAAGAGCACCGGCATCTCGGGAATTTTCCGCAGGCGTTTTCACACCTGGCGCTCATTAGCAGCGCTCACAACCTCGGCGCGACCATCGAACCCAAACGGCTCTCCTGACCTTACATAGCGATCGTGGGACCTTCTGGCGAGATGCTTCGCGTCAAAAACGACGTTCCTTTGCCTCGATCACCTTGGCCTGCGGCGTCCTGCCATGCGACCATGGTTGTGCGGACTTCGGGCCCTTCAGGTGGGCTGTCTGAACCGGGGCGCTCGCGGGGTTCGCACCGACGAAATGTCCGACGCGGCTCTCACACCTGAAATCATGGCGGCCGGTGACTCGATCCCGCCTCAGGCGCCTGAAGCCAGGCGCACTCGCCGGGACGCCGCCTTAATGACGGCGCTCACCGCCGTCGCGGCCCTGCCCTATCTCAACGCGCTCGCTAACGGCTTTGTATATGACGACAACCTGCAGGTGATCAGCAATCCCTACCTGCGCAGCTTCCACTACCTGCGACCGATCTTCACCTCCTCCGCCTGGTCTTTCGTGGGCGGCGCCAGCGGGGTCACGAATTACTACCGCCCCCTGATGACGTTCGGCTATCTGTTGTGCTTTCAGCTCTTTGGGCCGAGCGCCTTCGCTTTTCACCTCATGAACCTGCTCGTTCACGTGGCCGTGGTGCTGTTGCTATACCGCCTGAGTGCGCGGTTGTTTCAGGACTGGCGGGTTGGGCTGGCAGCGGCGCTCATCTTCGCGCTGCATCCGGTACACAGCGAATCGGTGGATTGGGTGGGGGCGATCACAGATCTGGAACTTACTCTGTCTTACTTGGCCGCTTTCTGGTTCTATCTTCGTATTCCGCGGCTGGCACATGCCCGGCTCGGTTGGCAGTGGCTCGGGACTCAGGGGGCGCTGATAGCGAGTCTGATCCTCGCTTTGCTCTCCAAGGAGCAGGCGCTCACCCTGCCCCTGATTGCAACCCTCTATGAACACTTCTATCGCGAGGACCGCTCCGAAACCAGCGTGTTTGAAAAGATCGCGCGTTATGCTCCGGCTTGGCTGCTGTTACCCGCTTACCTTCTGATCCGCGGGCGATTTCTGGGTGGGTTTGCTCCCGCCCCTTCCGGCCGCCCCTATGTTTTCCTTGACCAGCAGCTCCTTTCGGCCGGAGCCTTGCTAGGCCAGTACGCGGGCAAGATCCTGTGGCCGGTGCGCCTATGCATGTACTACACCTTTCCCGCGAGCTGGATGGCTCTGCTGCCCGCAATGCTCGGCGGGATCGCCACCCTGATGGCGGGAACGCTGCTCTTCGTTCTGCTCTGGAAGAAAGCGCGGCTGGCTTCTTTCGGCCTGGTCTGGTTCCTGATCACCCTCGCGCCTGTTCTCAACATTCGCTGGATGCCGGCCGCTGCCTTCGCCGAGCGCTATCTCTATCTCCCTTCGGTGGGTCTGTGCTGGCTGATCGCCTGGGCCGCTGTGCGGTTGTGGGACGTCGCCGGACTACGGGGACGCGCGTGGCGCCTGGTGCTAGCCTCGGTCGCGGCGGCACTCGCCATTCTGGCCGTGGCGCGGATCGTCACCCGTAACCGGGATTGGAAGGATGAAACCGTGCTTTTCCGCCGCACCCTCGAGGTCTCGCCGGACGCTTACGTGATCCACACCGACCTCGGCAAGGTCTACTGGGACCAGGGCCAGCACCAACTGGCGGCGCAGGAGTGGCAGGCGGCGGCCCGGCTGGCTCCGAACTCGGCGGTGGTGCTCGATAACCTCGGTCTGGTGCTCACCAAAGAGCATCGTTATGACGAGGCGCTGGACGATCTGAAGCGCGCCCTCCAACAGTCTCCGGACGACACCATGGCCCACATTGGCCTGGGCTCCACCTATGAAGAAATGGGCCTGCCAGCAGACGCCCAGCGGGAGTTCGAGACAGCAGTCAGGCTCTCTCCCTTGAACTCCTTCGCGCGCGACAAACTCGGACAGCTCTACCTCGACGGACGGCGCTACGGCGACGCCGAAGGCCAGTTTCGGACCTCACTCGCCGTTGAACCGACCGCCTCCGCCTGGCTCGGCCTCGGGGTCGCGCGCTGGCGTCAGGGCGATCCGAAGGAGGCGGAGCGCGATTTCAAGACGGCGCAGGCTGCCGATCCAAAGGAGGGCCGCATTCACTTCATAATGGCGATGTTCTACGGGTCGACCGGGCGTAAGGCGGAGGCCCTGAGCGAATACCAAGCTGGATTGACACTCGATCCCGCCAGCCCGCAGGCCCCGGCAGCCCTGAGCGTCATTCAGGCGGAGACTTCAAGTGCAAACACGACATCGGCTACACCTGAGAAACATTAAGCGCCGCGCCCTCTTAGCCTTGCGGACCCTGGCTGCCTGCGCGCTGCTGGCGGGTCTCACTACGTTCTGCCAGGCAGATCTTGCCGAACCTGAGGCCGACCCCAGGGCCGACGCCGGGGCCAGCTCGGGGGCAACCACAGGGGGAGCGCTGTCGGTCAGCGGCCTCGTGCAGCAGTTCGAGTCGAGCTACCACAACGTGCGCACCCTCAAGGCTGCTTTCACTCAGGAATCCTCAGCCTGGGGCCGCACGCGGGTGGAATCCGGTGAGGTGTACTTGCAACACGGGGGAAAGATGCGGTGGGAGTATCAGAAGCCGGAGGAGAAGCTCTTCGTTTCCGACGGAAGGAGCGTGTTGCTCTATGTGCCTGCTGAGAAACAACTTACCCGCACCCCGCTGAAGTCCAGCGATGACGTGCGCGTGCCGCTGGAGCTTCTGGTTTCGCACCTGAGCCTGCGCCGCGCCTTCTCCAAGGTCGAACTGGCGGGGACCGAGGTCCCCGCCGACGCCGGCGACTACGTGCTGCGCGCCTATCCGAAGCAGGGCTACGAGCAGGAATATCATGATGTGCTGGTAGAACTTACCCCCGCGTTTGACATTCGCCGCCTGGTGATCACCTACCCGGACGAGACCAGCATGAGCTTCACCTTCGAGCGCATTACGCGCAACGCGCTCATACCGCCGTCATTGTTTGAGTTTACGCCGCCCGCCGGCACGGAAGTGATTCAGCAATAATAAGATGCGACCAAGCCTGGGCTACGCCTGATATGCCCCAAAAAATACTAGCCCTTTTAGGTGAGTCAAGAGCCAGCACTCAGTAAAAGTGTATCAGAGTTGCACAGAATTGATCAAAACGGGATAAAACAGGTGTTTTAATGGCGATCAGACGGTTATAAAATCAGATTGCTTGCTATCATACGGTTATAAACCGAGCGCCGGAGGGCTATCTCTTCCCGAGTGGTCCAGCTCAGGAATGGACCGCGTTTCCATCGGCCTGCCGGCCGACGATTGCGATCAAACAGCTATAGCTCAACAACTCTTGCCATCATAAGGCTAGAGTAACGCTTGCGTTTCCGGGAATGCGTTATAAGCGAAATGAATTGGTTCGGAGTCGGTCCGCGCGGATCCAGGCGCATTCGTCGACGCGTCGAGGGCAAGGTGATCCCGTGGCGTTTGCCCATCATGCGGCCGGGTCTCCCGTTTTTCCACTGTGATTTGCGCTCCGGTTTTTAGCAGCGGTGCGGGGCTATCCACCCAGGTCGCCGTCGGTCCTGACGAGGGCCTCAAGCATTCGAGCTGGATCATGTGCGACAATCTGGTGAGCCTGCGCAAGTCCGATCTTACCGACTATGTGGGATCGCTGAAGGGAACGAAACTCACGGAAATGAACCCTTGCGCTGAGAGTGGCTCTCGATTTGACTTAGAATCGAGCAGCTGGAGCTCAAGGCGCATCTTCGGCGTCGGGCCGCAACTGATACAGAGGCCCGCGTCGAGGCTTGGGGGCGTCGCCCTCGGCGTTCCTCCGTGAACCCGAATGCGCCGACATAGCGACCAGGGCGTGGCGCGTCCAACCATGCCGGTGCAACATCCGGAGAACGGTCGAGGACCCCACCGGGTGGCCTACCGCTTTCTCGTAGGCGACGTGGACCGCGGCTGAGCTGATGACCTCGCTCGGCGCGGCCTCGGCGCGCAACTTCCGCAGCAACTCCTGCTCGGCCCGCCGGGTCAGGTTCTCACGCCGGCGGCCCCCGCGCCCCGCTCCAGCCAGCACCGCGTCGCCCTGGCGGAGGTAATCGGCCTGGAGTCTCGCCACGGCCGCAGGATGCCATCCGATGGCGGTGGCCACCTGCGCGCCCGAGAGGCCGAGAGCCGCCCGCAGCCAGAGGCACTGCACGCGCTGGAACTCCGCCTTGGTGCGGGCGTCCTTCAAGGCCGCCCTTAGTTTTTCGAGTGATCCTTCGGGAAACGGCTTGGGTAATGACATTCCTGGCCTCCTGAGGCCATATATCTCACGAGTTAGCTACCAGTAGGTTATCAAAGGGTCGAACTTATTACAAGTTAAGGATGGGTACTATCGGGCGGGCACCTAATCTGAACGCAAACCGCACAGCCACAACCGCACCTGGTTGACCCTAAGCGATAGCGGCTCAACCGCGTCACCCTTACCGATAATCAGCGCTAGCTGCTTGACACGCCAGACGTTGCTGTGCCAATGTCTATCCGTTTTGTTTAGGGCCGCAAGACCGCTATCGGACGGGTCGCAAAAATGTCCCCGGAACCCAATCAAAAGATCGAAACAGACCAAAAGGCGGCTCGTGAAGCCGAGAGCCGGAGCCACGTGGAGCGGGCTGAATCGCTCGTCGAACGCGCCGAGAAGGGCGACTCGCCGGAGGAGAACTGGCTCAAAGCAACCCAACAATACGAGACGGCGGAATCACTCGCGACTTTGAGAGCCGCTGATTACCGAAACTGGGGCGCCATGTTTGCCCGCCTTAAGAATGACCCAGAAGCTCTGAAGAGATACCAAGAGGCTATAAGAATCGATCCTCAATATGCTGTGGCATACATCTACTGCGGCAACGCTCTTTTTCGCCTGAAGCGATACGAGGAAGCGACTCAAAACTACGAGAAAGCCACCAAGCTTCCTAACGCAGACTATGGGACCGCCTTCAACGGATGGGGCGACACGTTATTGGGTCTCAAGAAATACGAGGAGGCGGCAGAGAAGTACCGCGAGGCGGTTAAGACGAATCCGGAAAGCGCCGCAGCGTTCAATGGATTGGGCCGAGTTTTTGTCGAAAAGAGGAGATATTCCGAGGCGGCCGGACAATTCAAGCGAGCCGCCGACCTTAAAGCCGACGCCACTTACTTTTACAACTGGGGATTGGCCCTGGCCAAACTCAAGGAATACGGCGAAGCGGCCAAAGCATTTCGTCGCGCCACGGAGATCAAGAGGAATTATGCCGGGGCGTATGCCGAATGGGGCAATGCTCTCTTTGAGACCAAGAGGTTCGCTGAGGCGAGGGTGAACTACCTGGAAGCCATGAAACACGACCCAACGGTGGTTGATTATGCGAACTGGGTCGCAGTCCTGGACGGAGCCAAAGATCAACAGGTGGCCGTTGCCGAGGCGGACCTACACATTAAGCGAAAGCCTGAGTTCGTGGACGCTTATAACTATTGGGGTAACGCCCTGTCAGCACTGAAGCGCTATGGGGAGAGTATAGAAAAATACCGCGACGCCATCAACCTTAACCCCACGAGCCCCAATGCCTACGCCTACTGGGGAAATGCGCTTTATGACCAGGGTCAATATCCGGAGGCTTGTTCAAAATACCTTGAGGCCATGACCTACGATCCCACAGCGGTTGACTATTCCAGGTGGGTTCTTGCCTTGGATAAGCTCAAAACGGAAGAACGCGATCCGGCGATCAAGAAAGCCGAGGGAGCTATCGCCCGCAAACCCGAATACCTGGCCGCGTACAATTCCTGGGGATATTTCTTGAGCACGGTGCCGAAATATCAGGAAGCGCTCGAGAAGCTCGACAGAGTCATCAAGGGGGCGGCTCCGCGAGCGTCTAGCTCGAAGCAAATGGAATCTATTCTGGGCGATGCTTATAACAATTGGGGCATTCTGCTTTTGAGCCAGCAAGACTACGGTCAGGCCTTCGACAAGTTTGAGCAAGCCATCGCCACCAAGAAGGACTCTGTGTATCCCTGCCTCAACTGGGCTGCCGGGCTGGTTAACCAGAAGCTCTATCAGGAGGCCATCGACAAGTGCGAGGAGGCGCAACGCATTGATCCCCAGTGGACCAACACCTATCTCATCTGGGGCAATGCGCTGGTCGGTTTAGGCCGGCGCGAGGAAGGTATCGAGAAATATGAACATTCCACCCGAATTGACCCGGACTTCGCCTACGGCTATCACAACGTGGCAGATGCTCGCAGCAAGGAGGGCAATTATAAGCTAGCCCGGCAGAAATGGAATCTCGCCCGTGAGGCCTACGAAAGAGCGAAGCAGGCCTTCAAGGCAAACAGAGATGCTGATTTCTTTTGGCACTACGGAGCCGCCTTGCACGAAAACCTCCGGGAGCTCGGCAAGTCTGAAGAGGTCTACCAGGAAGGCCTGACCATAAATCCGGGGCATCCGGGCATCCTCATGGGATTGGGCAATCTAAAGCTAGCGCAGCGCGATGAGGACAGCGGCGCGCGCACCGGCCTATGGTGGGAAGCCCGAAACTATTATAAGAGAGCAGAGGCCGCCTTGAAGGCCCGCCTCGATCAATCGCCGCAAGATATAGTCTCGTGCCTCCAGTTAGGGCAGCTCTACTTGCAACGGGAGGACTATGACCGGGCGGAAAAGACCCTTTTGCAAGCTCACGAACAGAACCGTGAGTTCGCCGAGGTTCTCAATGGATTGGGAGTTTTGTACATGAAAAGGGAGGACTTTGCGAAGGCGGTGCGTTATTTCACCGACGCGCGTCGGTTTGACCCCGACAACCTGGGAACCAGAAGCAACTTGGCCGAAGCCTATTTGAAACTTGGGCAAAACTATAAGGCCATGGAAGAGTACAAGAAGGTCATTCAAGTCGCGCCTGACCACGTGGAATCGCTGGTCGGCCTCGGTCAGGTCTATACCAACTTGGGTGAGGACGGCGACGAGGATCTGCTCCAGGAGGCGGTGAATCGATTCGAGCTCGCCGTTCAAAAATCCAAGTCGGGAGAAGCATCCAAGGTATTTAGCAAAGTAGAATTAGCCGCCATTTATTACTCGCTGGGCTACGCGAGAATACAGCTTTACCAGGCGTCGAAGAGCGCGGGGCAGGGTAGCTTCCAGGATGCCTTGCGAAACTTCAGGGACTCTGTGGCGAATGATCCGGACCATCAGAAGGCCAGGATCGCCGTGGGAAAACTTGAAAATAGAATCAAGACCTCGTCGCCAGAGCGGTTTTCGGAGGCGGGCTCCTTCATTGTAGTCGTCTTCTCCGCCTTCTTGTTTGTCTTCACCCAGCTCGCCTTCTACTGGAAGATACCTCGCGGCGCTGGCGGCATGAATATCGAGGCATACTCCCTCATGAGTTTTGGGTCCCTTGCCTTTATGGTGGCCGGGTTCTACCTTCCTAAGATTTTGAAGTTGAAGGTTGCCGGCGTGGAACTCGAAAAAAGCGCTGTCGACCAAGTCGCCGTCAGCGGTCCGCTGAAAATCAGCAGCTTGAGCCAACCGTGAACAGGAAAAATCGCAACGGAGAGGATCGGACTGAGGCCATTGGGCGTCTACTGATCGGCGTAAATCGGGAGCGAAAATGGAAATGCCTGCTTGAAGTGATCGCTCACCTTCAATTGAGCCAGCGTAGCGTCCGTCCAGGCCGTCATTCGGTGGTACGGAACGGCCGCAAACGGCCGACGTCCGTCGGGTTTTCTGGTGGTCTGCAAGACGGACGAGCTGATGATACGGCGTCCAAACCAAAATCTCAGGGCTTGTAACGATTGACCGCGAATTGCAACAATGGTGGGTGATCCGATTCGTGAAAAGAACAGCGGCCGGTGAAGAGGACGCCGTGACACGACGAAGCGCTCGATCGACTGCTCGTCACTTTTTCTGCGTCGCTGGTCACTCCCTTGCGAGGTGCTCTTTCGATGCCGACCACTTATGACGCCGTTGTTGTGGGTTCCGGGGCCGCTGGAGGGATGGCCGCCACCGAGCTTTGCCTGAAGGGTCTCAAGGTCCTGATGCTGGAGGCCGGGCCGGCGCTCGACCAGGCGACCGGCTTTCACCATCACGCCAAACCCTACGAGTTTCCTTTCCGGGGTCGCATCCGGCCCCTGGAGCGGGCCAAATACAACTATGCCGCCAACGCCTGGAACAAGCCCCACTTCGTCAACGAGCTCGAGCACCCTTACACCGGCAAGCCGTATGTCTGGGTCCGGGCGCGTTGCCTGGGCGGCAAGACGCTGCACTGGGGACTGGTGTCGCTGCGCTTCAGCCCGCGGGATTTTAAGGCGGCGAGCTACGACGGCTTCGGTGAGAACTGGCCGATCAGCTACGAAGACGTGGAGCCTTACTACACACGTACGGAGAAGATGGTCTGTGTGGCCGGCCACGCCGACCACCTGGAGAACAACCCTGACAGCTACTTCTTGAAGCCGGTTCCATTCAGTTGCCCGGAGGCGCTGTTCCACAAGGCCATGGCGAGCAGCTTCCCGGACCGCCCCGTCATTCAGGGGCGCACGGCTACGGCCACCGAGCCGGTCAACGGCCGCGCGCCGTGCCACTATTGCGGGCACTGCGACCGGGTGTGCAACGTGGGAGCGTCGTTCAGTTCCAGTGCCGTGCTGCTGCCGATCGCCCAAAAGACCGGCAACCTGACCGTGCGTCCGAACGCGGTGGCCTGGCAGGTGCTCACGGACGCGAAGGGACACGCCAAGAGCGTGCTCTTTGTCGACCGCGAAACGCGCCAGACGGAAGAGGCCTTCGGCAAGGTGATCGTGCTCGGCGCCGGATCGCTGGAATCGACGCGCATCCTGCTCAACTCGCGCAGCTCCGAGCATCCGAACGGCCTCGGCAATTCGAGCGGAGCGCTCGGGCATTACTTCTGCGAGCAGATCATGGCCGGCGACATCCTGGGCGTAATGCCGATGCTTCGCGGCCGCCGCTCTTTCGCCGACGACGCCCGGCCCGACGGCACTGGGATCTACATCCCGCGCTTCCGCAACCTCAAAGACAAGTCGCCTAACTTCATCCGCGGCTATGGCTTCGAAGGCGGAGGCGGCAGCGAGGAATTTCCCGGCTTTGCCCGCAAGCTTCCAGGCTTCGGCACCAAGTTCAAGGAAGAGGTGAAGAAGAACTACGCCGCCACCATCGGGATCGGTTCATTCGGCGAAGTTCCGCCCCGCTACGACAATTTTGTG
Source organism: Terriglobia bacterium (assembly GCA_036521995.1). GTDB lineage: Bacteria > Acidobacteriota > Terriglobia > UBA7540 > UBA7540 > Gp13-AA77. Next base: position 25,529 of record DATDGR010000052.1, on the reverse strand, counting down.
GAGATCGACTCCCAAGTGTGCGATGCCTGGGGCATTCCGGTGCTGAAGTTCAACATCGAGTGGGGACCCAACGAACTCGCCATGGCCAAGGATATGATCGAGACGCAGCGCGAGATGATGAAGGCGGCCGGAGCGGAGATTCTGGAAGAACGCACCACGCCGTTGCCTCCTGGCTGGAGCATTCACGAGGCGGGCACGGCTCGCATGGGCAATGACCCGAAGTCCAGCGTGCTCGACCCCTGGCACGCCAGCCACGACGTCAAGAACCTCTTCGTCGTTGACGCGGCTTCGTTCGTAAATTCGACCGAGAAGAATCCGACCCTCACCATCATGACTCTCGCCATGCGGGCCTGCGACCATATCGCGGACGAAATGCAGCGGGGAGCGTTCGCGTAGCGCGTTTGCTCACAGGGTCATGGTGTAGAGCGGATTGAAGTCAGATCCCGCTTGTTTGCCCGCCATCCATCTCAGGACGTAAACCATTCTCGGGTCGGTGAGCCCTCCGCTAACCTTGTTCGGCACAACCTCGAGGAAGAAGTGGGCCAGAAGGTCCTTGAAGTAGTCGATGTCGGGCTCCACGACGACGCAGTCGACGGGCGACCCGTCCGGCCGCTCAAGGGTCTTCGCATTGCCCTGGTGAAAGGTCAATTGAACATTGGTCACATCGAACTGAGTCTGCTTATAGCTGAGAGTTGCACCAGGATGGAGCGTACCGGGATCCTTCTCTTCGGCGAACGATCCCATCACGCCGGCCTTCACCACGTCGTCGATGAGGGCTTCATCCGCGTAGGCAAAGAACCTGTCTTGCGCCATGGCAAACTGCGGATCGTCCCAGATGGGCTGCCAGTAGTAGTCGAGCGGACTCTTACCGCTCGGCAGCGTGATCTGCGACATGGCTGTGAGCAGATTCAGCAGGCAAGCCAGCACCAATCCTCCGGACTCTTCCATGAGATTGGCGTACCGGTCGTGTGCGTCGTTGATGCCGGTCGAGATTATGTCCGCGAAGCGAGGACGAACACTATTCAGGGTCTGCCAGCTCGCGCCACTGAAGTTCAAGTGGGCGTCGTCGGGAATCAGGATCAAATCAATGGCCGCCGGCTTCGCCGGATCGATGTGCACCGGCTTCCAGGCCGCCCCTTGATAACCGCTCGCGGACACGATCACCGTATAGTTGTCAAATAAATTGTCGAAAAACGTCAGACCCTTGACGAGCTCCGCGGACCCGGTTCCGGTGACATCGCTCTCCTGCCACTCGCTTGGAGAGCGGCCGTCGAATATCCTGGCCGACCACTGTACGGTGGCCGGAAGCGGCTGTCGGGTCCCGTCCACCAGGCCGATCAAAATGCTTCCAGTTGGTGCCGCACCCATATTTCGCTCCTTTTGATCGACCGCGAGGAATAGTGCGGACCCGCTGTCGAGAGGTCCGCGGCTTCCCCTCGGCAAATGCATTGCTCACCCTCATGACTCTTGCCATCCGGGCCTGCGACTATATCACGGAGAGATGCAACGGGGAGCGTTCGCCTAGAAAGGGAGGTTTCGGAGAGAAGTGGTAAAGACGGACGAGCGGCAAGCGCGGACGGACCGCACCCGCCAGGCGACGCCGGTGGCGAGCGATTCAGCGCGCTAAGAAGGCGCCACAAATCAGGGGCGCCACAATGCCCACAAACAGCGCCAGCTCGATACCGACCACTTTGTACCAGGCAAGAGGCTCGTCCGGCCCGGTCTCTGTCAAAGCGAATCCGTCGCACTCATAGGTTGGGTCAGTCAGCTCAAGGCTCATAGTCGGCCCCGTTTCTTTTGACTTGCCCAACACCCGACCTCGATCACGTTACTAGCAAGCACGATGCCAAAAGACCCTCGAGCCGCTCGGCTGCCATTGTGTCGCTCGTTGAGCCACAGGAACATACCAAATATCGGCCTAAATGGAGGGAAGATTAGGCCGATGGTGCGCGAGCAATCTGGGGAAATCTCGGGCTGGCCACTCGCTCGGGAAGGCAGATTCTGCACATGGCTCGAAGAGGCTACATGAGCGTCAAAAGGCCTCGAGACTCTCGGTCACGTGTGCTTCACGTCGGTCGCTGCTTGGGTCGAGGCAGGGCAGTATTCCACGGATGGTATCCCGAAAATTGTAGACGGAGCGGCTCCGATTTGGTGGACGCGAAGGGATTCGAACCCTCGACCTCAGCGTTGCGAACGCCGCGCTCTCCCAACTGAGCTACGCGCCCACATGATCCAGCAAGCCCTTCAGGTTCGGACTTGCCCGATCATTCTGGTCAGTATAACACGTCGTCGACCGCGTGCTTGCTTCACGTATGCGGCCGGGAGCTCGGTTCCTCGATCGGCCACTCGTCTTCCGCCAGTCCCTGAAGAATGGCCCCGCGGACTTCGTCCATGAGCCCGTCGTCTATACGGCGATCCTCGGTCGGAATCGGGTTATGAAACGTGATCCGCATGGTGCCGGCGTGGATCGCCAGGTCACCCTTCCGCATGATCCGGCACGCCCCTGAGAGAGACACGGGCACGATCGGGACGCTGGCCTCGAGGGCGAGGATGAACGCTCCCTTCTTGAAGGGTTGCAGGCGTCCGTCCGGGCTGCGCGTGCCCTCCGGGAAGACCAAGAAGGAACTGCCGGCGCGCAGGGCCAGAGCCGCTTTCTGCACGGCCTCGATGGCCCGTTCGCGGTCCTTACGGTCGATGGGGATGAACCCACGCATCCGCATAGCGGGCCCGAGTACTGGAATGCGGAATGACTCCTTCTTGGCGATCACAAGCACGGGCGGCAGGCAGGCGAAGATCGCCGGTGGATCGACATTGCTTTGGTGATTCGCCATGAAAACCACCGCCCGTCCGGCAGGAATCCTGTCCCGCCCCTGCACTTCGGTTCGGATGCCTCCGAGCCGCAGCAGAACGGCGGCACAGTAAACTCCAACGTGATAAAGAGGGTCACTATTGCGAGTGATGGCAGCGTAGATCAGCAGCGGGACGCCCAGCAGCAAGACAAAAAGGAGGGTTATCAGGAAGAGGAAGATCGCGCGCAACATCGGTTCACCAGCCGGCCGTCAGTTGGCCTACGTCCCGAGGAGCCAGCCCTCGCGCAGCCTGACTTCATCCGCCGACGCCAGGGGGTTTTCCTCGATCCGGTAGCGCGTTTCCGCCGACCTGCCCAGTTGAAACTTGATCGCCAGCTTGCGGGACCCGCGCCGGACCTCCAATTCCACTCTCTGGCCGGGCTTCACCCCGGAGACGCGGTCAGGAGCGACCGTCAGCGGCTGGCCGTTCAGAGTGCTGATCGTGTCTCCCGGCCGCAGGCCGGCCTGCTCAGCCGGGCCTTCGCCTTCCACAGACTCCACCTGAACTGTCCCCCCGAATAGCTGCACTGCCCGGAATCCCCAGTCCGGAACCTCCCTCGTGTCTTGCGTCAGGGTGAGACCCGCATAGCCGAGATACCCCTGGTAATCGAGCTGGCGGGCTCCCATCACATCGTCCCGAAAAAACGCGGCGGTATCGAGTTTGCCGCCCGTAAGCCGGTTGGCGAGCGAGATGAGGTCCGTATCCTGAAAAAGGCGGCCGCGCTCAGCAAAATCGCGGTTGAGAGCTCGCATAAGATCGTCAAGACCGGCGCGACCCTGGCTCGCCTGCCGCATCGCAAGATCCAGAAGAAACCCGAGCAGCTCACCCTTGTCGTAATAAGAGATGCTGCGCTCCGGGCGAAAGTAATCCGGGTATCCTTCGAGCCAAGCGTCGATTCCGGCCAGCTCCGCACTCTCCCAGCGTCGTGCAGGACGCTCTTCCACAGCCCCGATCTTGCCCGCCAGGCGTTCGTAGAACCTCTGGCGGCTGATCAGACCCGATCGCACCAGCACGAGTTCCTCATAAGTACTCGTGATGCCCTCCGAGAACCACAGATCGCGGGTATCATTCCCGTGGATGTAGTCGATCGGCTCCAGTCCCTGAGGCCGGATGCGCTTCACATTCCAAAGGTGGAAGAACTCATGCGCGATGGTGGCTTCCAGCTCCTCCCAGTTTGACTCCAACTCGCCGTCAGCGAAGCCGATCGCCGTGCCGTTGGCGTGCTCCATCCCCCCGCCGCCCGACGGCAGAAAGTGAAAGATAAATGTGTAGCGCTGAAAGGGCACATCCTGCATCAGAGCCGTTTCGGCGGCCGTGATCTTCTTGACGGCTTCTACCAGCTTCGGGGCGAGCTTCTTGGATTTGTCTTCGTCGGAATAGACCACGATGCGGTATTCGGCAGCGCCCTGCCGGTAGGAATACTCGTCAAAATTGCCCGCTTCTACGGGGCTATCCGCCAACCGGTCATAGTTAGGCGCCGTGTACTCGCCCGAGGTTCCGTCCTGGTCGAGGAGAGTCGACAGCTTCCAGCCTTCCGGCAACAGAAACGTGACCCGTGCGCCACGGCTCCGATTCGAAGGCAAGTAGAACAGCACCTGGGCGAGGTTCAGGAAGGCGTGCTGGTCATTCAGAATGGCGGAGAACACGCTCTCCTCGTTGGCGTACACGGCGTACCGGACCGTCAGCTCGTGGCAAGGCTTGGGCCCGGTCTCCCAGGTGTCGACGTCGATCGCGGTGAGATCGGAAGCCGTGCCGTCGCACGTCCCCTCGAGATCCTGAACGTGCCGGACAAAGTCCCGGATCTGGTACAGTGCGTTCCAGGCCGGAAACTGGATCCGGAGAGTGGGAGGCGCATCCGAAACCGTCATCTGCACGCGCACCAGATGGCTGGCCGGCTGGCGAAGATCGAGCTGGTAGCGAATCGGAGCAGAAGGCTCGGAGGCGGCCGCGCTGAAAGCAGTCGCGAGAAATCCCAGAGCGGTGAGGAACAGTCCAGGTGATCGCCTGAAGACCGCCGCTGTCCTCAGGCCGGTAGGCTGAAGTCGACGCATGGTTCTCTGAAATGGCGCCGCCCGGCGCCGAAGGCCAAAGCCGACTATAGCACGCCTCAGGATTTTTGCGGGCTTGGGAGCCTGGTCGCACGACCGCCCCATGCGGCTTGCATCGTACAGGTTCAACAGCGATCCGCTAAACTAGGCCTTTCGAGCCGGAGGACCTTCGAACGTGCAGCCGCCTCACAGTCTCAAAGGCCAGGTCGCCTTGGTGACCGGGAGCTCCCGCGGCATCGGCCGAGCCATCGCCCGGCGGCTGGCGCAAGCGGGAGCCCAGGTGATCCTTCATTACCGCGCCAATCGCTCCGCGGCGGCGGAGGCGAGCTCCGAGGCTGGCGGAGCCCGGCTGGTGCAGGCAGACCTGACCTCGCTCGCGGACATCGAGCGCTTGGGCGTGGAGCTTCGAACCACGCCGCTCGATATGCTCGTCAACAACGCCGGCGTCTGGCGGCTGACCCCCCTTGGCGGCACCAGTGCCGAGACCGCGAAAGAGGTGGTGTTCGCCAACGTGCTCGGAGTGTTCTGGCTCACGCAGGCGCTGCTACCCTCGCTGCGGGATGGCGCGCGCATCGTGAATCTTTCGTCTGTCGCCGGCCGCACGGCGTCGGCCGAGGGACGGAGCCTGTATCGCGCCAGCAAGGCAGCGGTGGACTCCTTCACGCGAAACTGGGCCCTGGAACTGGCGCCGCGCCGCATCCGGGTGAACGCGGTGGCGCCGGGAATGGTGGAAACCGGTATGACGGTCGAGCATCTTGCCGACCCGGCAACGCGGCAGCGCCTGATGGCGCGTCACCCCTTCGGAAAACTAGGAGACGCGGAGCAGATTGCGGATGTCGTGCTGTTCCTGTGCTCGGAAGAGGCCCGCTTCGTCACCGGACAATCGATCAATGTGAGCGGTGGATTTGTGATCTGAACGCGGCGCTCAGACATCGGATTGTTGATCGACTCCGGTCAAATCGCCTTTTTCAAGCTGCGCGAGTCGAGGGTGAGCCATCGGCCTCTTTCTTACTGATTTCTTTGGGGTTGAGCATCTCGGGTTCGTTTTCTCCCTCCGCAAAACGCCTTGCTGATTCTAAGCGACTTACTTAGGTTACCATCATCAAAGCTCGGGTTCGTTTAGGTTCGTTCTAGGTTCGTTTTTTGACATTTTTGTTGATTCTAAACAGCTTCTCAGGTTCGTTTTTGAAATTTTTCGACCGGGGGGGAGGGGGGGGCCAAATTGGCCCTTGCCGGCAGAGCCTCCCGGACCGGCCGGGCAATTGGAGGCCGGCCTGGCGGCCGGCTGAGCGAGGGCTAGGATGGAGGATTGAAACAGCGGCATCACGCGCATCGCAACTCCTGCTTGATCTCCGGCCGGACAGGATCATGATGAGGCGCGGGAGCCCCGCCACTCAAGTCAAGCGTTGGTCAATCGCCGGTCAATTCGTGGGACCGCCCAGCTTGGAGAATTGGTAGCCTCGACGAGCGCATTTTCTCGTCGTGGGCTCTTGCGGCCCGAGGAACAAGGCCCAGGGCGCCTTGATCGCATACATCACAAGACGATGTATGCGCCACCCAGCGCGTGGCGACCGCTGAGATCGCAGCTTTCACTTTTCCGGCGACGCGTTTAGAATAGGCGAAAATCTCGGAAGGGGGTAACGATGAAGCCTCCCACACCAATCGTAGCACTCGCCGTACTTACACTTGGCTGCGGCGTGGCCCTTGCCTTAGGCCTGGCAACCCATGATCTTGACCGATTGCTGGCCTTTCCTCCCGGCCAGCAAGGGCCGCCCAACGCGCCGCCCAGCACCGCTCCGCCTTCCGAACCGATCGAGATCCACGCTCCGCCGCCCCGTCCCCCGGCGGATTTCGAGGGCCCGCCTACACAGGTCAGCCCCCAGAGGCACTTTGACGCGGCCAAGACCCGCAAGGACGCCGAGGAACTTGCTGCGCTCGCGGGCAAGATTCCCGGCGAGGTGGACCAAGTTTCCAAGGGCATGCTTCCCAAGGACATCGCCCAGCAGCTCAAAGAGATTGAGAAGGTCGCAAAGCGCTTGCGCGGAGAGATCGCTCCCTGAGTCTTGCGCGGTTTTCACACAAACTCAACGACCCGTGGGCTGTGGTTTATGCCGCCGCTTCGCGGCCCGCACGATGAGAGACTGCCTCCCTTCCTTCGTTCAGAAGATTCTTCTTGACAGCGATGCCAGAACGGGTGTAACTAATCTGGGCCGAGGGAGTACTGGAAGTTCCGTTCACTGCTACTTGAATTTTTGATTCGCCGGGTGGTGTGTAGAGGAGTTGGCGTGTACCGAACCGGAGGCGGTACAGCTTTCCTTTGTCTCCAGGGTCATCTGGACCCGCTCGGTCCCGCCTCGCTCGTCCGGCTTCATCGGCCGGCCGTAAGACTAAATCCAAGGAGATCGCCCATGACGAAGTCGCGGAGGAGAGACGTCGTTCGGAGGCTTCAACTTTGCTTGTTGGCACTGGCCTGTTTCAGCCTGATCGGAACCGGGATTCTGCTGGGGCAAGGCACCAATGGGACCATCACCGGACTGGTCACCGACGCAACCGGCGCGGTGGTCCCCAACGTCACCGTGAAGGTCACCAACCAGGCCACCGGGGTTGTCTATAATTTGAAGACCTCGACCGCGGGCATCTATCGGATCACGTCGGTGCTGCCCGGCACGTACGCCGTCCAGGTGACCGCCTCTGGCTTCAGGACCTTCGAGAACAAGGACCTCACCTTGACGGTAGACCAGACGTTACGGGTGGACGTCAAGCTGGAGGTGGGAGCGGCGAATCAGACGGTGACGGTGGAAGCGGCCGCACCGCTGGTCAATACGGATTCCGGCCGCCTGTCCAACCTGGTGAGCTCGACTGAGGTCCAGAATCTGCCCCTTAACGGGCGCAACGTGTATCAGTTGATGCAGCTTGTGCCCGGCGCCGTGAACTCCACCGGCATCGACATGGAGGCCACCAACGGAGGCTCGCAGACGAATATCAACGGCGCGCGCGCCAACTTCAACGGCTTCCTGTTTGACGGCGTGGCCAACAAGGGCCTGAGCGGCGGCTCCGACGCCCAGCCGTCCCCAGACTTCGTACAGGAGTTTCGGATCGAGACCAACAACTTTGACGCGCAGTATTCCAACAGCGCCGGCTCCATCACTGACGTCAGCACCAAATCCGGCACTAACCAGTTCCACGGCGACGCTTACGAGTACTTCCGCAATACCTCGCTGAATGCGCGCAATTTCTTTGACGGGCCCAGTCCGGCCCCATGGCACATGAACCAGTTCGGCGCCACCATCGGCGGGCCTATCAAGAAAGACAAGCTGTTCTTCTTCGGCGGCTACGAAGGCGAACGCTTCCGGACGGCGGTTTCCACCCTCAATTTCATCGAGAGCCCGCAATTCCGTACCGGCGTGGAGGAAGCCGATCCGAACTCGGTGGCGGCTCTGCTTTACAAGAGTTTCCAAAGTCCGAATCCCACGTCAGGGATCACGACGGTGGACCAGCAGGTGACGGCCAACGTCACCGCCGGCCCCGACATGGCTCAAGCCCTGAATACACCCTACGTCGCGGGCACCACGGCCATGCTGACGAGCGCCTACGAGGGCTACACGGATCCTTGCTTTATGAGCAGTTACCTGGGTGTGGGCATGAACGCCGGAGTCGCCAGCCTGCCCAATCTAACCTGGGGTAACCCGCAGACGGTGGCCAACCGGTCAGCGGCGCTCCTCGGTGTGACCGCGGCCGAAAATGCGCAGATCGCGCATAACATAGCATCTGCCTGCCCCGGCTCTGGGTTCGTGGCACCAGGGGTGCAACCAGGCGCCCTGAGCCGTTCGGCGCCTATGGACGGCTTCGTAAACACGTCGGTTCCCACGCAAGCCACGGGCGTTTTCTACAATGGCGACCAGTTCACCGTGCGGGGGGACTACCAGGGCGAGAAAAACCGCATCTTCACGCGCGTTTACTACCTGCAGCAGAAGAACCCCAATGTGAACCCCACCAGCCTCGCCGGGCCCAGAGGGTTTGTGGCCCCCTCCACAAATTCATTTCCGAGCGTGGCCTTCGGTTTTGTCCACACCTTCTCGCCCACGATCGTGAACGAATTCGATTTCGGGTATGTTCGTAACCAGTTGAGTGACATCCCCAATCCCGCTCAGTTCGGCGTTCCCGAAATCGACTTCGATACCGGCGAACCGAGTTTCGGCGCTTACAACGGCTACCCCCAGTTCTTTAACGAGAATGTTTACAACTACAGGGACATGGTCCAGATCTCGAAGGGCAAGCACTCGATTAAGGTGGGCGCCGAATACAAGCGTAACTACGAAAACAGCCAGTTCAATGTGGGCCGGCCGGACTACGCAGTTTTCGACCCTATCTACTTTGCCGACGACCTGCCTTACATCGAGGCCGCCGGCGTGAACCCCGGGCTGACGACGGGCACTCCCGCCCAACTTAACACCAACATCCGCGCCTGGCGCAACTACGAGCTGGGCTTCTTCGGCCAGGACGACTGGAAGGTGACCAGGAAGCTCACCTTGAATCTGGGACTGCGCTGGGACTTCTTCAGCCCGCACACCGAGAAATACAACCAGGCCACGCAACTGGTTTTGGGTCCCGGAAACGACCAGAACTCGAAGCTGGCCAGTATTAACTGCGAGTCGTTTATTCAGAGCTCGACGTGCCTCTTGCCTTTTGGAGATACAAACACGCCCAACGGCGGCTTCACCACCGCCCAGTCCCTGTTCCCATCGCGCTACGGGGACTTCGCGCCGCGCTTCGGCTTCGCCTGGGACCCGAAAGGCGACGGCAAGATGTCCGTGCGGGGCGGCGCGGCCCTATCCTTCGAAGGCACGTTCTACAACGCGCTCTCTAACTCGCGCTGGAATCTCCCCTTCTATTCGTTCAACGAGGCTTGCCCCATCTGCGGACTCAACGGGCTTCCCACCTACGGACCGACGAACCTCGACGGTTCGCCGAACACGTCCGTGGCGCCTACTTACAGCGGAGCGCCGAACAACGTGGGAGCGGGACCGGGAGGCCTGGGATTCCAGGGCAACATCCAGGGCTGGCTGCCTTCCAACCCCGACCTGGCACACCTGACGGGAATCGTAAGCCCCAACTACAAGCTGCCCTACGTTGAGCAGTTCTTCCTGGGCGTGCAACGCGCACTCACGCCTTCCACGGTCCTCGAAGTGAACGGCGTGATGACGCTGGGGCGGCACCTTTTCTGGGCCGAGGATCCCAACCGCGTGGTGGGCGGCGCACAGAATAACGTGGGTCAGCTCGATCCGTGTACGGGCCAAATGGTTCCCAACACGCCCTTGCTGAACCCCTGCTTTGGCATCATGCGGACCTGGGAGACCAGCGTAAACTCCAGTTACGAGGCCTTGCAGGTGTCCCTCAACAAGAAGTACACCCACGGCCTGGCCTTTACCTCAAATTACACCTGGGCGCATTCCATCGATCTACGTTCCACCTGGCATGCCCTGACGAGCGGCGGCAGCGCCACCGACGCCAATGCGGTGGGCGAGGCCGGCTACTCCACGGACCCGAACGCGTTGTATCTCGAGCGCGGCGATTCGCTTTTTGACATCCGGAATCGCTTGGTGGGCACGATCGAATGGCAGTTGCCGTGGTACCAGAGCCAGCAGGGCTTCACCGGAAAACTGCTCGGCGGCTGGACGACGAACCTCATCTTCAGCCTGCAAAGTGGATTTCCCTTCACAGTCGGAGCCGGTACCCAGGACTTCAACGGCACGGGAATCCGTGGGCAGCGTCCCGATACGCCCAGCTTCGGCAATCACACTTCCTTGAGTCCGTTCGACTTCGAGGCGGGATCGGCAGGAAATGGGCTCAGCGTCATGCAAATGCTGGGTACGTCCAACACGAGCGCGACCTGCGCCACCGCCGCTACCACGGGGTGCATCGGTGTGTTCCCAGTACCAACCCCGGGGACTGACGGCAATCTGGGGCGGAACACCTTCCGCGGCCCTGGCTTCGGCGATACGGACTTCTCGCTGTTCAAGAAGATTCCTCTCGGCCACAACGACGCTCGCTATCTGCAGTTCCGGGCGGAGTTCTTCAACCTGTTCAACCGTACCAACCTCTATCCGCCGAATGCGAACTTGAGTTCCGGGACCTTCGGACTCTCCACTCAGGCCTTCGACCCGCGCCAGATCCAGTTCGGGATGAAGCTGTTCTTCTAGGCTGGGGAAGTAGTTTTGGCAAGAATCCTGAGAGGGGACAACTTCGATTGTCCCCTCTTTTGTTTTGGGTGATGAGGGCAGGCGTCCTATTCGGTGCCGTAGTCGATTTCCAGGCGGCGGACTCGCACACTGGAGAACACGAGGACAGCGAACGACAGGACCAGCAGCCCAAGGATGGCGGTCGCGGCCGAAGCCGGAGTGGGATTCACGGCTAGAAGCGCCAGTGGATTTCCCTTGCCCATGAAGATCTCGGCCGGCACGGCGACCGGGCAGAGCGACTTCAGGTAGAAGATCACGCTGAGGTGCTGCAGCGTTTGGGGCAGGAAGCCGCTGATCGCCTCCAAGGTCAGCACCACCAGGGTGGGGATCAGCGGATTGCGGAACAGCACTCCAGCCGCCAGGAAGACGCTCCCGTAGCCGGCGCAAGCCAGCAGGGTGACTCCGACGTAGGCCGCCAGGTGCCCGAGGCCATGTCCATGGACGAAGTATTCCTGACGCGTGCTCGCATCAAAATGGCAATAGAGGGCGAAGAACTGCAGGACGATACTGGTTCCGAAAATGAACATGGCCGCGAGCAGCCCCGACAGGAACTTGCCGGCCACCAGAATTTCGCGTCGGACGGGCGCGAGAAAATAGTAATGCAGGCTCTTCTCCAGCATCTCGCCCCGGAACAGGTTTAGGAAGATGCCTACGCAGCCGAAGAAGATCGAGAGCCGCAGGAAAAAGAGCTGAAAGACGCCCGCAAAAATGTGCGTGTCCTGTCCGATATCGCAGGGCTCTCCTTTCCTCAATTGGTCGAAAGAGTGCGCGGCGTAGATCAGAACCGGGGCCAAGGCCAGAAGGTAGACCCAGAGCCCACGCCGGGACAGGAGGATCTTCTTCATCTCGAGCCGCATGACGGCCCGCACCTGCGATCGCCAGAGGCCCCAAGGCCGTTGGCTCATTTCGTCGACTCCTCCGTACCCACCAGGTACTCGTAAACGGAAAGAACGTCGTCGTCCGCCGGCGCCACCGACTCGATGCTGATCCCGTTCTGCGCGATGTGATTCAGCATGAGGTAGAAGCGGTCGGCGTCTCGTGCTTTCACCAGCACACCCCTGCCGTCGGCGTGCAGCCGCGCTTCCACCACGCAGTTCTGCTGGAACACCCGCGAGGCCAGTTCGTCCGGTTTGTTGCAGCGGATCAGAATCTGCATGGGGTGCTCCTCGATCTCATCGCGGACACTGTGGATCGGGCCTTCCGCCACCACGTAACCGTTGCTGAGCAGCACCACTTGGTCAGAGATCACATCGACTTCGTGCAGGACGTGGCTGGAGATGATCAGGTGCAGGCCTGCCTGGGCCAGGGTACGAAAGAGGGCGATGGTTTCGGCGCGGATCAGAGGGTCCAGGCCGTTCAGGGGCTCGTCCAGCACCAGGACCGACGGGTTGTGGCAGAGCGCCTGGGCCAATTTGATGCGCTGACGCATGCCCTTGCTGTAACCCGCGATCTTGCGGTTGGCGGCGTCAGCCAGACTCACCCGCTCAATGGCCTGCGTCGCCAGATCGGCGGCGCGCGCATGCCGATAGCCGAACAGGCGCAGGTAGGAATAGACGAACTGGTAGCCGGTGAGCCCCCTCGGGAACGAGTCGAACTGCGTGCAGTAGCCGACCTCGTGGAAGAGCCGCTCGGGCTCGTCCGGCGCCATGCCCAGCACGCTGATGCGGCCGCGAGTGGGGCGGACCAGGCCTGTCATCAGATTCATCAGCGTGGTCTTACCAGAGCCGTTGGGGCCGACGAGACTCGTGATGCCCGGTGGAATCGACAGGTTGACGCGATTCACTCCCAGCACATCCCCGTAAAACTTCGAGACGTCCTCAAAGACGATCTGCCGGTCAGAGCTGCCGCCGGACCGGTGGTCTGCTCCTGTGTTGACGCTCGTCTCGTTCATCCTTTCACCACTTCGTAAGCCCGCACTTTGCGCTCCAGAAGCAGCAGGCAGAAGACGCAAAGGGCGCCGAGGGCCAGCCAGGCCAGGTCAGGGGGAACGGGAGACTGCGCGTATACACGGAACAAGTGGATCTCCACGCTACCGAGCAATTCACCGATATTCATCAAGGACCCGTTTCTGGTTTCCAGCACGGCGTTGACCGCCTGGCCCAGGCCGGCGCCGAAGAAGAAGACTCCCAGCAAGGCCGCGCCCGCCGCGAGCTTCCGCTTGATCCAGGCCGAAAGGGCCAAAGCCAACAGGCAAAGGATCGCGATCTGGATCGTTGAACCCAAAAGAATACTGCCCGCCATCCATAGGTTCGCTCCCATCCATGCCGCGCCGGCAAGGCTCGACTGAATCAGGAAAAGAATCAGACCGGGAGCCCAGGTGATCGCTGACAGCAGCGTGACCAGGACCGCCATCTTGCCCAGGACGTAGTCAGCGCGCGAGAAGGGCCGGCACAAAAAGAGCGGCAAGGCGTTGTTCGCCAGGTCCGAAGAGATCAATCCCGGACCCACCAGCGCCGTGAGGACGAATGCCATCGCGCCCTGGGCGTTGAGAAAATGAAAGAAAAACTTGCCATCGACATCAAACAACGCGTGAATGTTCAGCGCCGTCACCAGAACGTCGACGTGTTTGTTCAGATAGAGCGCCACCGCGCATCCGAGCGGGTAGAAGAAGCAGCAAACAAAGAAGGCGGTGATCAGCTTGGACTGGAAGGCGTTCTTGAAGGCGTAGCGGGTGACGATCGAGAAGCGCGACCACGGCGGCGTGAGCGGGCCGGAATAACCGCGATAGCTGCGCTTATGGACGGCCATTGCTGCTCTCCATGGCTTTCAGGAAAATATCTTCCAGGCTGTCACGCCGGAAATTCAGGCGGCGGATCTGCACATTCCGTTCGGCCGCCACCCGGTAGAGGTCCCGGATGGCGAAACTTTCCGGCACCACCATCTTGATCCGATTCGTGGAGCTCAGGGCGCACTCGCAGCCAAGACTGCCCACGGCCTCGGCAAAATCGCCTCCGTCGCCAAGGGTTTCGAGCTCCACAAAGCGCTGGTTAGCCCGCCGCTCTTCTTCGAGGTTGGAATAGTGGACTTTGCGGCCGTCCTTCAGGATCAGCACCTCTTCACAAGTCTCCTCGACGTCGCGCAGCAGGTGCGAGCAGAGCAGAATTTGCAGTCCGCCACTGTCGCGCATTTCGCGCACCAGCCGGATCATGCGCTGTCGCGCCGGCGGATCGAGTCCGTTGGTGGGCTCGTCGAGGATCAGGAGCCTCGGGCCGTGCACGATCGCCTGGGCCAGCTTGGCGAGTTGCTTCATGCCGAGCGAATAGGTGCCGAGCTTCCGGTAGCGTGCTTCACCCAGACCCACGTAGAAAAGCGACTCGTGGGCACGCTCCAAGGCAGCCTCCGAGGGAAGTCCCGAAAGCTCCGCCATCAGGCGGACGAAGCTCACAGCCGTCATGTGGGCGATGAAGCAGTCAGACTCCGGCATGTAGCCGATGAGGCTGCGAATCTGCTTGGTTTCCATGCGGATGTCATGACCGAGGACGCGGGCCGTGCCCGCCGAGGGCCGGTAGAATCCAAGCAGCGTGTTGATGAGGGTTGACTTGCCGGCGCCGTTCGGGCCCAGAAGGCCGATCGTCCGGCCGGACATGGAACCACTCAAGTCTTTCAGGATCTCCCGTGGTCCGAAGCGGACAGTCAAGCCTTCGAGTTCGATGACAGGCGCCATGCCTCTGCCAATTTATCGACCGGCGGCCTTAATTCAAGGATCTAGTGATTCTAAAGCACATCGTGGCTTGTTTCGATTACCCCTTCGGAGCCTGCCGGGCGGCGTTCTCGATGATCTGCAGCACATCGAACGGCCGGGCTCCGCCCATACCCAGCAGAGACTCGAGGCCCATGCCCAAAAGGTTCCCGGTATTGGCTACCACGATCTGGTCGGGCTCTCCATAGGCACACACCAGGCTGGGAGCGTTATTCTGGCTCAGCTCCTCGATAGCCTGCCTCTCGGCCGGCGTGAGCGCAGCGCTCGACCTTAACTGATCCGCAATAGGAGCCACCGCCGCCCAGAGGTTCTGGTAGACCAGGCCGGAGAAGTTGGCGTAGCCGTCGCGCGGCAGCCGGCTGGTGAAGTCTGAAGATCGCGCCAGGGAGTAACCCGTCTCGCGGTTCTGAATGGAGCTCAGCAGCAGAGCCCGATTTGACGCCGCCAGTAGGTAGCCGTCGACGAACACATAGTTGATGTCTGTAACAGACGGTGTGCCGGCAGAATTGGCGGCCGGCGAAAAGTGCAGGTCGTAAAACGTCCGGCCGTCCGTGGTCTGCCGAGTCAGGCTCAACTGGCCCGCCTTGCCGCCGCCCTCCTGATTGAAGGCCGGCACCAGCTTTTCGACCGCGGCTTCGAGACGCGCGGGATCATTCACTTCAACCGCCACTTTCCAACTCGGAGTCGGCAGCACGGGGCCATCGAGGGCCAGAGTCATCTCGCCACCGAGCGCGGTGGCGAGATCGTCCTGTACGTTGACGCCCGTTTTCGATTCAAAATCTGCCAGATCCTGGGTGAATTGCGGATCGCTATTCGCGCCCACCGCGAAAATGTCCTGCACGATGTCACGCGGTTCCTTGGCCACGAAGGAGACTGCAAAACTGGCGTCCGGCGAGACAAAGTCCAGAGTTCCCATCGGGCTCGGGGCGGCCAGCCATGAGGCTATCCCCCTCCGTTCCTGGGCAAAGGTGAGAGTCGCGCGGTTCTGAGTCTGGCCGCTCACGTCCTTGCTCTCCATGATGAGATACCTCATATCGACAAAGCCGACGTTCGGGTCCTTGAACAGTTCGTATCGCTTTCCGTTCTCCTCACGCACAGATACTACGGATGTGGAGAGAATTTGTTCCATATTGGCGCAGATCAGCCAACCGGCGCCACTTTGATAGGCCTGCTGAATGGCAGCATAGAACGGCGTCGATGTGAAGCCGGAGGATGCGGAGCCGTCGATCAGTGCCGCCTCCTCCTGGAGCTCCGAGGCGTCGGCAGCCACCGTCAGGATGTTGTTTTTCAAGAAGAACAGAATGCGGCCCTTCGAACCCGCACCGGCTAAAGCCGGGTTGGTAACAAGTTCAGCGTCCGGTCCGCCTTCGCCTTTCATCTGGCTAAGCTGCCCCTGAAGGAAGGCAGCGAAGTCCGGCCGTCGGACCTCCGCCAGGAGCAGCGGAGATTGACCACCCGCCGGCATGGCGAGCACCACCTCATCACCCAGGTAATCGCTGAAGGCGCGGATTCGGTCGATCATCTGTTGCGTCTTCTGCGCCTGCCCGGATGCCTGCCGCTGGCTCCACCACCGCTGCAGGACTTCGCTTTGCTGGAGGCGCTGCTGGAAGAGCTCGTTCGCCTGGCTCAACGTGGAGCCGATATTGGGAATGGCCACATAGAAGACGGTGTCCCCGGGCACCTTCTTGAGCAGGGCCGAATCATAACGCGCTGCCGGGCCCGGGAGTGCTTCCAATTGCGTGTTCAGGGCGCCAAACTCGCTGAGCAGCGCCAGGTATTCGCCGGCGTTTCGGCTCCAGGCCACCTGCTGAGTCACCGGGACCTGGGCCAAAGCGGCTCGGGTGGAGATCTGTTCGCCTGGATGGAGGAGCCTCGCCCGTCCATCCTGGGTCACCTGCACCACTCCTTGAATCACCGAGATCCGCGCGCCCTTCATTCCCTCATCCACGGCAAAGATGGTGCCCTTCACCGAAATCAGGCAGTCGCGGGTGGCCACGTCAAGCCGGCCGTTGCCCTGCTTCGCTGCCTGAACAATGATGTTGCCGCGCTCCAGGTGAACCTTCGTACCACGCCAGCCCCGTGACAGCCAGAGGTCCGCCCGCTCCCCCATCTCGACCGACGAGCCGTCCACCAGGCGGATCACTGCGGAGGAAGCGTTCGCCGTGCGGATCTCCTGGCTGGCGCTCACAGCGCGTCCGGAAGCGAGCGCGAGGTTATCCCGGTCCGAAACCTGGTAGAGGACGCCGTCCACGGCTTGTACGACGGCCTGGGTGCCGTGGCCTTGAAAGAGTCTTTCCGTCCCGACCAGGCCGATGCCGATTCCCAGCAGAAGCACGGCCGCCGCGGCCCAGGCGTAAGTCCAGCTCCAGCGCCTTCGAGCGGCCGAGTCGATCCGTGTCACGAACGGCGTTGCCGGCGCCGGGCGGGCGCCGGAGCGCGCGGCGTTCAAGGCGTGACGGCAGGCCACGCATTCTGACACGTGATCTTGAAGCAGCAGCAACCGCTCCTCAGGCAGGGTCTTGGTGAGGTGGGCCGGAATCAAGGCCTGAAAGTCCGAACATCCCCTAATCTGGGCCCTGATCTGGGTCTTCATCGGGGCATTCGGGGCATGAGTCTGGCCGATATCGGGGGCCAGCGCGGCACGCGCAGACGATTCGAAAACGCGCGCCCAGACGCGATGCGCGGCCTGCCGCGTCAACTGTTCATCCACTTGCTCCGCGCGGATTTCGGCGGCGATCTCACCCAGTGTGACTTCAGTATGGTCCTTTTCGCGTTTCATAGCCTGCCTCCCACATAGGAACGGATCTCTTTCTGTAGCCTGCGGCGCGTTCGGTGCACGGTCACGGCCACCCACACTTGCGATACGCCCAGCATCCGCGCGATCTCAGGGTTGCTGTGGCCCTCCAGGAAACGCAACGCGAAGACCTCGGCCTCTTTCGGGCCCAGGCGCGCGAGGGAGCGCCGCAGACAGTCCTGAAGCTCCCGCCGATCAGCCTCAGGCTGGTCTCGGCCGGGTAGGGACTCATCGAGCTCACTGTCGCCGGCGTGACGAGCTCGGACAACGTCCAGGGCCGCATTGACGGCGGCCCGGCGCAGATAGCTTTGGCAGTTTTCGAGCGGCGGGGCTGAAGGCTCGCGCGTCGTCAAGCGCAGAAAGACGGTCTGGAGCACATCCTCCGCGTCGCTGGCGTTCCCGGTGATGCGATAAGCTGTGTGGAACACGAGGCCATAGTGGGCCTCGAAAAGGCGTTCCAATTCATTCGGCTCGCCGGCAGGGATGGGAATCGCTGCCTCCACGCTCCTTACTTCTGGCGCTGTCGCCGTCTGCAAGATGGCCTCCTGTGGGCTGCCCTCACCAGTAAGGACGACAGGCTGGCACGATTATTACAGCGGAAGGGATCTTTTCCTAACGGAGGACGGACGCTTTGAACTAACTCATAACTAACAAAGGAGTTTTATCTTATTAGCGAAACAAGTCTTCAACCGGCATGGTCCAGCCGGGCACCGCAGGTTCGGCCTCGGCGAGCTGGCCGAGGTGATACACCGTCGGCTGGCCCGGATCACTGGCTCGGTAGACACTGACGGATTCCGACCGGAGCACATCGACATCCCAAACCACGAGACTGCCAGCCGCGAAATAATCCTGGCGCTTGGCGGCCATCTCCTGTTCGGCCGCCGGACCATAATCGCCTTCACTCCGCACCTCGACCGCAAAGACGGGCGCGCCCTCCAGAAACTTGCCCCGGGTACGTGGCCCAATGTGATAGGCAACGTCGGGACTAAAAGACCTGCGGTAGGGTAATTTCACAACAAATCCTGCGTTGTCGGTGTAGGCCCTCCCAACACCTGTCCGATGTGCGTGGGCGCGCAAGGCGACCGCAATTTCGAAGGCTGCGCTGCTCGGTAGATCTCCGGTTGGCGACATCAGGCGCAGCTCTCCATTGACAATCTCGGCCTTGCCATTCTCTGGAACATGATAGAGGTCTTCGATCGTTGCCTCAGTCTTGGTCGGCATCTTGAACCTGAGACCCATGTTAACACAACCACCCGGCGTTTCTATTCACAGCGCAGCAGGCTGCGCTTGCTCCAGGACCCGTGTCCATGGGCGACGAGGGTAGGCTATACTGGAGAAGTAACCTGAAACTGTCTGCCGGCCGGGCTGGACGCAGCCCTAAAGCGGCGGCCCGGAACTGCCGATGCGGTAAGAAGATAGGGCATCGTATGGCACAAGTTAGCGGACCCGAGGTGCTGGCCAAGGCCTCAACGCCAGGACTTCGCCTGCCGCAGTGGTGGTGGCAGGCGCTGGCCATCGGGGCAGCAATTCTCTTTTTGTACGCGCACGTCCTCGCCTTGCTGGCTTACGACTGGTGGAATGATCCCAATTTTTCTCACGGTTTCTTCGTCCCACTCTTTTCCGGCTATCTCCTGTGGCGCAGCCGCGAGCGCTTGGCCCAGATTCCTCCGGAGCCGAGCTGGTTCGGCCTAGCGGTGGTTGCCGGGGCCCTGGGCGTTCTCGCCCTCGGAGCGCTCGGCTCGGAGTTGTTTCTCTCTCGCGTGTCTCTCGTCCTTCTGCTCGCCGGGCTTATCATTCTCTACGCCGGATGGAAGGCGTTCCGCGCGGTTTTCTTCGAATGGGCGGTGCTTTTTCTGGCTATTCCGATTCCGACTATCGTGATGAACCAGATTACGCTGCCGCTCCAGTTCCTCGCCTCCAATCTGGCCACTTCGTTGCTTTCCATGGTGGGGGTGCCGGTGCTGCGGGAGGGTAATATCATTCAACTGGCGACCATGCAACTGGAAGTTGCCGAAGCCTGCAGCGGCATCCGCTCCCTGGTCTCGCTGATCACGCTGGCCGTCATCTATGGCTATTTTCTGGAGTCGCGGACCTGGATCCGCATCCTGCTGGTGGCGGCGGCCGTTCCCATCGCCGTCTTTGCCAACGCCACGCGCATCATGGCCACGGGCCTGACAGGCCTTTACTGGAGCCCTGACAAGGCGCAGGGATTCTTCCATGAGTTCTCCGGCTGGCTGATCTTCCTGCTGGCCTTGACCCTGCTGCTGGCATTGCACGCCCTAGTTCGCTCGTTGGCTCGCCTAGGGACCCGGGGGAGGCCTTGATGCGCCAGAGCGATTCCAGGGTTCGCTCGGCGGCCGTGCTGGCGCTCTTACTGGCCACGGCCCTGTTGTTGCACGCCCACGACCGCCCGGAGATCGTGCCCCCGCGCACTGCCCTGTCCGATTTCCCTTCGACCATCGGCCCCTGGCACAGCGTACGGAATATTCCTTTTACGCAGGAGACGCTGGACGTGCTCGGGCCGGGCGAATATCTGGAGCGTATCTATATGGGGGGCGCTGGAGACCAGTTCGTGGATCTCTTGCTGGCCTACGTCCCCAGCCAGCGCACTGGAGACTGGATCCACTCTCCCAAACACTGCATGCCGGGCGCGGGCTGGAGTCCGCTCGTGACTGACCGGATTGACCTGGCGCGCCCGGACGATCCGCCGATCAGCGTGAACCGTTACGTGCTGGGCAAGGGCGCAGAGCGCCAGATCGTGCTATACTGGTATCAGGCGCACGGTCGCGCCGTGGCGAGTGAGTACTGGGCCAAGATCTACCTCGTCTCCGACTCCATCAAGCTCAACCGCACCGACGGCTCTCTGGTTCGCGTCACGACGCCTGTTCTCGACGGGGAGGCCATCGAGACCGCGCAGAAGCGGGCCATCAGCTTCGCGGAAGGGATTCTGCCTTACCTGGATCAATACATTCCCCGCTAGCGGAAGCGCCTGGGTCGCGTCGAGAAGGATGACAGGAAGCTGAAACGAAGCAGGAGTAACGAACCTTGGTTCGGGTTTTCAACGTCTATTTTCCGCTACGTACGATCTTGCTGTTGGTGGGCGAGGCGGCGATCATTTCAGCCTCGTTTCTGACGGCGGCGCTGATTCAGTTCGGCAGTAACTTCACCCTGGTGGTGGGTTACGAAAACGGCGGGTACCGGATCGCCCTGGCGTGCGGGGTCTTCATCTTTTGCATGTACTATTACGACCTTTACGAGACCTATGCCTTCTGTGATCCCCGCGAACTCATCACCCGCCTCATTCAGGTGCTGGGAACCGGCTGCCTGGCCATGGCGCTGATCTATTACGTGTTCCCTCAAGTTGAGCTGGCCGGGCCCATGATTGGCCTGGCCGTGCTTTTCTTCGGACTGTCCCTCATTTTGTGGCGAAAGATGTTCCTGGTCTTGAACCGCTCCGGACGCCTGGCGGAACGCGCCCTGATTTTCGGCGCAGGTCCCCTCTCGCTGCCCTTGAGCCACGAGATCGCGAGCCGGCCTCATTGGGGCGTTCGGCTGGCAGGCTACGTGGGAAGCCCGTGGGACGCCGGGGACACGCCGGACTGTCCTCACCTCGGCAACACCGAAGATCTTGCTGCCGTCGTGGAACGGGAGCGTATTCGCGAGATTATCGTGACCATGGCCGAGCGCCGGGGCCGCCTGCCGGTGGAGCAGTTGCTCGACCTCAAGACCAAGGGCATCATGGTCCGCGACGGGGTGGATGTGTACGAGAACTTGACGGGTAAGATCCCGTCTGAATCGCTGCGCCTGAGCTGGTTGCTGTTCTCTCCGGGTTTTCAGCTCTCGCGGGGACGCCGGATTGTCAAACGCGGGATGTCCTTGGCTCTGTCGCTGATGGGTCTCGCGTTGGCCCTCCCGCTCATGATTCTCACCGCTTTGGCCATTCGCCTGGACTCGGAAGGCCCGGTGCTGTTTTCCCAGGAGCGAGTCGGCAAGGACGGGAAGATTTTCAAGCTCAAGAAGTTTCGCTCCATGAAGTGGAATGCAGACCCGGACCGGCCGGCCGAGAAGGACGACGACCGCTTCACCCGGGTCGGGAAGTGGATCCGACGCATCCGGCTCGACGAGCTTCCCCAGCTTTACAACATTCTGCGTGGCGACATGTATTTCGTCGGACCGCGGCCCTTCGTGCCGAACCAGGAGTGGGAGCTGGTGGAAAAGGTACCGTTTTACCGGCAACGCTGGTCCGTGAAGCCCGGGGCCACGGGCTGGGCCCAGATCAACCGGGGCTACTGCGCGACTCTGGAGGATAACGCCGAGAAGCTGGCTTACGACCTCTTCTACATCAAGAACATGTCGATTGGAATGGACCTGCTGATCATCTTCCAGACTCTGAAGACACTGTTTCTCGGCCGGGGAGGACGCTGAGGATCTTGCGGGTGCGCTGGTACAGTGCGGCCTGTATCGCCCTGATATGGAAATGGAATGCATATTCTCCATCGACGTCGAAGACTGGTTCCACATCCTGGATCTGCCTTCGACGCCGGATATCTCACGTTGGGGTTCGCTGGCTTCCTGGGTGGAGAAGAACTTTCTGCGCCTGCTGGACCTTTGCGATGAGAGACAGGTGGCCGCCACTTGCTTCTTTCTCGGCTGGGTGGCAGAGAGATTTCCTCATCTGGTCAAAGAGGCGGAGCAGCGGGGCCACGAGGTCGCTTCCCACGGATACGCTCACCGGTTGGTCTATGAGATGGGCGAGAAGGACTTCTTCGAGGATGCGGTGAAGTCCAGGCTGATCCTCGAGGACCTCACGGGACACGCGGTTGCCGGATACCGGTCCTCCGGGTTTTCGGTCACGAAACAGACGCCCTGGTTTTTTGACGCCCTCATTCAAGCGGGTTACCGGTACGATTCTTCTCTCTTCCCGGCGAAGCGATCGCACGGGGGAATCGAGGGCGGAAGCTACGCGCCTTACCGGCTGGCCCGGAATGCTGAAAACCTGATCGAATTTCCCATCACGGTGACGCCGGTGCTCGGCCGGCGATGGTGTTTTTTCGGGGGAGGATACTTGAGACTTTCGCCGGGCTTCGTGATTCGCAGGATGGCCCGACGGGTTCTCGCCGAAGGGCGCCCGGTGATCTTCTACGTTCATCCGCGCGAGATTGATCCGGATCACCCGCGCCTGCCCATGAGCTTCGGGCGAAGCTTCAAATCGTACGTAAACCTCAAGGGCACGGAAGCCAAGATCGGGGCTATTCTGGGTGAGTTCCGTTTCCAGACGTTCGCCCGCTTCATTGCCGAACGAGGACTTGAAATCGAGCAACGAAACGATCACCCGGGGGAGGGTGTGATACATGCCGGTAGAGAATGCCGTCTTGAGCAGTCAGGAGGCTCTGGCCCTCCTGCAGAGTCGTCTTAACGAGGGAACCGCCCGAATCGGGGTAATTGGCCTGGGCTATGTCGGGCTGCCTTTAGCATTGCTCTTCTCCAGGCGCGGCCTCCCTACCTTGGGCATCGACGTGGATGGCGCCAAGGTGGAGGCGCTCACCAGGGGTGAGAGCTACATCCATCACATTCCGGCAGCCGTCATTCGCGAACAGGTGGAGCAGAAGCGCCTTTCGGCGACTGCCGATTTGGCCGCCATCAGCACCGTGGACGCTTGCATCATCTGCGTCCCGACGCCACTCAATGAGTATCGCGAGCCCGACCTGTCGTATGTGATCCAGACGGCCGAAGCCATCAGCGCCCACCTGCGCCCCAATCAACTGATCGTGCTCGAGAGCACGACGTATCCCGGCACGACCGACGAACTGGTGTTGTCCATCCTGGAGCGCTCGGGATTGCGTTGCCCGCTCAAACCTTACGACGCCGCGACCGCTGCCAACGAGTCCTTTTCAGACCTGAAGAGCGACTTCATGCTCGCTTTCTCGCCGGAGCGTGAAGACCCCGGAAATAAGCAATTCCAGACTCAGCAAGTGCCCAAGGTGGTGGGGGGCGTGAACGGACCGAGCGCTTTGGCGGCGCGGGCCCTTTACGAACAGATTTTCGATCGAACGGTTCTGGTGGGTTCGGCCCGCGTGGCCGAGATGACGAAACTGCTGGAGAATATCTACCGCTGCGTGAATATCGCGCTCATTAACGAACTGAAGATGCTCTGCCTGCGGATGGGAATCGACGTGTGGGAAGTAATCGACGCGGCCAAGACCAAGCCTTTCGGCTTTACTCCCTTTTACCCGGGTCCGGGCCTGGGCGGGCACTGCATTCCGATCGACCCTTTTTATCTCACCTGGAAAGCGCGCGAATATGAACTCCCCACGCGATTCATCGAGCTGGCCGGTGAGATCAATTCCTCCATGCCCGGTCACGTGGTCGAGATCACCGGCGAGGCGCTCAACCACCGTAAACAGTGCTTCCGGGATTCGCTGATCCTGGTCCTGGGAGTGGCCTATAAGAAGGACATCGATGATCTGCGGGAGTCGCCCGCTCTGCGAATCATCGAGCTCCTCCAGGAGCGCGGGGCGCGCGTCGACTACAACGATCCGTTTTTCCCCCGTCTGCACAAGATGCGCCGCTACGACTTCAAACTCTCCTCGGTCCAACTGACCGCCGAATCGCTGGCGGGGTACGCGGCGGTGGTGATCGTCACGGACCACTCAAGCTACGACTACGAGTTTATCGCCCGTCATTCACGGCTGGTCATTGACACGCGAAACGCCACGCGGGGCTTACATGCGTATCAGGAAAGGATCGTCCACTGCTAGGGGCGCTGTTTGCCGCGCCCTTTTCCAGTCTGGTGCTGGCCCCCAGACCGCTGTCAGCGTGCCCTCGACTGCCTGCGCAAAGTCCAATTGACCCAGATTTGACCCCCGTTTGACTTGAAACCAGACTCCCTACGTCTCATCATCGCCCTGACCGGCCGGCCGGGAAACCGGAGGAGGCGTCCGCCCGCGCGGACCCCCGAAGGAGCATTCGATGCCACCGGTCAACTATTCTCTCGTCACGCCCGCCAAGCTGACTGCCTATAGCGCCAACGCCTTGAAGTCCGCCGGACCGCGTGCCGCCGCCGGGAAGCGCCACGCTCAGTGGACGACCGGCCCCGTCCGAAGTCGGAGATCGCCGGTTACGAACGAAGCCACGATGTTGATGAAAACGAGGGAGTTGAAGAAATGTCTCGATGTGGCACGACGGCGTACAAGGTTCGAGAAAGCACCGCACGGAATTGGATGGCGGCGCCCACGGCCATCTGCCGACGAAGCACCGATCAAGGCTGCCACTGCAAGGGCTTGCGCCAGGGACCCTGGCAGAGTCCAAGTCCAGGCCAACCCCGGTGGGAGTTACGAACGAAGCCACGATGTTGATGAAAACAAACGACTTCAAAAAATGTCTCGCGGTCGGATTTTGGGAAAGAAGAGCACTGGCTTCCCTTCGCCGGGTTCATCGGAGGCAGTCGTTCCCCCAAAGCGGACCCGGCATGGTGCGTGTCACCGGTCCAGAGCGAGGAAATCCTTGAGGATGGGTTGGAACTTGCCTTGTGCGGCCAGAATCAGCTCGATGGTCTCGCGGACGGCGCCGAGTCCGCCGGGCGCCCGGGTGACATAGTGCACGTAGCGGCGCAGAAGTGGATGCCCGTTGCCTACGCTAACAGCCAGACCCACCCGAACGAGCACGGGAAGATCCACCAGGTCGTCGCCCACAAAGCACACATCCTGGTCCTCGAGACCCGCCTCCTTCAGAATTTCGCGATAGGGTCGGAACTTCAGTTTGGCATTCTGGCGCAGGAAGTGGATGCCGAGTTCACGGGCGCGATACTCCACAATCGGAGACTCGCGGCCGCTGAGGAGGCCCGTCCTAAGACCCGATTTATGAGCAAGGTGAATCCCGAGGCCGTCGCGGGAATGGAA
>DATDGR010000051.1:0-35219 GCA_036521995.1 Terriglobia bacterium | reverse complement strand
GCTCACGAAGGTTGTGCCGTTCCTGGTGGAAGATGAACTGCTGCGGCTCGGCGCGATATACGAGAAGGTGGCGAACTGGCAGCCTTTTTCCGTCACTGACGGCCGTCTTATTACTGGCCAGAATCCTGCGTCGTCGACCTCGGCAGCTCAGGCGCTTCTGAAACTCATGACTGTATCGGAATCGGAGTCGTCAATGAACAGCGTACAAATCGGACAGAAGAGCTATGAGATGCCGCCGAGGGAAGGGTTCACCGTCGCATATTTTCTCACTGTCGCCGACATCGACCGATCGGCTCGCTTCTACGAAAGGGTCTTCGGCGGTCGCATTCTGAGCGGAGGTGACAGCAAGGGCGCGCCTGGGTACATTCAGATCGCGAATATGTGGCTTATTGTCAACGTCGGGGGCGGGCCGACCCCCGAAAAGCCGTCAGTAACGCTCAGGGTCCCCGACCCGGATAAGATGAGCGCCTTTATGAATATCCGCGTTGCGGATATTCAAGCGTGCTATGAGTTATGGAGGAGTCGAGGAGCCGAGTTCATCACGGAGCCGAGGGACAAGTACGGCGAGACGCTCTGCTACATGCGCGATCCTGACGGTTATATTATCGAGGTCGGACAGAGCACGGACCTTACGTACGGTTAGCGCTCGGCCCCAGATGGGATGCGGATTTAGGCGCTTACGGATGTCCGCTTGGTGGAAAGCGCTGTGGTCAGGGTGGCGACAATCATATCGATCAATAAAGCCACCAGGCCGGGCTCGAAAGAAACCCCGGAACCCGCGCGGCTCGTCACTTACACAGTTCCACATTTCGGAAATTCAACTCACGATTAAATCAATCGTTTACGAGCAGACGCAACCGACCTAAAACCTTCTTCGAGCCGGGCGGCCACCCCCCCTTCTGCCGGCCATTTGGCTGTCTGACCCATTGCGAACGCAGGACGCTCCGGTTCCGATCGTTCGCGGAGCCGAAGTCACCATGCCTTGACCACAAACTGACCGGGCCTTGACCTTGCCAAACGCGAAATTATGGTCTAGGTTAGGATCATAGGAGTACACTATGGACCGACGAGATTTCCTCAAGAAAGGGACTGCAGCCGCGGCCGGACTCGCCGCCTCGAGCGAGCTTTTTTCGGCGTCGGCTGAGAAACCCATCGCCAGGCGGCCGCTCGGCAAGACGGGCGAGAATCTCTCCATCATCGGCTTCGGCGGCATCGTGGTGATGTCCGTCGACCAGTCCTCTGCCAGCAACGTGGTGGCCGAGGCGGTGGACCGCGGCATCAACTACTTTGACGTCTCGCCGGATTACGGCGATGCCGAGGAACGCCTGGGTCCTGCTCTACAGCCTTACCGCAACCGTTCGTTCCTCGCCTGTAAGACGAACTTCCGCGATAAGGCCGGGGCCGCCACCGATCTCGACACGTCGCTCAAGCACCTGCGCACGGATCATTTCGACCTTTACCAGCATCACGCGCTCACCAAGACGGCAGAGCTCGACCAGATCTTCGGTCCGAACGGCGCCATGGAAGCCTTTGTGGCGGCGCAAAAGGCCGGCAAGATTCGTTTCCTCGGATTCTCCTGCCACTCCGTGGAAACGGCCCTCGCCGCCATGGACCGTGCCCACTTCGACACCATCCTGTTTCCTACGAACTTCGTCCTGTTCTCCAAAGCCAACTTCGGCCCCCAGGTGCTCGATCACGCCCGCGCCAAGGGCATGGGGTATTTGGCGATCAAGGCGATGGCGAAAGGGAAGTATCCTTCGAACCTGCCGGAGGCCCAGCACACGGCCAAGTGCTGGTACGAACCCTGCAAGCTGCCCGAGGAAGCGACGCTGGCGCTGCGCTGGACGCTGTCGCGACCGTATCTGACCGCTGCCATCCCGCCGGGCAATCCCGAGTGGTTTCGCCAGGCGATGGGCGTGGCCCAGCGGTTCCAGCCCATTACCGAGGATGAGACCCGAACCCTTCTAGCCCATGCGAGCGGCGTGGAGCCGATCTTCCAGTTGGGCAACAACGTATGATTGGAGCTGACGTGTCCGGACTCTTGTCCAATTCGGTACCCTATGCGCTCGGCGTGGTAGCCGATCCGCCAATTGATCAGCGGTTGGGACCCCCCCCGGGGGGGTACGAATATTCCTGTCCGGACCCAAACTTGTAAATACTTGTATATATTAATGTTAGACTACAAATGTGGCGAGTTATATCGAATGTTATTCTAGAACGAATCAAAAATTGTAACAGAAAGATTCAAAATAAGATAACACTCGAAAGCAGATCAATTGCGCGGCAGCAAAACGAACCCAAGGAAACCCAATTTTAGGCCTCCGGCGACGGAAGCTGGTTCGACAAGTCCTTCAGAATCAGTAGAAGATCTTGAGCAAGAAAAAAGCAAACCTAAACGAACCTAAAACGAACCCAAAACGAACCCAAGAAGGAACCGAAGCCGGAATCGCAGGAGCGAGGATCAGGTAAGCTATTTAGAGTCTGGATAGTGCAGGAGAGTTAGGAAGATAACGCGCGTTGTCGCTCTACCAACTGTGCATGGTACCGTCGAACTTGCGGTTCACCGGTAAGTAAGCGCGCTGGTACGGAAACTGCGCGGCCAGATGCTCGTTGATGTCCACGCCGAGACCCGGTGCTTCGCCCGGATGCATCATCCCTTCGGAGAGAGTGTAAGCGTGCGGGAAGACGCGGTCCGTGTCTTCGGAATGATGCATGTATTCCTGAATGCCGAAATTGTGGACGCTGAGGTCGAAGTGGAGGGTTGCAGCGAGGCAGACCGGACTGAGATCGGTGGCGCCGTGACATCCAGTGCGGACGTGGTACAGTTCGGCCAGATTCGCGATCTTTCGCAGGTGGGAGATGCCTCCAGCGTGGACCACAGCGGTGCGGATGTAGTCGATCAATTGCTCTTCGATGAGCTGCTGGCAGTCGAAGATGGTGTTGAACACCTCGCCCACCGCGAGCGGCGTGGTGGTGTGCTGGCGGATCAAGCGGAAGCTCTCCTGGAGTTCGGCCGGAACGGGATCTTCGAGCCACAGCAGGTGATAGGGCTCCAGGCGCTTGCCGAGCCGCGCCGCTTCGATCGGAGTCAAGCGGTGATGGGCGTCGTGCAAGAGGGGAATATCGTGCCCGAACTCCTTGCGTAGGCGCTCGAACAGGCTGGGCACGAAGTTCAAATAGAGATCCGAGTTCCAGGCGCTCTCCGAAGGCGCGCCCTTTTCCGCGGGCTCGTAGTACATCTTGCCTCGGCCAACGCCATACGTGCTCTCGATTCCGGGAATGCCGGATTGGGCCCGAATCGCCTTGTAGCCAAGCCGGATGTATTCGGCCACCGCTTCCACCGTGGCTTCCACATCCTGCCCGTTGGCGTGTCCGTACACCAGCACGGCGTCTCGCGAAGCGCCTCCGAGCAACTGGTATAACGGCACGCCCAGCGACTTCGCCTTGATGTCCCACAGCGCCGTGTCGACAGCGCCGATCGACGCCATGGTGACCGGTCCGCGACGCCAGTAGGCTCCTTTGTAGAGGTACTGCCACAGATCCTCGATCCGGCGCGCGTCGCGCCCGATCAGAAGCGGGATGACATGATCGGAGAGGTAGCTGGCCACCGCGAGCTCGCGGCCGTTGACGGTGGCATCGCCCAGGCCGTAGATGCCGTCCTCGGTTGTAATCTTGAGGGTGACGAAATTGCGCCCTGGACTGCAGATAATCACCTTGGCGTCGGTCATTCTCATTGCTAACCTTGTACCTTAGCGAGCCTCATCCGGCGCCCACGATCACAGGCTTCGGATTTGGCGGCGGCTTTCGAGGTTGTGTATAGTTTCGATTTGCCATTCGAGGTTCCGGGGGATCGATTGATCATGGGACATCCACTTCTCCATCTCATCAACAAAACGGCTGTGGTTATCGGAGGAACCAGCGGCATTGGCCTCGCGTTGGCCAAAGGCCTGGCTGTCGCCGGGGCCGACGTGGTAGCCACCGGGCGTCGTGCTGACCGGGTTCGCTCGGCGGCGAACGAGATCCGGGCACTCGGGCGCCGGTCTCTCGACGCCCCTTGCGACGTCACGGACCTCGCCAGCGTGGAGCGCTTCCGGCAGGCGGTCACCGGCGAATTCAGCAGCATACAGATCCTGATCAATTGCGCCGGCCAAACCAAGCGCACCCCGACCCTGGATGTTTCCGAGTCGGAATGGAACGGCATTATCGAAACCAACCTGACGGGGACCCTGCGCGCCTGCCGCTTGTTCGGCCGCGATATGATCGAGCGCGGCTACGGCCGCATCATCAACATCGCTTCCATTGCTTCCTTCATCGGGCTTTACGAAGTGGCCGCTTACTCCGCCAGCAAAGCCGCCGTCGCGTCCCTGACGCAGTCGCTCGCCGTGGAATGGGCACGGCACGGCGTGTGCGTGAACGCCATCGCACCGGGTGTGTTTCGCACCGACCTCAACGCCGCCCTGCTCGACGGCACCGAACGCGGCCGCGAGTTTTTGATACGGAACCCCATGAGGCGGTTCGGCCAGCTCGAGGAGCTGGTGGGCGCTGCGGTCTTTCTGGCTTCCGACGCCGCCAGCTACGTCAACGGCCACGTGCTGGTGGTGGACGGCGGCATGCTGGCCAGTGGAGTGAACCAGTAAGGCCGCCGGCAGCGCCGTTCCGAGACTTAGGACGCCCTCCGGGCATGGATCGCAGCTTCTTTGACCGGCGTCATCCAACTGCGCGCCTCCGTCACTACCTCCACGAACCTGCGCGCCATGTCGCGAATCACTTCATGCGCGCGTGATTTGAGGGCCGGTTTCAGCACCAACTCGGCTCCCACGCCCAGCGCAGCCGATCCAACCTGAATAAACTCGCTGGCGGTTTGCAGGTTCACGCCGCCCGTCGGAACCAGGGGAATGTCCGGAAACGGTCCCCTCAGGGCTTTGATGTAACTGGGTCCTCCGACCTGGGCGCAAGGAAAGATCTTCACAAAGTCAGAACCAGCGTTCCAGGCGGTCAGCACTTCGGTGGGCGTCAGGGCACCGGCCATCGCGAACTTGTTTTCCTTAAGGCCGAGATCCAGGACGTCCAGACGGACACCGGTCGTTACCAGAAACTCCGCCCCGGCGTCGAGGCAGCGCCGGCCCATCTCCTCGTCCAGCACTGATCCGGCTCCCACCAGCACATCTGGCAGGGTCCTGACCAGTTCCCGGATGGCGTCGAGCGCGCCGGGCACTGCCATGGTGATCTCAACCACTGAAATCCCGCCGTCGGCGACCGCACCCACAGCAAATCGCGCCTCCTCGACAGAGGATGCCCGAACCACAGGGATGATCCCGATCTCTGTGAGGCGCGTTCGAGCTTCGTCCTTGTTCATGAGTCACCCCCTTCGGGTTAATGAATCTGGGCTACGCACCGGCGCCCGGCGTCATGCGCTTCACCGTCAAGCATCCTACTTAACGGCCACCCGCTGACAAATTCAAGCCCACGTTAGCGAAGTCCGGCTGCACGTTCACCACGCCATATTGCCGATCCTCTACCTCGCGATGGGCGGCCATGGCCCACAGGAAGCTGATGTGGTGACCCGGAACCGAGACGTTGGGGTGGTAGCCGTTCGGCATCAGCACGGCGTCGCCTTCCCGCACCACCGTCACCAGCTCCGGATATTCGGTGTTGTTGTAGACCAACTGGATCCCATAGGCGGGCGCGGGCATGTCGAAGTAGACGTACATCTCCTCGAGCATCCGGGCGTGCTCGTGCGGCGGCCAACTGGTCCACTGGCCGGGCTCGGAAGCAGTGATGCCCACCAGAAGTCTCCCCGCCTGCACGTTCTTTGTGACCGTCATGCTCACCGTGCGCTTGCAGCCGGCGCTCCCGGTGCCGAACTTCAGCCCGGACTCTGGCGTGATCTCCGCTGACCGCACCAGCTTCAGGGGATACTGTTTCGAGACCTCGGCCGAAAACTCGGCCAAGTCAACGGACGAATCCGACGCCACCTCTACCGCGGAATCGCGTGGAATGTAAAGAGCGTCGTATTGTCGCAGACCGGTTTCGCTGCCATCTGCCTGGACGCGCGCGTCGCCCTTGAGGCAGATCAAGACGGTCTCCCGATCCCCGTTGCTGAAAGTCACCGAAGGCTGCCCAGAGTTCAGAATGATGCGGCCATACGCCAGGTGCTGCATGGCGCTGTTGCCAGGCGTCACGGCAATGTGCCGGCCAATCCGGGTGTGCGTCTGCCTGAAGATCATCCTTTCCGATGCGATTTGTGCTTGAACGCTCGTCGTGCTCATCAAGGGGCCTCCTGGACCGGGGGCGTTGGTCATTGCGCAGGATAACACCGGACGGGCGTTGCTTCCAGCACCTCGTGATGGCGCCAGGTAGAGCCTCCGGCGTGAGGGACCGCGTCGGGATCAGGACGCTCGGCGTCTTCGGTTGAAGAATGGGCTTGACGGGCGCGGCTAACTGACATAGTCTAACTATGTCAGGAGGTGGCCGGTTGCGCAGAGACGAGATACCACCCGGAACGCCCTATCTGCCGATTTTGGGAACCCCCCGGGCCGTCATCAGGGCGCGACAGCCAGCACGTATGGTTCTTCATTGAGTCAATGGGGGGTGGGGCCAATGAGTCAATCTGAAGATTCGTCATGGGGAGGCTGAGCGAATTCGGACGTCAACTGCTGATGCTGCTCGGTCGAAAGCAGTTCGACCGTGACCTGGAAGAAGAGATGCGCTTCCACCTTGAACTGAGAGAACAGGAACAGCGGGACGCCGGGCTCGCGCCGGAAGAGGCTCACTACGCGGCGCGACGACAATTTGGGAATGCAACGTCTTTGAAGGAGCTCAGCCGCGAGATGTGGGGGTGGAATTCTATCGAACAGTTGATTCAGGATGTCCGATACGGCCTGCGGCAGTTGCGCCGAAGCCCTGGCTTCACGGCGGTGGCCGTGCTGACATTGGCGCTCGTCATCGGCGCCAACAGCGCCATCTTTACGTTGGTGGACGCAGTGATGCTCACATCGCTGCCCGTGGTCAATCCAAAACAACTCTATCGTCTCGGTGACAACAACAATTGCTGTGTCATGACCGGAACTCAGAACGGAGGCAGTTTTGTTCTTTACTCTTATCCCCTCTATGAAAATCTTCGCGATCACACGCCGGAATTCAGCGAGCTAGCGGCCTTCCAGCCCTTCTTATCAGATCTGAGCGTGCGGCGCAGTGGAGTTTCTACTGCGGCCGAACCCTACAACGGCGAATTCGTCTCCGGCAACTACTTCACGATGTTCGGTATTAGGGCCTTTGCCGGGCGCCCGCTCACACCAGCGGACGACACCTCAGGCGCGGCTCCGGTGGTGGTGCTGAATCACCATACTTGGCAAACTCGCTTCGGCGGCGATCCTTCGGTGATCGGCGCCACATTCACCATCAACACCGTGCCTTACACCGTGGAAGGTGTGGCGCCGCCCGGTTTTTACGGCGACACGCTGCGCAGCGATCCTCCCGATTTCTGGCTTCCACTCGGGCAAAACAGCCGATTGCGCCGGCCGGACGTTGAGTGGACCGGACCGGAGTGGCTTTATCTCATCGGACGCCTGAAGCCGAGAGCCAAGGTCGCAGAAACGCAGTCTCACCTGACGGCCGAGTTGCAGCAGTGGCTCTGGGCCAGAGGACAGGCCATGTCCTCGCCGCAGCAACGCAACGATCCTGCTCTGCGAGATGCAGGTCGACAAGAAATCGCCAGGCAGCACGTCCACCTTACGCCTGCGGGCGGCGGTGTCGAGCAGATCCAGACCGATTACGCCGCGGGTCTCCGCCTGCTAGAAACGCTATCGGGCTTGGTCCTGCTGATCGCCTGCGCCAACATTGCCACGCTGCTGCTAGCGCGCGGAGCCTCGAGCCGCGTGCAGACGGCGGTTCGGCTGGCGCTCGGCGCGCCGCGAGGGCGGCTGATCCGGCAGGTGCTGACGGAAAGCGTCCTACTGGCGATGGCTGGCGGCGCGGCGGGCCTGTACGTGGCTTATGCCGGGACGCACGCCATCTTGCTCCTCGCTTTCAGAGGGGCGCACTACGTTCCCATCAGCGCCCGGCCTTCGCTGCCCGTACTTGGATTCGCATTCCTTCTGTCGCTGGTGACCGGCATCGCGTTCGGGGTAGCGCCTGCCTGGATTGGGTCGCTCTCCGATCCTGCCGACGCGCTTCGCGGAGCCGGCCGCTCCACGCGCGACCGCGTCTCGCTAGCTCAGAAACCGCTGGTGATCCTGCAGGTGGCACTGTCGATCGTGCTACTGATTGGTGCGGGTTTGCTCACCCAGAGCCTGCGCAGTCTGGAAGACCAGCATTTTGGCTTCGTTACCCAAGGCCGCCTGATCGTAAACGTCGATCCCGCCCTGGCCGGCTACAGACCCGATAAGCTCTATGGGCTTTATCAGCAGCTTGAGCAGGCGCTGGGACAGATACCCGGGGTGCTCAGCGTCAGTCTGTCGGGCTACAGTCCTCTGGGCCGCGACAACTGGAATCGGCGGGCCTACATCGAAGGACGGCAGCAGGAGTATCGAGGCGTGGCTCCGTCTTGGGACCGGGTCGGTCCTCACTACTTTGAGACGATCGGCACGCGTCTGCTGCGAGGGCGTGCCGTCGAGGAGCGCGACACGCTCTCCGCGCAGCACGTTGCGGTGATCAACGAAGCGTTCGCCCGCAGGTTCTTCCCGAAGCAAAATCCGATTGGGCAGCACCTCGGGATGGGGGACGCGAGTCACAGCGGCGACTACGAGATCGTCGGGATCGTCGAGGATGCGAAGTATCAGGACACGCGCGGGCCGGCTTACGCGACGTTCTTTCTGCCCTTGTTGCAAACCCCACCCGGAGACTCGAGCCACGATGGCTCGCTTTACATCGGTGCCATCGAGTTGCACGTTGCGGGCAAACCGGAAAACTTGGAACCCGTGGTGCGGAACACCCTCGCCGGAATTGACCCGAATCTCACCGTCACAAGCGTGATGAGTTTCGCGGACCAAGTGAGCCTCAACTTCAATCAAGATCGGCTCATCGCCCGGCTGACGGAGCTATTCGGCCTGCTCGCTCTGGCCCTCGCCTGTGTCGGCGTTTACGGGGTAACGGCTTACAACGTGGCGCGCCGAACCAACGAGATCGGCATTCGCATGACCCTCGGCGCCGGCCGGAGGAATGTCCTTGGCCTGGTGCTGCGTAGCGCGCTCGCGCAAGTTGGCCTGGGTCTGGGAATCGGCTTCCCGGTGGCGCTCGGGGGAGGCCGCGTCCTGGTGAACCAGCTTTACGGGGTCAAAAGCCATGACCCCGTAATCCTCGGCTCGGCCGCGGTGATTCTCGCAGCCTGCGCCATTCTCGCGGCATCGATTCCTGCACGCCGAGCGACGAAAGTGGACCCCATGGTGGCGTTGAGGCATGAATGAAGGCATGAAGAGGAAAGCAGAAAAAGGTCACTTTCGGCGATAAGGGGGACGCTTGAATGTCTTCGACGCATGATTTCGGAAGACATAGTCCAAAAGGCGGGGGGTGGAGTAAATTTGAAGGGGCCAAGTCGGAATGGCATCAATGACCTCAGCCAGAACCCTGCAATTAAGAACCTACGCGCTGCTCGTCCCCGCGATCTTGTTCGCGCCTACAGGCAACGTGCTTCTGGGCAAAGGTATGAGGCAGATCGGTGAAGTGCGCCACTACTCACCCGCGGCGCTGGGCGGACTGTTCCTACGTGCGTTCACCAATCCCTGGATCTGGTTGGGGATCGGCTGCTTGTTGATGTTTCTGGTTTCCTTCATGATCGTGCTCTCCTGGGCGGATTACAGCTTCGTGATGCCGGTTTTGGCCATTACCTACGGTGTGGCTGCCCTGATGGGCCACTGGGTGCTGGGAGAGATGGTCACACCTCAACGCTGGCTCGGCGTAGCCTTGATCAGCGCCGGCGTGGCACTCGTCACACGGACTCCGTCCAGCAGTAAGGTGCAGGAGTAGCGATGCGTACTGCTCTTTGCCTCGTCCTGATCGTGTTCGGCACCACGGGCGGTGAAGTATCTGTGACTCATGCTATGAAACAGGTCGGCGAGGTCCAGAGCTTCGCGATCAAGTCTTTGCTGGGCTTCCTGCGGCGCGCCCTCCGGCAGCCGTGGTTCTGGCTCGGCATCGGCTTGCTGGCGCTGAACTTCTTTGCGCTCCTGACCCTCCTTTCGTGGGAGAACGTCAGTTTCGCGATCCCAGCCACCGCCCTCAGTTATGTCACCGGGGCTCTGGCCGCAAGGCTGCTGCTCGGAGAGCACCTCACGCCTTTGCGCTGGGCCGGGATCCTGCTGGTTTCGGCTGGTGTCGCGCTGGTGACACTGGGCGGATAGAGGGCTTGGAAAGCTGGTCTTGATCAGATTAGACTGGACAGGTAGAGGCGTTTGTCGCTAGCGTTCGGCTGAGAAATCACCCATGGGTAAAGTGAGCGCAATAGCCCGCCGCCTGGTGCCAGCGGTCTGCGATATCTCCGTTACAGATGTCTGCAACGCAACCTGCGATTTCTGCTCTTTCGCACGGGATAAGGATGTAGCCCGCGACCGGCGCTGGATCGACCGGGCTCGTCTGGCGCAGGCACTGCCCATTCTCCATCGCCGTGAGATCCGCTACGTGAACTTCCAAGGCGGCGAGCCCCTGATGCATCGTGCTATCGACGGCCTCGTGGCGGACGCCCGAGCCGCCGGAATGCGGCCCGGGTTGGTCACGAATGGGTGGCTGCTCCCACAGCTGATCGAACGGTTGATTGCCGCCGGTCTGGCAACGCTGCTCGTCTCCATCGACAGCCACTCCATGGCGGAGCATGAGCGCAATCGGGGACTGCCCGGTGTCGGCGAGCGCATTCGTCAAGGTCTGGCTGTCGCCCGCGAGCACGGTGTTCCGACCCTGGCGTCGGTGACGGTGAATCGCCTGGTACGCTACGAAGCCTTGCCTGAACTGCTGGCCGATCTCGGCTTTGATTCTGTGATCTTCTCGTATCCCCGCCGGAAGCCGTTCGGCTCGTCTTCTCTTGTCTACAGTGAAGACTCACGCTTGATCGATTTCGATTCGGCAGAACTGGTTCGCGCCCTGGAGGCGATCAAGTCGCTCAAGGGGCGGTTTCCGGTTATGAATCCATCGGCTTCGATCGACGATATCGAGCGCTATGTGCGTGGCGAAGAGCAGATGTTCGCCTGTGTGGGCGGGTACAAGTATTTCTACCTCGATTGGAATCTGAATATCTGGCGCTGCGAAGCGTGGTCGAAGCCCCTGGGTTCCGTCTTTGATCTCGACCTTATCGCGGACTGTCGCGACCGCTGCACCGCCTGCATGATGGCCTGTTATCGCGATACCAGCACCTTGATGCACGCCGCCGTGGCCGTATCGGATGCCGCGGTGTCAGCGGCCCAAGGCCGCTTGGCGGAGGCGGCGCACCTCGTTTTCCGCCGCAGCGTCGCGTTGTCGCTGGGCGCCGTGGCAGGCGAGTTGCGTCAGATCTCGCGTCTGGCACGGCATCCGTAGTTCCTGGCTTTCGGCCGCGGTCGGAGGCGCCGCAGGAAGCTCTGGCCTCCCGTGTCACTGGATCCTGTTAACCTGAATCTGGCGCAGATGCTGGCACAGGCGTTCGAGAACCTCGCTCTTCTTACCGTCGGAGATCTCTTTCTCAAGCTCATTCAGCGCAAAGTGAATGATGTCGTGGTGGTGAAGTTCCAGCGGACACACTTCATTGCTGAAATCGAGCCAGATCGAGTGAAGCAGATCAATTTCCTTCCTGGTGAGACGGGGAGCGTGCGGTCCCAGGTAGGACACGTATTCCTTGGCGCCGCCCGGTGAGCGAATCTCAAGAGTCAGTTGAGGCCTGGGCTCTGGAAGGCGCTCCCAGGCGAGGCCAGCCAATCGGGCTTGTTCGGCCGCGGGCATTCGTGGCGAGATACCTAGGACGATATCCGAAGACTCCAGCGCCTGGGCCGAACGTAAGATGCCATCCCAAACGTCACTGGCGGCCACCAGCACCAGCCTGACGGTCTTGCCGTTCTTCTCCGCCAGCTTCAAGGCGTTGGAGAACATCTTCTGTTCATGATTGGAAAAGAGCTGCTCCGGAGCCAAGGGGTGTTCGCCGGAGCCCGCCCGCGCCACTTGATAGACATGCAGAACCACCACGTCCTTTTTTCTTGGATCCACCCGCTTGAGCGCGTCCTCCAGGTTGTAAAGCGTGTTGTAGTCACGAATGGGCACCAGAGCGTTGCCGGGCCGGCAGCCGACTGAACGGGGCGAGATCTCCTCCCCACTGGCGAGATGAAACTCGTCGAGGTCCGGATGGGCCGGGCCCCGGCGGAGCGCCATTCTTTCCGAAGCGGTGAAGACTGCGTAAAAGATCAGGGTGAAAGCGACCCCTGAGGTGGTGGCGATCTGTTTGGTAAAGAGGTTGACGATCGCCGTCGCAAGGAGGGTGAGCGTGATCAAGCTGAGGCCAATCGGAATCTCGATTTGGCCCAGCTTCAGGTTGAGCGGAACGCGGAACTCACGGGCGCCGGCTTCCGTGTACCGCAGGATCAGCACAGCCAGGCCCTTCATGGAGAAGCTCCAAATGACTCCGAAAGCGTACGCCTCACCGAGGAGAATGACGTTGCCGCCGCTCAGAAGTATGGTCAACAGTTGGAGGGCCACCACCAGATTGATGATGCGGTGCGAAGTGCCAAAACGCGGGTGAGGGTGGCGAAACCAGGGGGCGAGGACCCCGTCCTCGGAGACCCGGTTCAGCACGCCGTTCGATCCCACGATGGCGGTGTTGACCGCGCCGGACAAGATCATGATGCCCACCACCACCACAAAAGCGTGGAAGGCGAGCCGGAATGGAAATGCGCCGACGACGTTCATCGCCAGGCCCGCGATCAGGTTGTCACCGAACGTTAGACGGGTCGCCTGGTCCGGTATGATCATGAAAGCAAAAAAAGAGACCAGCGACGTGAACAGCATGCTGTAAATAAAGACCACGAAGGCCGTCTTCTTGAGGTTGGGCAGTTTCGGATGCTCGATCTCCCGATAGACCTGGGCTAGCGTTTCGAGGCCGCTCATCGCCAGCACCGAGTGCCCAAAGGCCACCAGAATTCCGATCAAGCCCACTAGCTCCGGCAGGTGGCTGGCGCGCAGCCAGCCTTCCGCTTCGGGAGCAAAGTGCAAGTTGGACGGGCGCGGCCAAGGCGGCAAATGTCCGCCCCGCAACCACAGGGTGTAACCGCACCACCCGATCATGAGGATCACCATGATGGTGGTGAACTGCATGATCCGGGCGGCCTTTTCGCTGGATTCCTCGATGCCTTTGATGTTCTGCCACCAGAAATACAAGGTGACAGCCGCCGCGAAAACCGCCGCGGTGGAGTTCGGCGAAAACTCAAAATTGATTTTGGCATAATGCAGGAGCTCGTTGAGAAACCCCGTCAAGTACAGGCCGGCGGAGACTCCGCTGATAGGCCCCGTCAGCACATAGTCGAACATTAGGGCCGAGACGGAGAACTTGGCCAGGGTGGAACCCATGGCCTCTTTCACCACGCGGTAAACGCCGCCGCGCACAAACATGCTGCAGCTCTCCACGTACATCTGGCAGACCGCGTACGCGAAAAGCATGACCCCGAGGATGAACCAGGGAGCCGCAGGACCGATAGCCTTCTCCGCAATGCCGCCGGCGTAAAAAGCCGACGAACCTAGATCATTCAAAACGATGGCTGCCGCCCGCCAGAAGGAGATAAAGGAGAGCATGGCGGTGGTGGCGACCACCACCTGTGGCATCTTAGAGTCTCCTTTATTACCCGTTACCGGGGGAGGAGCGGAAGTAGACATGGAGTATCAACAGCCAGCGATATGATACTTCCGAACGCGCAGGGGTGAGAAGGGGTCTGGAATGATAAGTCGCAATACTGACCATAACCGAAATCTATTCCAAAGTTCGAAGGCAGCCCCTCCCCGGCCTGGAGGCCACGGTCTAGAGCTCATCGTGGCTTTGTCCTTGAATCAATCGTGACAGCGTCCTGGCGGAACGCCTTGCCGGGCCCCGCGGGGTCCAGCCTCGGTCCCCGTCCGTCGCCCGTCCCTCGCCGCCAAGATGCCACGCCGATCTCCTCGTCGAGCGGGACAGCCGTCTGGGTCTGAAGCTCATTGACCGGAAGGATATCTTGGTCAACGTCTTTGCAATCTGATACATTCCGGCTTTGAACGACATGTCTTCACTTGGACCCTTCGAAATTCGCTGATGGCCTCGGCTGCTCACTGAACGGGTTGGAGCAAGATTTTCTGAAATTGAGCCCCACAAGACTGTTTCATCCTTCTGAAAGCAAACGACTTGGTCGTCTTGAATTTACCCATCCCGAGTTTTCTCGAAGAGCCCCATTTTCGTTCTAACAATCTGAAAATAATAGGTATAAGTACTACAGCTTTGAAACTCCACCCCGTCCCGGGCCGGAAGGCTCGACCTGGCTCAGCCCTGGACAGCGGGTAATCGGGCTGCCCTTCGAAACAACCAGCCGTGGGAAGGGGCCCGGACGCCGCGCCGCCCTTCAGTCGTAGCGCCCATCATTGATCACAGGCCGCCCAGCTTCGATGGTCTACCTTTTCAGGGCTTGGGCTTAACCTGCCTCCGAGCCCAGGCCGCCGGCTTAGGTTGTGATAGAACGCCCCTTCGGCGCTCGGAATGTCCAAGCTCAAGGGGCGGGGCTGAAAGCCTCATTTCCACGGGCCGACGAATTGTTCTTTAGACTTCCGTGCTGCAAGCCGGTCCGTTGTTCACTATAGATACAACTACTATACAGGAATAACGTCAGGATGTCGAGTTGCCGAGCCTGCCCGAACGCGGGTGAAAATTGCCTCAGCGCGAAGGAGGGGAGTTGTTAACTTCTCCAATTAAAGAAAGTCAAAATGGAAATCCCGTATGGAGGTGATGCAGCTGGCCCTCTACGGAATCAGAGTACACAAGGACCTAGACAAACCCGAGCGCACTCGCGTACACGCTGCCTTAAAAAGACTAGGCGGCGGTGTCCCATCCTTCGACCAACAGCGTTCTGGATGGACGTAACCGCATTCGTGTTCGAAACCGGCCGGTGGACGGAGGGGTTTGAGACGAAAATTCGATGTCGCGGCGCGTCTTTACTTGAATGGTGCAAAGGCGCGTACCGTCAATGTCGGTGACAACAATATCCGCGTTCGGAACACCTTGCGGCGCAAGAGCTGCACTGTACCCGCGTCGGAGCAATCCCGTCATGACGTGGTGCTCGCCAGCGGCACCGAGCAGAGTGCTTTGAGAGGCCAATGCTCGTCCTCCTTGATGATCTTCATCATTCGCGCGCACGGCGCCCATCGCGAACATCAGAACCCCGCCGATGATGGCCGCACCCGGGCGATCAATCTTCATTCCCGGAGACTTTCCCAGTGCGAAGGCGATGTAGCTCGCGACAAATACGGAGTACGCGCCTATGGTCGCGAGGTCAAACATCCTGGTTCGGTGTGAGCGAAACGCGCCTCTTAGCTCTCGGCATGGAATTCCTCCCGTGCCCTGGGCTGGTGGATGGTCTCCGGTCAGCACTATCGTGCTTAGCCTAGCACGTATGGCGGCATCGATCTGCAGCGCTTGCGCATTTGCAACTGAGCTTCGACTGGCTAAAAGTAGGATCTTGAATCAAGATCCGCGCGCACACTGGGGCCGGCTGCCGGGCTCATGTGGGGCCGTCGGACTGAAAAGCCACAGCAGGGTGTCGTTAAGGGAGCGGAAGGCGCGGCAGGAGCCCTTCGGGCGCGTCGTGTTAGAATTGCTCTGGTCAATTGATGAAGACAAGTGGCGCCATCAAAACGGCAGCCGCGGCCGCCAAGAAGCAGAAATGGATGAACGCCCATGAGCAGGAGCTCGACACGACGACAGGAACTCGCCAGGAGAGCCCGGAAGGGCTTTCGAGGGTATCCGGTGGCCACCATCGCATACTACGGGCCCGACAACACCCGGGCCTCGAAGGCGGCCGTTGGCATTGTTCTGAGTGAGAACGCGGAACCACTGATGGAGCGCTTCTTCGCGGAAGAAGACGACGTCCGGTATGATTCCTTCATTCAGGAGCAGATCCTGGATCTCATCAAGACGCACGGCGTACGCTCCGTCGTCAGCAGCGGCGGTCTGATCGGATGCCCGCACGAGGAGGGCGTTGATTATCCCGAGGGCAAGTCGTGCCCGATGTGTCCGTACTGGGCCGGTCGTGACCGCTTCACCGGCGAGCGCATCCAGTGATGGCGCCGGGCGTCAATGGACTAGGCCATGATACGACTCCATGCGGGCTTAGATGCTGATTCCGGCCCCGAGGTTAAACTAGCGCGAGAACTCCTGCGCGCCACCAGCGAGCGGCAGATCGGCCGCTAGAAAGCGAATAATCTCAGGGAGCACGGCGCTTCGACATAGGACCGGAGCCAGGTGACCGCAGCCGTCAAACACGGCCAGGATCGACTGCGGCATCTCCCGGTGCATCTCCTCGCCGCACGCAAGCGGCGTGGTGGCGTCCTGCTTGCCCCAGACGATCAGCACCGGCAGGCTGATCCTTGTCAGCTTCCCGTCCAGCAGGTCGGCTCCGGCTCGCATGGAAGTCATCGAGCGCCCTATCACCCAGTCCTGCTCGCGGAATTCACGGATGAGGTCGCGGGCCACGAAGTGTGGAATGTGCCGGGGATGGGGCGTCAGGATCGCGATGAATTGGTCAACCTGCTGCGGCGTCTTGGGATTGAAGAGCGCGGGGTCCCAGGAGAGCCTGAAATTCATGCCGGCACTGTCGGTGACGAAGACCCGGCGCACGCGCTCCGGGTGGTCGATGGTGAACTTGAGCGCGATCCAGCCGCCCATGGACCAACCGCCGAGGTCGGACCGCTCGATGTGCTGGCTGCCAAGGAATTGGTCAAGAATTTGCGCCTGAAGGGCGATCGAGTAGTCCACGTTGGGGCGATCCGAGCGACCGTAGCCTAGCAGATCAATCGCGTAAACCCGGTGGCCACTGTTGGCGAGCGGCGGAATCAAGAGCGCCCAGTTCTCCGCCCGGCCGCCGAGACCGTGCACCAGGACCAGCGGCTTCCCTTCCCCCGCCACCAGGTAGTGAATCCGGTAGGGTCCGAGTCGCACGTACTCGCTCCGCGCTCCCTCGAGGCGAAGCCAGGCTCGCGTGGCGTGCTGCCAAACCCACAGCGGGCGCAGGTAGACCGCTAGACCGCTCACGAGAACAAGCAGGAGGATGGCGAACAGCGTCCTGCGGAGCCAGCTCTTTTTCGATCGCTCACAAGGGTTAGAGCCTGGCATAGTTGAGCGCGCCTACTGTCTTGTACACCATTCCGTCCTTCATCGACAAACTCAACGTGCCCTCGACGCGAGGGCGCCAATCAGCGGTCCGCCGCGCCAATCGCCCGTCTCGGCGTCACCCCCCACTTCGCCGAGGCTATCTTGACCCTCTCTTTCACCGTATGCTAGTTTGCTTACTTAGGGTGACCAGCGCCATTTTCGGGGATCCATTGACAACAGCAACAGGTGTAGCGCTGAAGCGGACGGCGCTCAACAGGGCGCATCGCGCTCTGGGCGCGCGTATGGTGGACTTCGCCGGCTGGGACATGCCGGTGGAGTACTCCGGCATTGTCGATGAACACGTGGCGGTGCGCACGCGGGCGGGCCTGTTCGACGTCAGCCACATGGGCGAGATCGACATCCGCGGCGCTGGGGCGCTCGCTCTCGTCCAGCACGTGACCTCGAATGACGCCTCCCGCCTCAACATCAACCAGGCGCAATACTCCGCCCTCATGTACCCGAACGGCAGCGCCGTGGACGACTGCCTGGTGCATCGTTTCGCCGAGGATCACTTCTTTCTTTGCGTCAACGCCGCCAATTCCGACAAAGACTTTGCCTGGATCAGCGAGCATAATCGGTTCGGAGCCGAAGTCCACGACGTCTCCGCGAATTACTCGCAGCTTGCGCTTCAAGGCCCCCGCGCCACGACGATCCTCAGCAAGGTGACGGATGCGGACCTCGCGAATCTAAGGTATTACTGGTTTACAAACGCCACCTGCGCCGGGGTCGAGGGGCTGCTGGCTCGCACCGGCTACACCGGCGAAGACGGTTTCGAGTTTTACTTCGCACCCCGGCGCTCCGAGCACGTCTGGAACACGCTCCTCGAGGCCGGCCGGCCCGAAGGTCTGATTCCCGCGGGTCTCGGGGCGCGCAATACGCTGCGGCTCGAAGCCGCCTTTCCGCTCTACGGGCATGAACTCGACGAAGAGACGACCTTGCTCGAGGCTGGTCTCGGCTGGATCGCCAAGCTCGACAAGAGTGACTTCCTGGG
Organism: Terriglobia bacterium; assembly: GCA_036521995.1. Lineage (GTDB taxonomy): Bacteria > Acidobacteriota > Terriglobia > UBA7540 > UBA7540 > Gp13-AA77. The sequence continues at coordinate 16,896 of DATDGR010000051.1, read as the reverse complement.
ACGCGAGGCTCTCGTCGAACAGAAGGCCCGCGGAACGCGAAAGAAGCTGATCGGGTTTGAGATGAAGGACCGCGTTCCGGCGCGCGATGGCTATCCGGTCTGGGCCGGGGGCGAGAAGTTCGGGCAGGTGACCAGCGGGTCGTTCGCTCCGTTTCTCAAGAAGAACATCGGTCTGGCTTACCTTCGTACGGCGGCCGCTGGGGCGGCGCGGGCAGTGACGCCGGGTGAAACCATCGAGATCGAAATCCGCGGACGGCGCGCGCCGGCGCAAGTGACGCCGCTGCCGTTTTACAAGAGACCGAAACCAGAGAGCAGAGACCAGAAACCGGAAATCAGAAACTAGAAGACACGCAAGTTTCTGGTTTCTAGTTTCTGACTTCGGACTTTCGCGAAGCGAGGGGCCATGTATCCACAAGAGCTACTCTACACCAAAGATCATGAATGGATCCGCGTGGACGAAGAAACCGGCATTATCGGCATCACCGATCATGCGCAGAAGGAGCTCGGCGATATCGTCTTCGTCGAGCTGCCGAAGAAAGGGGACCACGTGACGGCGCACGAGTCCTTCGGCACCATCGAGTCGGTGAAGGCGGTCTCGGAGCTTTATTCGCCGGTCACGGGAGAGGTCACGAGCGTGAACGGGAAGCTCTCGGACAGCCCCGAGCTTGTCAACAGTGACCCGCACGGCGCTGCCTGGCTCATCAAGGTGCACCTCGACGACCGCCGGGAAACCGAGGGCCTGATGACGTCGGATCAGTACGAGGCCTATCTCGCCGGCTCTGGGGCCGCCGAAGCCGAAAAGGATAGGTCCTGATGCGCTATCTCCCCAATTCGGATTCCGACCGCGCCGCCATGCTGGAGTCGCTCGGCAAAAGCTCGGTGGACGATCTCTTCGCCCAGATTCCGGCCGAACTAAGGCTTAGCGAACCGCTGCACCTGCCCGGGCCGCTTTCTGAACCTGAGCTCATCGAGTTCTTCGAGCAGGCTTCGAAGGAAAGCGCGCGCGATTATGTGTCCTTGCTCGGCGCCGGCGCCTATTCGCATTACCGGCCGGTGGTGATTGATTCGCTCATTTTGCGAGGGGAATTTCTCACCTCCTACACGCCCTATCAAGCCGAAATCAGCCAGGGTAACCTGCAGGCGATGTTCGAGTTTCAGACGCTGATGGCGCAGCTTACGGGGATGGAGGTGGCGAACTCGTCGCTCTACGACGGCTCCACGGCGACTAACGAAGCCGTTCTGATGGCCATGCGCTTGACACGCCGCGAGCGGGTGGTGATGGCGCGCACGGTGCATCCGGAATACCGCCAAGTGACCCAGACTTATCTGCAGCACCAGGGTGTGCACATCGAGGAAGTGCCTTACACGGCTTCCGGGCAGATCGACCTGGCGGCGCTCGACGTCACCGTCAACCAGCACACCGCCGCGGTGGTGGTGCAGTCACCGAACTTCTTCGGGGTGCTCGAAAAGTGGCCGGTGGTTACAGAGATCGCTCACCGGCACGGGGCGCTCGCGGTCGCGGTGGTCACCGAGCCCCTGTCGCTCGCCTTGGTCAAGCCGCCGTCTGAAGCTGACATCGTGTGCGGCGAGGCGCAGTCGTTCGGGGTTCCGGTGGCTTTCGGCGGCCCCTATGTGGGATTCCTCGCCAGCCGCGAGCAGTTTCTCCGTCAGATGCCAGGACGGCTGGTAGGCGAAACCCGCGATACTGAAGGCCGCCGGGGCTATGTCCTGACGCTGGCCACGCGCGAGCAGCATATCCGCCGCGAGAAAGCGACCTCCAATATCTGCACCAGCCAGTCGCTGATGGCTCTGAACGTCACCATCTATCTCTGTCTGCTGGGCAAGACCGGACTCCGCGAGCTCGCCGCTCACAATCTGGCCAAGGCACGGTACGCCGCCGCCGAACTGCGCCGAGTCGACGGGACCTCGACGCCCTTCTCTGCTCCGCACTTCAACGAATTTGTGGCCAAAGCTCCGGGCGACGCCGAAGAGTTGCTGACGGCGCTGCGCGAAGAGAAGATTATCGGCGGCCTGCACCTGGATCGCTTCTACCCTGAGCTGAAGGACCACTTGCTGATCTCAGTGACGGAGACAGTGCCGAAGGGGCCGCTCGACCGCATGGTGGATGTGTGGAAGCAGTTCGGGCGAGAGCCGGCGCCGAACCAGGCGGCAGCGGCCGCGGTCTAGTACAATCGATAGAATCCGGAGCGGACGAATGGATGTTGAAAAAACGATCGAGTTTCTGCTGAAGAATCAGGGTCGCTTGAACCCGCGCTTCAACGCCAAGTTCGACCGGGCCGAGGAACGCTTCCGCAAATCAGAGGCCCGGATTCATCAACCAAATCGTGTACGCCAAACCGTGCAGGCTCCGCTTGCGTACCTGGACAGGGTTGATTTTTCATAGTCCCGGCACCGCCTTGTGACCCTCCTATCCTGGCACCCGTCCGACTCAACCATCTGAGCGTTCAAGAGATACCCGACATCGGCTACCCTAGCTCAATGCGTTTGGCACTCCTATTGCACCGAAGCCAGGTGAGGTGCTCCTATGACAAACGGAAAGGTCATCACAGCCGATTATATATCGATTAATACTGCTGCTGGAGAACGCGTATCGGAGACGCGTTTGACTTGTGCCTTGAAACGAGGCGCAAACTTTTTCGCGAGCCGGACCGCCAGAGGCTCTGTTTGTGCGGTGCTAGTCGCGCTCGCCCTGTTGGCCAAGCCGGCCGCATCCTCCGCCCAGTTCGCAGTGGGCGTCTCGGTTACAATCGCTCCGCCTGCCCTGCCTGTCTACGTCCAGCCCCCTTGCCCGTCCGCGGGCTACATGTGGACGCCCGGCTACTGGGCCTACGACCCCGCTGACGGCTACTACTGGGTGCCCGGCACCTGGGTGCTCGCCCCGCAAGCGGGTCTGCTGTGGACTCCAGGTTATTGGGGTTGGGGTGGCGCCGCGTTCCTCTGGCACGCGGGCTACTGGGGGCCTCACGTAGGCTTCTACGGGGGCATTAACTATGGCTTCGGTTACCTTGGCGTCGGGTACCTCGGCGGATACTGGAATAACGGCAACTTCTTCTACAACCGAGCCGTGAACAATATCTCCACGACGAACATCACCAACGTCTACAACAAAACCGTAATCAACAACGTGACCGTCAACCGCGTCAGCTACAATGGCGGCAATGGCGGAATCGCGGCTCAGCCGACGGCCACCGAGCTGGCAGCGACACGCGACCGGCATGTGGAGGCAACAAGCGCCCAAGCACAGCAGGTTCGGGCGGCACACTCCGATCGGGCCCTGCTCGCCTCAGCCAACCATGGCCAGCCGCCCATCGCTGCAACCCCCAAGCCGGGAGCGTTCAACGATCCGGGAGTTGTACGGGCTAGCCGCGCCGGCGCTCCGTATCATCCGGAACCCAACAGGCCTGTAGCGGCCAATCGGCCGGCCGCAGCCGACCGCGCGCCGGCGGCTGCAAGGACCCCCAATCCCGGCGGCGGTGGGGCTCGTCCGCTGATCACAGCGCATCCCAATCCATCGGCGCAGGCCAACCCGCACCCCGCTTCTCCCGCTCACACCGGAGCCACGGCGGCGCGGCCCACATACAACGCTGGCGCGAACCGCAACACACCGCCAGCGCAGAGTGCGCATCGCCCGCAAACCGTGCCCCACACTCCGGCGAGCTACCAGCACACGCCTCGGCCGGAAAGCCGGCACACGGAAGCGCCGCACACCCAGAGCACACCCAAAGTGCAGCATGAGGCTGCCCCTCACGCGGCAGCGCCGCAAAAACCGAAGCCTCAGCTCAAGAGCTCACCCCATCAAGGGGACGCGCCCCGCGAAGGCGAAAAGCGGCCGCCGGAGTAGTCGTCTCGCATCCTGGACGTAACGCTGACAAACTGCGGCGGTCGACATGGTTGTCGGCCGCCGCAGAATTCTAATGGCCGGCAAAACGGTTGAATCTGGCCTGCGGCCGGTAGAAATTGCTCTTGCTTCTCTCATCTCAATCATCCACAATAGGTGAGGCGGCACATCAGCAGGACTCCACCCGTCTCGAAGGAACCTCACCGGAAATTGCCGCATTTTGCGGCATCAATTGACAGGAAACCATGGCTGATCGAATCCAAGACGCCCGGCCCCACATGACTCGCAACGAGGGCCTGATCTTCGAGCGCTCGACGCCCGGAAAGACCGGGGCCGAGCTGCCGCCGCTCGACGTCGCTGCCGCTTCCCTCGAGCAGACGCTCGGCGAAGAGTTCTTCCGCCCCGATATCGAAGGCTTCCCCGAAGCCTCCGAGCTCGACGTGATCCGTCACTTTACGCGCCTGTCCACCTGGAACTACTCGATCGACGCCGGCGTTTATCCGCTCGGGTCGTGCACGATGAAATACAATCCTCGCCTCAATGAGGTGGTGGCGCGATTCGCGGGCCTCGGCACGGACCATCCCTACACACCCGAGCATCTGGCCCAGGGGTGCCTGAAAGTGCTGGCCGAGACCCAGCGTGCGCTATTGGAGATCACCGGCATGGACGCCGTCTCCTTGCAGCCGGCCGCCGGCGCCCAAGGCGAGCTCACCGGCCTGCTGATGATCCGGGCCTGCCTCGAGAAGCGCGGCGATGCGCGCCGCTACGTGCTGATCCCGGATTCCGCTCACGGCACCAACCCCGCCAGCGTGGTCATTTCCGGCTACCAGGTGCGGAATCTGAAGTCGGACAGCCGCGGATGTGTGGATCTGGCCGAGCTCGAGCGCGAGATGAGCGAGGAAGTCGCCGGGCTGATGCTTACGAATCCAAACACGCTCGGCATTTTTGAGACCGAGATCCGCCGGATCGCCGAGCTGGTGCACTCCAAGGGCGGCCTGGTCTACATGGACGGCGCCAACCTGAACGCCCTGATGGGAGTGGCGCGTCCCGGCGACTTCGGCGTGGACGTGATGCACCTCAATCTGCACAAGACCTTCTCCACCCCACACGGGGGCGGGGGTCCAGGCTCGGGTCCGGTGGCGGTGAAGCGCTTCCTCGAGCCTTACCTCCCGACTCCGACCGTGCAGGAAGCTCCCGACGGCAGCGTCCGGCTGAATGATGACCGGCCGCGGAGTGTGGGCCGGGTGCGCGCCTTCTACGGCAATTTCGGCATGGCGGTGCGGGCTCTGGCCTACATCCTAGCCTATGGACCCGAGGGCGTCCGCCAGGTCACCGCCGACGCGGTGCTGAACGCCAACTACGTCAAGGGCCAGATCAAAGACTCCTACGACCTGCCTTACGATGCCCCCTCGCTGCACGAGTGCGTCTTCTCCGACCGCCGCCAGGCCGCGCGCGGCGTGCGCACGGGCGACATCGCCAAGCGCCTGATCGATTACGGTTTCCATCCCTACACCACCTCTTTTCCCCTGATCGTCCCCGGCGCCCTCATGATCGAGCCCACCGAAAGCGCCGGCAAGACCGAGCTGGACGCCCTCATCCACGCCCTGCGCTCCATCGCGGAGGAAGTCGAGGAGAACCCGGAATTGGTCCTGAAGGCTCCGCACACCACGCGGGTCTCACGCCTTGATGAGGCCTCAGCGGCCCGTAAGCCGGTACTGCGCTGGAAGCCCGCGCTGGCCGCGGCCCGGCCTTAACAAAGCCGGCGCCCGCGGTGGACATCGAGAGTCCAATCTACAAGTTGGGTTTCATTCTTGCGACACCACATGATCTTGTGGTTTTTTTTCTTTACACCACCCGCGGTTCGTGCTAGGTTGACCTCGTAGCAGGGGATTTCTCGCGCCAGCCTCAGTCCAAGTGCGCCAGCACGAAGGAGCATGAAGGTTGCTTTTGAGGGCAAGAGAGTGGCGCGGAGGAAAACAAACTCTGGGTTCACGAAGAGCCGCAGGCCGGATCAACGGCAACACATTGGTTGCCGTGAGTCAAGCTGCCTTAACGTCGGCTGTGCGGCCGTCCTGTCACAGCTTCTGACTTCACGAGCCTTCGTCCGCTTCGAGCTTCCGTGGAAGTCCGCAGGAGGAGTGTGCCTTGTTCAAACTTAACAAAGTGGAGTTATTGGGATTCAAGTCTTTTGCCGACCGCACGCGTCTCGAGTTCGGCGCGGGCACGGCGGCGATCGTGGGACCAAACGGGTGCGGCAAGTCGAATCTCGGGGACGCCATCAACTGGGTACTCGGTGAGCAAAGCCCGAAGACGTTGCGCGGTGATCGCATGGCCGACTTGATCTTCAACGGCACGCGTTTGCGTCCCGCCACCAGCATGGCCGAAGTCAGCCTGACCCTGATCGATCTGTCCGCCGAGGAAACTCGGCCGGTGCGCAGTTCCAGGGGATCAAACGGCTCGGCGGCCCCCTCCGGATCGAACCGGGGCGCCGCGGACCACCACCACCGGCCCAGTTTCGGAAGCGCCGCGGGGGCGGCCGGAAACGGGCACGGCCACGAAGCCGATCAGAATGACCTCAATGGGGAAAACGGAGTGCCGTCGCGGCTGACTTACCGTGACAGTGAGATCGTGATCACCCGCCGCCTTTTCCGCTCAGGCGAGAGCGAGTACCTCATCAACGGAGACACCTGCCGTCTGCGCGACATCCAGGAACTCTTCATGGGAACCGGTCTCGGCCCGGACTCCTACGCCATCATTGAGCAAGGCCGTATCGGCCAGATTCTGAGTTCCAAGCCTTCGGACCGGCGCGCCATCATCGAGGAGGCGGCAGGCGTTTCGAAGTTCAGGACCCGTAAGCGGCTGGCTGAAGCCAAGCTGGAGTCGGCGCGCCTAAACCTGGCCCGCGTGACCGATATCCTGGAAGAAATCTCCAAGCAGGTAGGCTCGCTGAAGCGGCAGGCCTCCAAAGCCCGGCGGCATCGCGAACTGACCGAGGAACTCGGATCACGCCTGAAGCTGGCTCTGACCTCGCGCTTCCTGCTCCTGGACGCCCAGTGCGCGAAGATCCGGCAGGACCTCAGCGCTTTGCAAATGGCCTGCGCCGAGGCCGGCCGCGAGCTCGAGGGACTGGACGAGAGTGAGAAGACCGCGGCCGAACGGCTCGAACAGCTCGAGAGCGAGCTGGTGCGGCTGCGCGAAGCCTGCGCCCAGGCCGATGTGGAGCGGGAAAGGCTGGCTTCCAGACTCGATCAAACCCGGCAGCAGATTGCCGCGCTCGAGCGTCGCCGCACGGAGGCGGACGTAGAACGGGCAGGCCTCGCCACCGAGCTTCTTGAACTCGAACACAAAGCGGCCGAGCGCTCTCAACACGCCGAAGAAGTTAAGAACGAAGCCGTGCGCGCAGGCCAGGCCGTGAGTCAGGCTCTGGCTCGCCAGGCGGAACTGGCAGGCGCGCTGCGCGAAGCCGAACGCCGCCTGGAATCCGGCCGGCACGGCCTGCTGAGCGCCGTGGCCAAGGCCGCCGAGCTGCGCAACCAGCTGGTGCAGACTGGCGAGACCGCGGCGGCGCTCGATCGTCAGGCGGCGCGCACCGAGTCCGAACGAACGGCCGCCACCCAGGAGAGCCTGCGGCTGGCCTCGGATCTGGAGACTTGCCGCACCGGACGCGCTTCCGCTGACGAGGCCCTGAGCACCGTGGCGGGCGCCGCCCAGGATGCCTCCATCCGCCTCGATCAGTTGCGTCAGGAAGAGGCGGCCGAGCGCACTCGCGTCGAAGGCCTGCGAGAGGATCTCTCGGAAGTGCGGGCCCGGCGCGAGGCGCTCGGTGAATCACTGGCCCGCCATGCTTACAGCACGGAGAGCGTTCGCAGGTTACTCTCGGGGACAATCGGCAGCGGCGGCGACGGTGACGGCGCCAAGAATGGCTCCTTCAAACCCCTGGGAGTGCTGGCCGATTTCCTCGAGGTAACGCCGGGCTACGAAGAGGTGGTGGAGGAGTTCCTGAAGCAGGAGCTGGACTGTGTGGTGGTGGAGCGCCACGAGGACGCGCGGCGCGGTCTCGAATTGCTGCACACCGAGGGTGCAGGCCGTTCCACTTTCTTCGTCACCCGCGTGCGGTCAAACGGCCAGGGCCATGGCGCTTCAACGGGTGAGCCAGTGCCTGGTGCGGTCGCTCGTCTGGCGGACCTGGTGCGCTTTGAGCCGGGGCTGGGCCTCAACGGTGATCTGGGCCTGCAATCCCTCGCTCAAGCTTATGTGGTGGAGGACGCAGCCACGGCGGAACGTCTGGCGAGCGAGTATCCTGCCCATCACTTCCTGACGCCGCGCGGCGAACACTATTACCACCGGCTGGTCTCCGGCGGAAAGGGTCCCAGCGCCGGACCGCTCGCCTTGCGCCGCGACTTCCGCGAGCTCGACCGGCGTATGACCGAACTCGAGCCCGTGCTGGCGAGTTCCCGGGCGGAACTCGGCGAGATGTCATCGCACCGGGCCAACCTTGAAGAGGACGTCCGCCGGCTGAGCACCGCGCGCGTCGAGAGCGAGAAAGACTCGCTGCGGCTGAGTGAGAGGCTGCACCAGGCGGAGCAGGCGCTGGATCGCAGCCGCCAGGGCCTCGCGGTGCTGAAAGGAGAGCTGGGCCGCCTGACCGACGAGAGCGAGAAGCTTCGCGAGCGCCGGACGGCGATCGAACGCGAGCTCGAAGCCGCCTCAGACGAAAAGGCGCTCCGCGAAGCGGAGATTGCCCAGGCGGGCGAGACCACTCGCCAGCTCCGCGGTGAGAGCGACCGCCTGGCGCAGGAACTCGGCGAAGCGCAGGCCCGCCGCAGCGCGCTCGAAGAGCGCAGCCAGGCGGCGCAAGCCGAGCGGCTGGAACTCGAAAGTCGAGTGACGGAGAGGAAGTCGCGCCTCGCGCGCCTCCAGGAGCAGTGCGAAGCCTGGAGCCAGGAGCAGGGAGCGCTCGCTGAAGAGATCGGCCGGCTATCGGCCCGATCGGAGGCGCTCGAAGCGGAGCAAGACCAGATGAGGGCGCGGGTCGCAAGCCTGGTGGAAGAATCCAAGCTGGCTCGTCACCACCGCGACGAGCTCGGCCCGGCCGTGGAATCAGCCCGGAGCCGGCTGGAGGCTGAACGAGAGAAGCGTTCGGCTTGCGAGGTTGCTTTGGCGCGCGCCGAGTCCGATCTCGATCATCATGTCTCCCTTTGCCGAGAGGAGTTAGGGCGCGAGCCGCTGGATCTGGCCGCCGAGCTTCCGCGCGAAAGCGCTTTGGCCGCGGAGCGGCTCGAAGAGGCCGAAACGGCGGTGCGCGAACTCAAGAGAAAGATCGCCGGCCTCGGTCCCATCAACATGATGGCTCTCGAGGAACTTCAGGAAGCCGAACAGCGTCTCACGTTCCTCGAAACCCAAAGACAAGACCTGCTCGCCTCCATCGGAGACACCAGCCAGGCGATCCGGGAGATTGACGAGGTTTCACGCCGCCAGTTTCTGGAGGCGTTCCAGGCCATCAACGCCAACTTCGCCGAGACCTTCCGCACGCTTTTCGGAGGCGGCGTGGGTGCCATGCGTTTGAGCGACGAGGCCGATCCTGACAGCGGCATCGACCTGGCAGCGCAGCCCCCGGGCAAGAGGCTGCAGAACGTTTTGCTGCTCTCCGGCGGTGAGAAGGCCTTGGTGGCGCTGGCGCTGCTCATCGCCATCTTCCGTTACACGCCCAGTCCCTTCTGCATCCTGGACGAAGTGGACGCTCCGCTCGATGACTCCAACGTGGACCGCTTCACCCGTATGATCGAGGCCATGAGCCTGCACACGCAGTTTATCCTGATGACCCACAACAAGCGGACTATGGAGATCTGCCCGCTCATGTACGGGGTGACCATGGAGGAGCCGGGCGTCTCGAAACTGGTCTCAGTCCGCTTTGAGACGCCGGAGCACGAAAAATTGGCAGTGGCTGCATCCTTCTGAGCGGAGCGACATAAGTTGTAGCGCTCCATACGCGCCCACCCAGCCGTCCTCTGGCGGGACCAAGACAACCTCTCCTCAAGTGCCTTCTGCTCTTAGGCTTCTGGAGCTCCTACGATGCAGGCCGTGCGTCAGTTTGAATCTGTTTCCAAAAAAGTTTGGCAACAGAGACGCCATAAATCTGTATACAATCACGCGGGGGTTGACACCACGGGGCCCAGTATGATAAAGGTATTACTTTGTGAGTAAGAAGTCTTGTACGGCGTTCGCGGGAACCAGCCCCTTATGGTCTTCTTGAAACCAGTTCGGCCCTGCTACCCGACCGAGGGCGGTCGCATGCCGTCGGAGGTCAAGGCCGGTATCGGCAGCTCGCTCACTGATAAAGGCTTCGGCATTCACTTAGCCTATGTATATCGGCCTACAATGCGCTGCCCGTGAGCGAAATCATGAAAAAAGATTCCTTGTTTCAAAGCCAAGAAGTCATTTAGAAAGAGTAAGATAAATCGAAGAAGGGGGCTAGGCCAAAGCCAAGAGGTCCTTTGTTATCAACAAATGTGGGGCTACACCCAAAGCCAAAATCGCCCATCTTGATTTCCGCCAAGAACCCCAAGTAACAGACCTGGAATCAACGAGTTGAGGAATAACGGAACGACTCGAGCCGAAAACGCCAAAGCCAAATCCAAAGACCCCAACTGCCGACTTCGATCGCCCGCCAATCGCTCGCCAATCGCTCGCTTGGATCTTCGATGGCCGCAGGCTAGTCTGGCGGCAGATTTGACGCGTCCTCGACGCGCCGCTTACAATCTCGACCGGAGAATCTCATGTTCGCTTTTCACGGGGTCGACTTTGTGGAATTCGACTCGCTGCTTTCGGACGAAGACAGGTTGGTCCGTCAGACGGTGCGCGAGTTTGTGGACCGGGAAGTGCTCCCTCAGATCGAGGAATGGAATCGCGAGGCCAAGTTTCCCCGGCACTTGGTGCCGCTCATGGCCGAGCTCGGCTTCTTTGGCGCCAACCTTCGGGGTTACGGCTGCGCGGAGATGTCGAACGTGCAGTACGGCCTGATCATGCAAGAACTCGAGCGGGGTGACAGCGGCCTGCGCAGTTTCGTTTCCGTGCAAGGGGCGCTGGTGATGTACCCGATCCGCGAGTATGGCTCTGAGGAGCAACGCCAGCGATGGCTGCCGCTGATGCAGAAGGGCAAGGCGCTCGGCTGCTTCGGCCTGACCGAACCCGACTTCGGCTCCAATCCGGGAGGTATGAGGACGCGCGCCCGCAAGGATGGCGACAGCTACGTCCTGAACGGCGAGAAAGCCTGGATCACTTCCGGAACCATCGCCGACGTGGCGCTGGTGTGGGCGCGGGCGGAAGACGGTATCCGTGGGTTTTTGGTGGAACGCGGCACGCCCGGGTTCACCTCTAAGGACATCAAGGGCAAGTGGTCGCTGCGAGCCTCGGTCACCAGCACCCTCGCGCTGCAGGATGTGCGCGTGCCGGCGTCGACCATGCTGCCGGAGGTCAGGGGTCTCAAAGGGCCGCTTTCCTGCCTTAACCAGGCGCGGTATGGCATCGGCTGGGGTGCTATCGGCGCCGCCATGGCTTGCTACAACGAGGCGCTCGAATACGCCAAGACGCGCAAGCAATTTGACGAGAAGCCGATCGCCTCGCATCAGCTCGTGCAGGCGAAACTGGCCGACATGATCACGGAGATCACCAAGGCGCAGTTGCTGGCCTTGCAAGTGGGGCGCCTGAAGGACCAGGGCCGCGTGGAGCCCGCCCACATCTCGATGCTGAAGCGCAACAACGTCAAGATCGCCCTCGATGCAGCCCGGGCCGCGCGCGACATCCTGGGCGCCAACGGCGTGGCTGATGAGTACCCGATCTTCCGTCACATGTGCAACCTCGAATCGGTTTTCACTTACGAGGGCACGCACAACATCCACACACTAGTGATCGGGGAGAAGGTCACAGGCCTTGCGGCGTACAAGTAGGAAGGGTTCACTCCCGATCCGACTCAGGCAGCAGCCGCCGGCGAACGCCAGAGCAATCGGATAGGGGGAACGGTTGGCCGCTCACCCCCATCACCATCGGATCAAACACCACGCTCAGACCACCTCCAGAAGCCGGCGGTCAGAACTGACCGTGGTTTCCAGCTCAGGGGCCCGAAGCCGCGGCCTCGGACCGGGCGCAAGCGCCGTCCGAGTGGTTGCTCTCAGCGCGCCGCGACGTAGACGATTCGACCCTCTGACTCGTTCTCAGCGGACTCCTGCGTCTCTGCCGCTACGTGCCGCTCCAGCTTTGAGATCTTAATCCGCTGCAGACTATCCTGCGTCTTGATCTCGGACAGGAAGTAGCTGTCGCCATACTGATTGAAAACCAGGACCGCTGGCGCCGAAATTTCTTCAGGTGGGGCGGTCATTGTAATCGCGAAGGCTGCATCACGGGTGCTGGCATTCTGCAGTACCACCGTGTTCGCGGCCAACTGGCGGACGTCGTAGTCTCCCGCTGGCAGAGACTTGGTTCCCACGTTGAACGCGAAGGGAATGCTCATCAACATAGAGTCCTGAGCCAACGCGGGTGCGCCGGCCATCAGAGCCATCGCGCCCGACAACACTAGGGTCAGAAGCCTTTTCCGGTTCATGAATCCTCCTTGTTTGCTGTGCTTGAATTTTCGTTCCGGGACGGCCAATTTGCCGTCCTCACCCCTTTAAGCGGAAACCCTGGGCGAACCAGGCCATCGAAAATTTGGCTTGCGGGCCTTTGGTGACGGCGCCGTGCAGGCCAAAACCAGCCCAAGCAGTCCTCGCAGATCGCCCTGTTTTGTGCTATATACATGAACAACGAGTCGACGGCGGAAAGAGGAAATAATGACAGGCGCTGGGGAAATTACCCGTCTACTTATTGAGTTGAAAGGGGGCAACCCGCAGGCGCAATCCGAATTGATTCCGTTGGTTTACGAGGAGCTCCGGCGCGTGGCACGCAGCTACATGCGCGGGGAGAGGGCCGGCCACACGCTTCAGCCGACGGCACTAGTCAACGAAGCCTATCTGAGATTGGTCGAAGGGCCCGCGATCAATTGGCAGAACCGGGCGCACTTTTTTGCCGTAGCCGCCCAGTTGATGCGCCGCGTGCTAGTGGATCACGCGCGCGCGCGCCGCGCGGTGAAGCGGGGCGGCAACGAGTGCAGAGTCTCAATGGACGCGGCCTTGGCGTTCACCGGGGGGAAAGACGCAGACGTGCTGGCTCTGGACGAGGCGCTCGACCGGCTCGCCGAGCGCGACCCGCGCCAGGCCCGCATCGTCGAAATCCGGTTCTTTGGAGGTCTCAGCGAGCAGGAAACTGCTGAGGTCTTGGGCATCTCCACGCGGACCGTCAAGCGCGACTGGAGCGTTGCGCGCGCCTGGCTTTACAAGGAAATCAAGAAGGGCGGAGATTAGCAAGCGGCCCGCGGTCTGCAGCCAGCCGTCAGCAAAAGTGGCTGCTGCCAAGGACTGAGGATCGAAAGTTGAACGTACGGAATTGACGGGGCTGAGAGTCGGGTGAGGCTCGGCAATCGTTGCAAGTGGTAGTCCTGCGGTCCACAAGCCAGAAGGCACCTAAAAAGGGGTTGCGGGGGCGTGTTCAACAGTGTGCGTCGTTTGTTGGCCCCGCCATGATGGTTGATGGACTCCGACCGTTGGGAACGCGCCAAGGAGATCTTCGCAGCGGCCCTGGAACGCGAGGAAGGCGATCGCCTCCAGGTTGTGGCCGACGCTTGCGAAGGCGACGAGGCCTTGCAGCGTGAGGTCGAGTCTCTGCTCTCCGGGCACAACGACGCCGGCGAGTTCATGAAGAGCGCCAGCGAGCACCCCGCGTTCGACGCTCCCACCTCGGATAACCCACCCACCACGTTTTCTGTTGGCCAAGTCATCTGCGGGCGCTACAAGGTGCTGCGGTTCATCGGTCGCGGCGGCATGGGCGAGGTGTATGAGGCTAAGGACCTGGAGCTGGGTACCCGTCTGGCGCTAAAGACCATTCGGCCTGAGATCTCGGCGATCCCCGAAACGCTATCCCGCTTCAGACAGGAGATCAAACTGGCCCGCCGCGTCACCCACCCCAACGTCTGCCGCATATACGATTGGGAGCATTATCAGCCACCCGGTGATAGCGGAGAATCCGAGATCACTTTCATCACCATGGAGCTGCTGGAGGGCGAGACCCTCGCCGCGCGTCTTAGCCGGCGGGGACACATGAGCATCGAAGAGGCTCTGCCGCTCGTCCAGCAGATGGCCGACGGGTTAGCCGCAGCCCACGAGGCCGGCGTGGTGCACTGCGACTTCAAGCCGGGCAACGTGATGCTGGTCGCGCGGACAATGAGCGACTCCGACTCCGCACAAACCGTGACCTCCCTGGCCCTCACCAGCTCTGGATCGCCGTCCCCGGCCGCCTCCCGCCCGCCGGACAGCCTTTCGAAATCCCCGCGGGCGGTGATTACTGACTTCGGTCTCTCGCACGCTTACTCGGTCGCACCCGGGCGCGCTCCCTCGTCCCAGCGAGGCCGTCGACAGATTATCGGCACGCCCGCCTATATGGCGCCTGAGCAGTTGGAAGGCCGCAAGGCGACTCCGGCCACCGATATCTATGCTTTGGGCCTGGTGATCTACGAGATGGTCACGGGACATCAGCCGTTCCCAGGCGATACCTATGAGAGGCTTCGAGAGCCACCGCCTTCGCCGCGTGTCTACGTCCCTGATCTCGATCAACGCTGGGAGTCAATGATCTTGCGCTGCGTGGAACGGGACGCTTCACTGCGGTATGCGAGCGCGGAGGACCTGGCTAAGACCTTGGTCCACAGCCCCGATCGCGGTCCGATTCTCGAGTGGCTGAGGCGCCGGCGGCTTTGGGTAGCCGCTGGCCTGCTGGGCCTGCTGGCACTTTTGTTGGTTGTTTTGCGCTTTACGGGTGGAGGGCGAATTCCACCCGCCACGAAAGGAGGCCTGGTAGTGCTGCCATTCACTGCGGTTGGGGGTCGACCGGAGGAGGTTGCTTACTGCGATGGATTCACCGAGACCGTAACCACGCGACTCGGGCAGTTGCCCTCACTGGCGGTACCGCCCGCCTTCGAGGTTCGCAAAAAGAATATAGAGAGCGCAGAGGAGGCGGGTAAGGAATTTGGGGCCAGGTTTGTGCTCAAAGCAACCTGGCAGCGGCTTGGCGACGACATTCGTATCGATCTGGCCTTGGTGGATACCCGCACTTTGCTCCAGGCGCACACCAGGATTGTCGACGGCAAGGCGAATGACCTCTTCGCCCTGCAGAACCAGGTCGTTGAAGCCGCGGTGGGTATGCTCGACGTTGCATCGCCGGCTGGCCTCCCGGAAGGCACAAGTCAACCCGTTGCCTACGATTACTACATCCAGGGGCGCGGTTACCTGCAGAGTTTCCAAAAGCCGGAGAGCGTAGACAGCGCCATTCAGGCTTTTGAGCGCGCTATTCAGCTCGATCCGAAGTATGGATTGGCGCACGCCGGGCTGGGCGAGGGTTACTGGAGGCGATTTGAACACACCAAGGACCACGACCTGGTAAATGAGGCGCGTGAAGAGTGCACGCGCGCCGTCGGCTTAGGAAACGCAGGCGCTCAGGCTTACATCTGCCTGGGGCTTGTCTACAACGGCACGGGCCAATACGAGCAGGCAGCGGACCAATTCCAACGTGCCATCGAGCTGGAGCCAACCAACGATGACGGATACGTCGGACTGGCTCAAGCCTACGAGGGGTTAAACAAGATCGAAGATGCTGTGGAGACGTATCGTAAGGCCATCGCTCTTCGCCCGGAACTCGTCGCACCGTATAACTGGCTCGGTATGCTCTATCTGAACCATGGCAACTATCACGACGCGGCCGACATGTTTACCCGTGTGACCGCCATCGCACCTCAGAACGATGTCGGGCACAGTAATCTGGGCGTGGCCTATTCGTTTCAAGCCCGCTATTCGGAGGCCATCAAGGAATTTCAGAAGTCGATTGCCCTGCGGCCGAGCTACTTTGCCTACTCCAACCTCGGCACCGCCTATTTCAGTCTTCGTCGCTTCACCGAGGCTGCTCGAAATTACGAGTTTGCTCTGAACATCAGCGGCAGTAATTACGCCGTTTGGGGAAACCTCGGGGACGCGTACACTTGGGCTCCAGGCGAGGGCGGAAAGGCGCGGGCCGCCTACCAGGAGGCGATTTCTCGAGCCACTCAGGCGCTGAGCGTGAACGCGCGAGACTACTCCGCGTTGGGCTACCGTGCAACCTATCACGCCATGATTGGGGAGCGGAACGCAGCCTTGGCCGACATCGGGAAGGCGCTGCAGCTCGCGCCCACCGATGCCGAGACTATGATGAATGCCGCCCACGTCTACGATCAGCTCGGCGATCGCGACCATGCAATTCTTTGGCTGCAACGAGCCCTGGCAGCGGGGTCTCCGGCTTCCGACGTGCGCGACAATCCCTACTTTGACGATCTGCATAAGGACTCGCGTTTTGCGGCACTGTTTCAGAACTGAGAGCTTGGCCAGGAAAAGGAGGACCTAGACATGACTGCAAGACGTTGGGTAGGAGGAACTCTGGGGCTTTTGGGAATCGCCGCCGGAATGATGGTCGGCGTGAAGGCAGCTGGACCGGGACCCCTGATGGTCGATGGATGCACCTGTCCGTCTCCGTCCATGGAGCTCTCTGTTTCCTTGTCGGCGGGGAACCCTCCCGCCAAACCAGATCCAGCTTGTATGTATCAAGGGGGTACAACTACTTGGATAGGAAGCCCGCCGACTTGGGATATCAAGTTTCAGGATAACATCTTTGCATCCACGCATCCTCAGACTGTTGGCAACGAAGAGATAAAGCCGGACCTCTCGGGGGAAAACCCAGAACAGGGAACGGCGACCCTGCGTGACAGCGAGGATATCGCGGGGTGCTACTCTTATGCCTCGTCCGGGAAATTTGTGGGTAATTAGCGGGTTAAAACGGCTGTTGACTAAGGAAGCGCCGGATTTTGCGGCAAGTGGAGTCCAGAGAACGCTGCGCTTCCTCGGAATCGCCGCCATGGATTAGCGGGCCACCCT
>DATDGR010000050.1:0-29365 GCA_036521995.1 Terriglobia bacterium | reverse complement strand
TTCCATTGAAGGGAGCCGGCTAAAGAGGTCACTATGTTGAATCTTCTGACAGAACATGACTTGGCACAACGGCTGCACGTGAGCCTTGCCTCTTTGCGACGATGGCGGTTGGAACGGCGCGGTCCACGTTTTATCAAGGTGAGTTCATTGGTTCGGTATCGACCCGAAGATGTGGATGAGTGGCTGTCGGCGTTGCCGACTGGGGGACAGGCCGGTTCTACTTCAGCGAGTCAGCACGCCAAGAGTGCGAGGGTGTGAGGTTGACGAAATCTGCGCCGGCAGACTCTCATGACTCCCTAAATTATTTGGAGTATTATGCAAGCGGGATGCCTCGAAGCCAAGCCAGGCGAAACTTGTTTGCGATTGCTAAGGATCAGTCTGGGTTCTTCACGACGAAGCAAGCCAAGGCTGCGGGCTTCGCGGAGAAAACCCACCCCTATCACGTGCAGACGGGCAACTGGATTCGAGAATATCGTGGGATTTACCGTCTGGCTGATTTTCCGGCCGTGGAACGGCCTGACCTGATGGTTTGGTATCTGTGGTCCCGAGGGCGCGACGAAGTTCCCCAAGGCGTGTACAGTCACGAAACCGCCTTGAGCCTCTATGAACTTTCGGATGCGAATCCGTCCAAGCTCCACATGACAGTGCCCACGACGTTCCGGAGGAATTCCGAGATCCCGTCGGTCCTCGTTCTGCACCGCGGAAATATCCCACCTCAAGATACCCAAGAAATGTTTGCGGTGCGCTGTACGACACCACTCCGCTCAATTCGGGATCTAGTGACCGAGCCGCAGACGGACAAGGTTCTTCTGAGGCAGGCGGTACGAGAAGCACTGGCGCGCGGGCTGACGATGAGAAATGACCTTGATCGGAAGGATTTCCCCACCGAAGTCCGCCGCGAACTGCGTGCGCTCGCAGAAGGAGCGCGTCGTGGCTGAACGTAGGGAGTACCAGACCGAACAAGCGCTCCGCACCGCGCTTGAGACGCGACTACACGAGATGGCGCGACGCCAAAGTGCTGATATTCAGCGCCTCAGACGGAGGGTAGCGTTTGACCGATTCTTAGCGCGATTGTTCAGCGCCGACACTCAGGATCGATGTGCTTGGTTTCTGAAAGGCGGGTACGCCATGGAGTTACGGATGCACCAAGCCAGATCAACCAAGGACATCGATCTCACGATGGTTGTAACCAGTCAGGAAGCAGGCACAGGCCGAGGGACGGATCACGTTCGCGATCTCTTAATGGAAGCCTGTTCGGTTAAGGTCCCAGATGGGTTCGTCTTCCTCGTGGGTGAATCGGTGCTCGACTTGGATGGGCCACCCGAGGGGGGCAGACGGTATCCCGTACACGCGACGATGGGTGGCCGCACCTTTGCGAGATTCCGGGTGGACGTGGGAATCGGAGATGCGTTGATCGATGTTCCGGACCGCGTCGCGGGCGAAGGTTGGTTTGATTTCGCTGGCCTCCCGCGACCTGAGTTTCGGATGATCTCAACTGAGCAGCAGTTCGCGGAGAAAATCCATGCGTATAGCTTGCCCCGACAGGAGCGGGACAATTCGCGCGCTAAGGATCTGGTCGATTTGGTGCTGCTCCAGGCAGCTGACATGGAACCTACGCGGCTACGGCGGAGCATTCGCAAAACGTTCGAACGCCGGAACACTCATCCGATACCTGCCGCCCTCCCCGAGCCGCCTCGGTCCTGGGAACCGCGTTTCCAGGTGCTCGCAAGGGAGTGCGGTAGTGATCTGGACCTGAAGCGGGCGTTTGAGCAACTCACGCTATACTTTGCCTCTTTGGAACTAGAAAGGGATTGAGCGATGTCAGTGTCAAGGCGAGGAAAGATCTGGTGGTACGAGTTCTGGTTCGCGGGAAGGCGGATTCAGGAGTCCAGCAAATCGACTTCGAAGACTCTGGCCAAACAAGCCGAACAGAAGCGGCGCCGAGAGTTGGAACAAGGCTTTAACAGCATTGAAGACGTCCGGCGGGAATTGATTCGTTCACTTCGCGAAGTGTCCGAAGAGTATCTTGAAAGCTACGCACTTCGTCATCGGTCCGTGACCTTCGCGAAACACGCCGTCAAGCACTTAGTCCGGCTTCTCGGTGACAAGATGATTGTCGACGTCGGTGAGGACAGAATTCGCGAATATCAGGACGAGCGGCTCAGGGAGAAGGCTGCGCCCAAAACGATCAACGAAGAGGTGGGCATCCTGCTGAGACTCATGGGCGAGCGCGGCGAGCTGATCCGAGCAAGGCTGAAGAAGGCAAAACATCTGAAGCTGAAGGTGAGAAAGCATCTGGCAAAAATCTTTGCTCCCGAAGAGAAAAGAGATTTGCTCGACGCGGCTAGGGCTTCCAAATCCCCAACAATTTATCCGGCGCTGATGTTAGCGACAAACACAGCGATGAGAAGCAGTGAAATTCGCACTCTCAAGTGGGACCAGGTCGATCTCGAAAAGCGTTTTCTCACTGTGGGGCACACGAAGACGGACGCCGGCGAGGGGCGCACGATTCCGTTCAATCAGCCCCTTTACGACGCGCTCAAGGAACACTCCCAGTGGTACGCTCTGATGTTCGGGAAGATCGAGCTGGACTGGTATCTGTTCCCTTTTGGGAAGTTGCATACGCTCGATCCGAGGCGACCGATTACGACCTTGAAGACGGCCTGGGCTAACGTCCGTGAGCGTGCGGGAGTGAAGGGCCGGCTACACGACACTCGCCACACGCTCATCACTGAATTGGCAGAAGGAGGAGCCGGCGATGAAACGATCATGGACATCGCCGGGCACGTTTCAAGGCAGATGCTGAGGCACTACAGCCATATTCGTATGCAGGCGAAACGCGACGCGCTGGAAGGCGTGTGGCGAAGGGAACAGGAGGCGATGAGCCTGAAAGCAAAAACCGGAGAGCCGGCACAGAATTATTCAGCGGTACCCGCGATTGCTCGGCCGGTAGAGAGCCAGTCCCTACAAAAGTCCCTACAGGGTTTCAAAAATGGTGGTGGGCATCGCTGTGAAGGTGCTGCTAAACCCTTGAAAAGGGTTGGCTCCTCGGCCTGGACTCGAACCAGGAACCCTTCGGTTAACAGCCGAATGCTCTACCATTGAGCTACCGAGGAATACGGGCAAATCAGAGGAGCGCCGCCAGATTTCGGGACAACGTGCGGCTTTTCCTAATCCAGAGCCGGCCGATGAAAAACCTTCGTGGCGGCGCTGCCCTGAGCTGCTAGGGCTTCTTCTCATCGTCGCCAGCAACGCCACCCTTGATCGCGTCTTTGAACTCGCGGATGCCTTTGCCGAGGCCCCGGCCGAGATCGGGCAGTTTCCCTGGCCCAAAGATGATCAGAACGATCAACAGAATAAACAGCAGATGCGTTGGCCGTAGAATTCCTTCGAACATCTCCTGAAACCTCCTGGTGTGGACGGCCCAAAGATCGCTTCGGAGGCTGCTTGGCGGCTTCGCGGAGCTGGGTCGCTCGACTTTACGCCTTTGTCTGTCCGACCTGTGTTGCTTCGGCGGACGCTTCGGTCTTCACCGCCGCTTCCGACTTCTGTTCGTCCTTCTCGGCCGGCTTCGCAGCTTCGCCGCTCATCCCGCCCTTCATGGCATCCTTGAACTCGCGAATGCCCTTGCCGAGGCCGCGCCCTAACTCGGGCAGCTTGCCAGGCCCGAAGATGATCAAGACGATCAGCAGAATAAAAAACAAGTGAGTCGGTTGGAGTAAGCCTTCCATCTCTCAAAACCTCTAACCCGAAACCCTTGTCCCAACGTCCGGGTAGCTCGCCAAACGACGAAAGCAGAGCGTACTGCGGCAGACACCACAGCTCTCGGCTCAGATTTCAGGCACATGATAACCCAAAGGTATTATACCCTCAAAACCGCCCCGGAGTCACTCGAACTCGTGCCACTTCCGGCGCGACTTCTCAAAGTGGTGTTCACCTCCTGGAAAACCATGTGGGTGGGCTCCCGGCGGTGCGACTTGCACCACCCCAGATACAGGCGGCCGTAACTCACCGTGATATACTCCCGAGGCCCATAGCCGAGTCCCCTGGCGACTTCGTCGATCCAGCCCCTGGGCCCTTCGAGCTCCAGGTAGATCCCGATCGGCGTCTGGTCGAACGCTACCTCGGCGTGGTCAGCGTCGTTCGAGCGGCGGTATAGAGTGCGGTACTTCTCATAGCGGAAAACCTCACGAAAGCCTACCGCCTCGAGGACCCTTACCACTTCCGGTCCGTCACTCACCCGGCTCTCGATTTCGGCCCGCTCCTTGAACCGGCCCTTGCCTATCTGCGGACCCTTGAAAGTCAGCAGGCTCCGGCGGCGCTCGAGCCGCAGCCGAAGAAGGCTGCCTTCCCTCCTCAAGCGCCGGTCGGGATAGTCGAACAGCGCGTTGCGCTCCAGGTAACGCTTCGAGACCCGCCGGAAGCCAAGGTCTTTTAACCGGCGCCGCACGGCGCGGGGATCGTGAATCGGCAGCTTGATCTCGATTTCCCGGTGCATGAACGATCACGTTTCGTGCTGGGCCCGTGAACGATCTGGTCTCGCCGCCGTGGCAGTTCGGGCGGCGGATACTAATACTGCCGCTCGACAATGAACTCGGTAAGGGAGCCCAGGGCATCCTTGTAGGGCGAGGCGGGGAACCGCTCGATCTCCTGCGCGGCGCGCCGGGCGAGTTCGCGAGCCTTGGCGCGCGTGGCCTCCAGGGTGCCGTAGCGCTCGACGAGCGCCTGAATCTCCGCCAGGGACACGCGCTCGAACCCGCCATCGGCCAGCACTTGCGAGACCTTCTCCTTCTCTTCGGGCCGGCAACGCGGCAGCAGATAAATCAGGGGCAGCGTCAGCTTGCCCTCACGCAGATCATTGCCTACCGGCTTGCCCAGGCGCTCCTCCGATGAGCTGAAGTCGAGCACGTCGTCGATCAACTGGAAGGCCAGGCCCAGGTTTAGCCCGCACGAGCCCAGGCGCGCCTCGACGTCGTCATCCTGATGGCCCACCAGCGCGCCCAGGCGCAGGCAGGCGGCAAACAGGGCTGCGGTCTTGCGATAGATCAAGTCAAAATAGTTGTCTTCTCTGACATCGAGACGATTCGCGAAGGTAAGCTGCAGCATCTCGCCTTCCACCATCAACTGGGTGAGGCTGATCAGCAGATCGAGAATAGCGAAGTTGCGCTCGGCCACGGCGATGTTGAAGGCCTGCATGTAAAGCCAGTCACCTGTCAGCACGCTCTTGTGGTTGCCCCAGCGCGAATTGGTCGAAGGCCGGCCACGCCGGGTCTCGGCCTCGTCAATAATGTCGTCATGCACCAGAGTAGCCGTGTGGATCATCTCCACCACCGCGCCCAGACGAATCGCCGCCGGACCCCGGTAGCCGCACAGCTTGGACGCGAGCAGCACCAGCATGGGCCGGAGCCGTTTGCCGCCGCCATCCTGAAGGTATTGACCGATCTCGGTGATGGGCTGGACGCTGGAGACGGTCTGCCGGCTGATCTCCTCCTCAACCTTCACCAGGTCGTCGCGCACTAGCTCGAAGATTTCCTTGATCGTGATGTTGCCCGTAGCTGCCACCCTGCCCCTCACACACACGAACGTTCCGCAGCGTCATGTTCCCACAAACAGCGCGGGCGAGAAAAGCACGAGTTCAGGTCGATCGCCGGGTGAAGCCCGGGAGGGCCCTACCGGCAGGAGCGATCACGCCCCGGACCGGAATTTGTCTTTGGCTTTGGGAAGCGGAGCCAACTCCGTCCTATTTTCCCTGTATGCGACTGATTCCAATCGGTTTATTCGATATTTTTGGCCATCACCGGAGGCTGGCGATTTGGCTTTGGGTGTAGCCCCATTTTCGCTGATTCTAAAGGACTTCTTGGCTTTGGCCTAGCCGGCCATTTTTAGCTAACTTATTGATTGCGTGGATCTTATTGGCTTTGGGATAAGGAATCTTTTTTTCGCGCTTCGGGGCCCTCCGCGGCTAGTTTAGCCTCTTTGTCTGGGCTAGCAGGCCTGGATCGATCCTTCGCCGGTGACTCCAAGTGCGAGGGTGCCTGTCAGGGTCGCCCGTGCGTAATGGGCGGTCCCTGTCGCCATGACGGTGCCTCATCCTCTGGTAGGGATGGTACCTCGATTAAGACCTGAATGTCAACAAAAAGGTCCGGCGGAATCCCGAACCCCAGCCGGATCACTCGCCATCCCCAGCCCAAACAGGCGGCCAAAATTCCCCGCCAGGCGCCGACCCATCTCTTCCTCCGGCACGCCGTGCAGACCCGCCAGCTCGCGCGTCACCTCGCGCACCCAGGCGGGCTCGTTGCGGCGCCCGCGATAAGGCACGGGCCCAAGATAAGGGCTGTCGGTCTCGGAGAGCAGTCGATCGATAGGAACCGAGCGCGCGGCCTCCCGCAGGTTCTGCGCCTTCTTGAAGGTAAGGTTTCCGGCAAAGGAAACGTAAAAGCCGAGATCGACCAGGTCGTGAGCGTCTTCCGTCGTGCCGCTAAAGCAATGGAGAATGCCCGCGCCCGCCAAACGGTCGGGACCATCGCCCTGTATCGACGCCGGGCCAGGCACTGGCGAGCTAGGTGCCAGGCGCGCGCGCAGAATTTGGCGCAGATCACTCCAGGCGTCGCGGCAATGAATGATGATGGGCCGTCCCAGGACGCGGGCCAGTTCGATCTGGCGCAGGAAAACCTGCTTCTGCACGTCGCGCGGGTAGTCATAGTAGTAGTCGAGGCCGATCTCACCCACAGCCAGAAACTTCGGGTGGGCTGCAAGATCGTTCAGCGACTCAAAGTGCTCCTCGCGCGCCGACGCGGCTTCATGCGGGTCGATTCCCGCCGCCCAGTAGAAACCGGCGTGCCGTTCGGCCAGTTCGATCACCTTGCGGACGCTCTCCGGGCGCGCCAGGTCCGCGATCAGCAGCACGTAGCGCAGTCCGGCCTGCTGCGCGCGAGCGATCACCGCCTCGCGGTCGGGGTCGAAATCGACGGAGTCGAGGTGGGCGTGAGAGTCGACGTGCATGGTCAGGTGTCAGTCAGGTGTTAGGAGTTAGGTGCCAGGTGTCGGGTCGACACGCCGTCTTAGGCTCTTTGCGAGGCCAGCGAGCATTTTGCCTACCTCAGACGAGATAGCAAGCGCTGACCGCGACATCGGATTCTGTCACCCGCGAGAGTCTTTGGCCAATCAGCAGATGCGTTTCCAATTCGGCCACGGACCCGGCGGCGGTCACAGCGCCTTCCGCAGTTCCTGCACTGAGAGATGCGCCTGCCGCAGGATCGAACGAAGAACACCGGGGCTGACATCGCCCGGATGGATGGGGACCGTGGCGAGCAGGTTGCCGCGCTTGAGCTGCAGGTGACTCCCCGTTTGGCGCACTTCATAGAAGCCCATCCGCTTGAGCGCCGCCACCAACTTTTTCGGCTTCACAACCGGGACTTCAGGCAACGGCGTGAACCTCGAAATCGACCTTCAAAGGGAAAAGTTCAACGAGATTTGCCGGGCTTTCAATGCGTGGGTCTTCGTTTTTGGGCACCGGACGCAGGTATGGAACCCCATCCTCGAAGCAGGTTTCGAGATAGAGGCTTACAGCCTCGGCCAGCATCTTCTTGGCCTCGCGCGGGTCTTTGCCCTGTGATGCTACGTCCAGATCGAGACAGAGAGAGACAAAGCAGCGACCCTCGCGGAAGACCGCGCCGGTAAACTCAAAATGATTCTGGTTCTTTTTCATGCCAATGCCTCCGAGTCTTTGTAAGTTTCAACTCGAATTTCGCCCTGATTGAGTCAATGAATCAATCAGGCAATGGATCAATTACTTCAGCCTCGTCCCGTTCGGCACGTCTTCCTTGAACGTGGCGAGAATCGGTTTGCCTTCGGGGCCCGCCGACGCCGCTACCACCATGCCGTTCGACTCGATGCCACGCAGTTTCCGAGGTTCGAGGTTCGCCACCAGCACGATCTTCTGCCCCACCAGCTCTTCCGGCCGGTAATACTCGGCGATCCCGGCGCACACCTGTCGCGTCTCGGAGCCGATATCCACCTGCAGCTTCAGCAGCTTCTTGGCGCCCGGAATCGACTCGGCGGCGACGATCTGGGCCACCACCATCTCGACCTTGGCGAAGTCATCGATGGTGATCTTGCTGGGACTCTGGCTGTCATTCTGAGGAGCCGCAGGCGACGAAGAATCTGCTTTTGCAGGCGCTGGTTGGCTCTCGGATGGAATTGGCACTTGGACTCCTTTCGGTTGACTGAGCGCTCGGTCGGCCTCGGCGAGTTCATGAATTTTGGTCAGGAGTGCTTCCCTCTTGTCCCTCTTAAAATCTGGGAAGATGGGCTCGGGCTTGCCGGCTTTGGTGCCGGGGTCGACGCAGCCCCACCTGAGAGACTTTGGGTCGAATTCGTCTATGATGCTCGCTTGCCCCAGTTGCTGCCAAAGCCTGCGAGCTGCGAAAGGCAGAACGGGGTGCGTCAGTGCAGCCGCAAACCTAAGAACCTCATACGCATTTCCCAGAACCTCAGCCAGTTGGTCCCGCTTGGAAGGGTCTTTCGCCAGGGCCCACGGTTTTATGTTACTCAGGTCGGTGTTTGCACCCCGAATGAGACGCCAGACTTCAGCGAGCCCGCTCGAGAACTCGTAGCGGTCGAAGCAATTGACGGTGTAAGTCCTCGTTTGCGTGGCCATCCGAGGCAGCATCCTCGCATGGGTGTCGACAGGGAGCACCGAAGGCGTCGCATTGTCGCTCTCACTGTGCTCGACAGCCTTCGGTACGAGTCCATCGAAATAGCGATTGATCATGGGGGCCGTCCGGTTTGCGAGGTTCCCCAAGTCATTCGCGAGATCCGAGTTATAACGGTCTATCAGACCCTCGTAGGAGAAGCTGGTATCGTGCCCGAACGGGGCTTCGCGCAGCAAGTAGTAGCGCAGAGCGTCGTTGCCGGGGGCGCCGAAGGATTCGAAGGCGTCGACGATCGGCTCCGGATACACCACGTTGCCCTTCGACTTACTCATCTTGTCCTGCTCGTAGTAAATCCAGCCGTGGGCGAAGATGGTCTTGGGCAGAGGCAGCCCGGCGGCCATCAGAAAAGCCGGCCAGTACACGGTATGGAAGCGCAGGATGTCCTTGCCAATCATGTGGACGACTTCCGTTGGACCCTCCGCGCCCATCCAGTATTTTTCAAAGTCCTTGCTTCGTTTCTCGCCGGCAAAGCCGATGCCGGTGAGGTAGCTGGTCAGCGCGTCATACCAGACGTAGACCACCTGCTCATCGTCTCCCGGCCACGGGATGCCCCACTTCAGCCGCCGGCGGCTGATCGAGATGTCGCGCAAGCCGCTTTTGACGAAGCTGATCACTTCGTTGCGGCGAAAGTCCGGCTGCACGAATTGGGGGTTGTCCCGATAAAGCTCCATGAGCTTGCCATCTTCGCGGCCCGGCTCACTGGGCCCGAATGCTGAAAGTTTGAAGAAGTAGTTTTCCTCGCTGATCAGCTCCGCCGGACGGCCGCAGACGTCACAATTGGCGGGTTCAGGTCCGTCGGAGACGTAGCGTTCGTCAGAAATGCAGTAGCGGCCCACATATTTCTTCTTATCGATGTAACCCGCCTTATCCGCCTGGCGGATCATCCACTGCACGGACTCGCGATGGGCCGGGTTCTGCGACGTGTGAACAAAGCGGTACTCGCTGATTCCGAGCGTATGCCACAGGTTCCTGAACAGCTCGCGCTTTTCGGCGACAAACCGCTCCACAGGCATGCCGGCCGCGTCCGCGGCGCGCTGCAGCTTTTCGCCGTGCTCGTCGGTGCCAGTCAGAAAGGCCACGTCGTAGCCGCACATACGCTTGTAGCGGGCCAGCACGTCACAAACGATGGTGGTGTAGGCCGAGCCCACGTGCGGGCGGGCGTTGGGGTAGTAAATGGGAGTGGTCAGGTATAACCTATTCATATCGGATCATTGAGTCATCGGATCATCGAGTGATTGGAAGAATAGATCAATCTTCAATCCCCCGATCGCGCGATCGCCCGGGGGCTCGATTTCGAAAGGCCGCCTGCGCCGCCTGCATCACTTCCTTCAACGGCACGCCGCGCTCCAGCGCCACGCGCCGGCAGTCCTCATACTCAGGAGATGCATTCAGGACGTGACCGTTGCGGAGCCCGATCTTCAGGCGAATGGCGCCGTACGGCGTCTCAACGCTCACCATTTCGCGCCGCAGCACCCGCCGCTCGGCCCTCGAGATCCGCAATCCCAGGGTGGTGGTCTCGGCGAAGATCAGGTCGGCCAGGGCTTCGGCCTGCTCAGGCTTGGCGAGCAACCGGATATCGAGTCCCGGACGATTCTTCTTCATCTCGATGGGCGCGCAACTGATGTCGAGCGCGCCGGCGGCCAGGGCCCGCTCCACCAGGTAGCCGTAGACCTCCGGGCTCATGTCATCCACGCTGGTTTCAACCACGGCCACCACGTCGCCGTCGAGGCTTGAGGCTCGAAGGTCGGGGCTCGAAGTGCGCTCGCCGATCATCAGGCGCAGCAGGTTCGGGTGGCCGGGCAGGTCGCGGGCGCCCGCGCCGTAGCCGATCCGCTCCACCTTCATCGCAGGGAGGGGGCCGAAGCCGCTCGCCAGCGTGGAGACAATGGCCGCCCCGGTGGGCGTGACCAATTCAGCTTCGACGCCCGAGGAGTAGATCGGAAGGCCGCGCAGCAATTCCGCCGTGGCCGGCGCCGGCACGGGCAAAGACCCGTGGGCCGCATTCACCCGTCCCGTCCCGACGTTCAGCGGTGAGGCCACAAGTTCCTCGATGCCAAGCAGTTCCAGCGCTACACAGGCTCCGACGATGTCGAGGATGGCATCGACGGCGCCTACCTCATGGAAGTGCACCTTTTCGATGGGTAGCGCGTGCAGGCGGGCCTCGGCCTCGCCCAAGCGCCGGAAAATCCGCTTCGACCGGTCCTTGACGCCGGCCGAAAGCGCGCTCGATTCGATCATCTGCTCGATGGGCGCCAGATGGCGGTGCGGCTGCTTCTCGGGGGCGGTAATCTCCACCTGCGTCCCGGCTAGTCCAGACCGCGTCACCCGGCCGGAGTTGAATTCGTAGGGTCCGACCGGGAGCTTGGCGATCTCCGCCAGGAGGCTTGCCGAATCGAGGTCGGCGTCCAAGCAGGCGCCCAGAAACATGTCCCCGCTCACGCCGGAAGAGCAATCGAGGTAGGCTATTGACATTACGGTCCTGCGCCCCGTCGGATTACCGATGAGCTCTGACTCAACTCTAGCATAGCCGATTTTGCCGGGGCGTCGGTCGCGGTTGCTTATGATCCCGTGCTGCTGTAGTTTCGAACGCCTCGACTCCAGACCAGACAAGCTAGCCCAAAGAAGCCCACGCCCACAGCGGGAACCAGATGGAAATAAAAGCCGAATTCCGTGCGATGCAGGAAATGCGTCGTGGGGTAGAAGGAAGCAAAGCCAAAGGGGATGATCCAGCTCAGCAGGAACTGGATGAACACGCTGTAAATCGTAAGTGGATAACGGCCGAAAGTCAGCATGTTGAAGACTGGGGGCACGATTCCCACCCGGTCCTCAAACCAGAAAGAAACGGCGGTCAGGATCAGGAATACGGCCAGGTAGATCAGCGCTCCCGAGGCAATCATGACGGGGAACCAAAGGTAGTCCCCCGGCGCCCAGTGATACCCGAGATGCTTGCTCGCGACCGAGAGCACTAACAGGCCGGTGAGAACCTCCTGAAGCGACTCGATGCGGAACTTTTCAAAGAGCACTTGGAACAGGGTGTTTACCGGCCGCAGCAGGATGCGGTCGAAGCGTCCTTGAATGACGTAAATGTCTCCGAACTCGTAAAGGTTCCAACTGACAACGTTGAAGAAACCGAGCGGGATCAGTGAGAAGGCGTAGAGAAACAGAATCTCGTTGAAGGACCAGTCTTGAAGGCGCGGAATCTTGGTGAACAACACGAAGACGAATCCGAACCCTAGAACGGTGGCGGCCATGGAGGAGAAAAAGGCGATGAAGAAGTCCGCCTTGTAGGCCAGGCGCACCTTGAAATACTGGGCAAAATAAAGGGCGAAAAGGCGCAGATGACGCTTCATACCGGAGCCAACTGCCTACGGCTTCTTACCCTCCTTGAATCGTGATCCGCCGCGCTGACCAGCTCCACATGGCGTGGCCCAGGGCGATCATGGCCGCCACCCAGAACAGTTGCAGGGCGAGGGCGCGCGCGATCCCCAGCCCTTGAATCTTGCCCAGGTACAGCAAGACCGGCACGTAGCTGATGTACTGGAATGGCAGAGCGGCCAGGATCACCTGAAAGGCATGAGGGAAGAAGGAAATCGGCAGCAGTAGACCGGAAAAGAGCTCGAGCAGAAAATACTTGGCTCGCAGCAGGCCGAGAATCGACTTCAGGCGGATAGCAAGCGTCCCCACTGCAAAGTTGATCCCGGCCACGATGAAGAAGCTGAAGATAACGCTCAGAAAGAAAGCCGCGAAAGAGCCCAGGCTTTGCGGTCGCCGCAAGGGGTAAAGAACCAGCAGCAGCACCGCGGTCGGTGCCGTCAGGAGCGCCAGCCGGAAGATGGATTCGCCAAAGGCCTGGGCCACGTACATCGACTGCACGTTTACGGGCTTGATCAGGTCCATGGCGAGCTTTCCCTCGAGCACCTGCTGCGCCATCTCCTGGTCGATGTTGTTGAAGTAGAAGGAACGGATGATCCAGCCCACGGCCACGTAAGTCAGAATCTGGCTGAAATCGAAGCCGGCGATGCGGTCGCCGTGGGCAAAGATCGCCTTCCAGATAAAGTAGTAGATTGAGACGTAGATGAAATAGGTGACGATGCCCGTGTAATAGCGCACCCGGTAGGCGAGCGTATTCACGAAACCCACGCGCATGAATTGCGCGTAAATGCGCGCCGCCCGAACGACCGGGCTGATTTCTGCCGTTAATCCAGCTTCAGGTTGAAAGCTCACCGCTGTCGCTCAATCGCGCCGCCGCCGCTGTCACCCCTTGCCGGCTCGGTTCGAAGTCCGACTTCGCCGCTCAGGTAAATCCGCTTCACGATGTTCTCGATCGGTTCTTCTTCTACGAAGATGTCCTGCACCTCGAGCGTGTTCACCAGATTCCGGATGACCTCGGCGGTGGAGTGATGGTTGCGATCGAAGCGCATCACGTAGGTGAGCTCATCCACGCGCTCGCAGGCGATCCCGTTGGTGGCCACCTGCGGAAGCCGCGCCACCTGGGAGCGGTCCTTGAGGAAGAACTTCACCTGGTTGTACTCCGCCAGCCGGTCCTTCATGATGGCGAGGGGTCCGTCAAATAACACCCGGCCCTTGTCGATCACGATGATGCGCCGGCACAGCTCTTCGATGTCGGCGAGGTCATGCGTGGTCAACAGTACGGTGGTGCGTTCGGTGCGATTGATTTCCTTCAGAAACTCGCGAATGCGATCCTTGGCCACCACATCGAGCCCGATGGTGGGCTCATCCAGGAAGAGCAGCGGTGGATTGTGCAACAGCGACGCTGCCAGGTCGCAGCGCATGCGCTCGCCCAGGCTCAATTTGCGCACCGGCGTGTGCAGGTATTCCTTGACGTTGAGGATTTCCGAGAAGACCCCGAGCCGCCGCTGATAGTCCGCGTCCGAAATCTCGTAGATCTCCTTCAGGAGCCGGAAAGACTCCACCACCGCGATGTCCCACCAGAGCTGCGTGCGCTGGCCGAAGACCACGCCCAGGTGGCGCGTGTAGCGCCGGCGTTCACGGTAGGGCACGTAGCCGTTCGCCACCAGACGGCCGCCGCTGGGAACCAGGATGCCGGTCAGCATCTTGATGGTGGTGGACTTGCCCGCTCCGTTGGCGCCGATGTAGCCTACCATCTCGCCGGGCTCGATCGTAAAGCTGACCCGGTCCACGGCATGCACGGTAACGTATTCGCGCACGAACAGGTTCTGGAGCGCACCCCAGACGCCCTCGCGGCGGTGAAAAGTGCGAAACTCCTTCGTCAGGTCCTGGACTTCGATGATGGGCGGCATGAGCGGTGACAAGATCAAGTAGCCTGCATTCTAGTAGACGCGCCGTGGGGGGAGAGGGTGCGGTGGCATGCCCCTCGCGGCGCCGTTTCTCCACAAGCGTCGAGACGATCCGTTGATATAATGCCGGGCGGGAGGCGCGCGACGAGCTGAAGTCTGCGGACAAGCCTGCTTGAGCCGCCACCCGTTTCCCGCGGCACCTGAGAAGGAGAACACGATGCGAAGACGAACTTTCGTAACATCCTCGTTGGCAGCGTCGGCGCTAGCGATGAGCCCGGAAGGATCTCTCGGCAGCGGCCCGACCCGTCCGCAAAGCGGCGCCGGCGAGAGCGGCCGGGAATACTACCAGCTCCGGCGTTATGAGCTCCGCTCCGGGCCGCAAGTGAAGCTCGTGAACGGCTATTTCCAACAGGCTTTCATCCCGGCGGCCAACCGTCTCGGCATCAAACCTGTCGGCGCCTTTACGGTGGTGGCAGGCGCCGAGAGCCCGTCCCTCTACATCTTGATTCCGTCCGCCTCGCTCGAAACTCTGGTCTCAATCGAGCCGCGTCTCGCTGCCGACCCTGAATATATGAAAGCCGGCGCCGACTTTCTCGAGGCTCCGGCCACCGCCCCCGCGTACATGCGCATGGAAAGCTCGCTGATGCTGGCCTTCGCGGGCTGGCCCAAGCTCCAGGCGCCCCCGGCGGCGGCCGAGAACCGCCCGCGCACCTTTGAGCTTCGCACCTACGAGAGTCCCAGCGATCGCGATCACGTCAGAAAGGTCGAAATGTTCAACAGCGGCGAGTTTGACGTCTTCCAGCACGCCGGCTTCCGGTCCGTCTTCTACGGCGACACTCTCATCGGCTCGCGGCTGCCGAACCTCACCTATATGCTGGCCTTCGACGACCTCGCCGACCGCAGCAAGCTGTGGGCGGCGTTCGGTTCTTCGCCGGACTGGAAAAAACTCTCCACTTCCTCGCGCTACGCCTTCGAAGAGATCGTCAGTAACATCACCAATTTGATCCTGAGCCCGGCCGCGTATTCCCAAATCTGATAGGACGCTGGTTGGCCCGTCATGCTGAGCGTCCCGCTCTCTAACCCTCGCTGGCCGCGGTCGAGCGACGACGCTCGGCCACGATGGTCACCTGCATATCGCGCGCCAGGTGGACCACTTGCTGAACCAGGCTCGGCCGGAGCAGCGCCAGCCGCGGAAGCTTGTGGGGCCGCGCCAGAAAGATCTGGGTGATGCGATTGAGACGGGCAAAGTCCACCAGCGTCGGAGCGACGCCCTTGCCTTCGAGGATGCGAGCTTCGATGTGCAGGTTGCGGGCGAAATTCAGGTGCTTTTCGATCGCCTTCCGCTCGGCGGCGGGCAGATCCACAAGGTCAGGCCGTTGGTGAACGAAAACCACAAAGCAATCGGCGTGTAGATAATCCGCCACGCGTTTCCCACGGCGGATCAGCGCGGCGCTGGCAGGATCGGCTGTAACCGAGATCAGAATCTTGTCCTGGGTCTCGGCGGCCAGCGCGGGTGCCGCGCTGCTGCTGGCCTCGGCGGCCGCCGGCTTTTGAGTTTCCTGCGCCGCGTAGCGTACGTCCACCTCGTGCGCCGTCTGGCGGAGCGCCAGTTCCCGCAAGGCTACCAGCGTGGACTCTTTGAAGAAGTTTTGGCTGGCCAGCCTCGCCTTTTCGGGAGTGTAAACCACGCCGCGCTTGAGGCGGTTCAGCAGGGCGTCGGGCGGGAGGTCCACCACCACCACCTCATCGGCCTGCTGCACCACCCAGTCCGGGATGGTCTCCCGCACTCGAATGCCGCTGAACTCCCACACCTGGTCGTTGAGACTTTCGAGGTGCTGAACATTCAGGGTGGTGAGCACATCGATGCCCGCGGCCAGGATCACGTGAACATCCTCCCAGCGTTTGTTCCGTTCCGAACCGGGCACGTTGGTATGGGCAAACTCGTCGACGGCGCAGCACTGAGGATGGCGCCGCAGGATGGCTTCGATATCCATCTCTTCAAAAGTCACGCCGCGGTATTCAATCTGCCGGCGGGCAATGACCTCCAAACCCTCCACCCGGGCCATAGTGTCCTTGCGGCCGTGCGGCTCAAAGTAACCCACCACCACGTCCACGCCCTGCTCCTTGAGCTCGTGCGCCTCCTCCAGCATTCTGTAAGTCTTGCCCACGCCGGCCGCATAGCCGAGGAGAATCTTCAGGCGCCCTCTGGGAACCGGCTCTGCCATCCTGGGGTGCTCCTAACGGGGACTTTGGGGGCCGCCAGCGAGACTTGCCTGAAGGCCGGCCGTGGCTGGGGCTGCTATTTGGCTGCCAATTCGGCCGCCGGGGAGGCCTTGGCTGGGGCTGTTCCGGGTGGAAAGATCCGCACATCCATGCCGTCGGCATCCCGGATCAAGCGGTCGACCGGGCCACCGAGCACGCGATCCCACCAGTTCCCGGCCCCGTCCCGCGCCGCGAAGATCTGGGTAACGCCCCGGCTGCGGGCAAAGTCCAGCACCGTGTCGGCGGGGTCTTCGCCATCGAGAGCCTCGATGGTGGCGCCCATTTCGCGCGCCAGCGCCAGGTTGCGGTCGAGCACCGCCCTTTCCGCCGGAGTGATGTCCGGCCGGGCCACATAAGCGGCGATCAGCTCGCCGTGGAAGCGGCGGGCGTTGCGGCTTCCGCTCTGCAGCATCGGGCCCGCGTCGGCACCGGCGGTGATCCACACCAGAAAGCGCTCGTTGGCGCTCCAGAGCTGCTCGATGCCGTGCTCTTGCAGGTACCGCTCGAGCTGGTGGTCCACCACGTCCGCCGCCAGAAGCAAGGCGAGCTCGCGGAGCTGGGCGAGCTGCTGCTCGCGCCGCGGCCGGTCGCCCTCCGCGCACGGATCGGCCTGATCGGTTTCGAGGCAGGACTCCGGGGAAGCGTCCACCACTTCGATCTCATCCGCCCGGCTGATGAAGGCCTGCGGGACGCTCTCTTTCACTGTCCGCCCGCGAATCTCCGCCACGCGCTCGCGTTCTTCTTCGATGTACTGCAGGTTGACCGTGGCGATCACGGAGATACCGGCCTCGAGCAGTTGCTCCACGTCCTGCCAGCGGTGGGCGTTGGGACAACGGGACGGGTTGTCGTGGGCCAGGCCGTCCACCAGGCACACGTAAGGCTTGCGCCGCAGGATGGCCTCAACGTCCATTACCGGGACACCGTCCACCACTCGCAAGGGGATCACTTCCAGCTTGGCCAGCAGCGCCTTCACCTCAAGGTTGGTCTCCAATTGCGTGGCGCCCACCACCACGTCCTGACCCCTCTCCCTGCGGCGCCGCCCCTCGTCCAGCATGCGGGCGGACTTGCCCACGCCCGCTGCGTACCCCAGGAATATTTTCAGCTTGCCCCGCCGCTCCCGCTCTTCTTCGGCCTGCACCTTGCGCAGAAGCGCCTCGGGATCGGGACGTTCGGGCCGAAGGATCAGACCATGAGCCATGATGGAACCCCCTCCCGTTTATTATCCGTGAGGCGCCGCGCGGCGTCCATCCCTGCCGGTGGATACTCGCACTCTCCATCATGCTAGAATGCCGTGTGGAGGTTCGGGATGTCGACCAGGACTGAAGTCACAATCGAAGACCTCTATCATGTGCCCGAGAACGGTAAGGCCGAGATCGTGAACGGAGAGCTGAGGCTCATGTCCCCAACTGGAGATTTACCTGGCAGAGCGGCCTTCGCAATTGCCGTCTCCCTGAGGGCTCATGAGCAGCGGACCAAAGTGGGCCGCGCCTATGGAGACAACGTCGGGTTCATTGTGAACCTGCCGAATCGCCGGTCTTTCAGCCCTGATGCGGCCTATTACATCGGCCCACGCACCGGGGGCAAGTTTCTGGAAGGCGCTCCCGTCTTTGCCGTGGAGGTGCGCAGTGAAGGCGACTACGGTCCAGCCGCGGAAAGGGAGATGGCCGCCAAGCGTCGCGACTATTTTGCCGCCGGAACTCAGGTGGTGTGGGACGTGGACGTGCTGAGGGACGAGATCGTGCGCGTCTATCGCGCCAGCGCCCCCGATGATCCCAAGACTTACGGGCGCGACGAACTCGCTGAAGCCGACCCTGCCGTGCCCGGATGGACGTTTCCGGTGGAGGAACTGCTTAATTGAACCCCCCCCTACGTAACGACGCTCCTTCCCGTGGGTTTCACATCGTAGCACTCTCATGTGGCTTCAGGGATCCGGCGCTCCGATCACATCGTCCTGGCCACGGCAAACTCTGGGCATTCGCTCGCCCCTTCGGCTGTAGCGACTATACTGTGGAGTTGGGCTGCGCGCTCCCCGGCGGAAAGACAAGGCGGTAACTCATGCCAGAACGGTCAGGACAAGGACGCGAATACGCCCTCGGACATTCTGCCGAAGAGCTTGACCGCTTGAGCACGCAAGCGAGGTTGATGGAGGCCTTCACCCGCCGTGTATTTGAGCAGGCGGGGATTGGCCCCGGCATGAAAGTGCTCGACATAGGCAGCGGCGCGGGAGATGTAGCCTTCCTGGTGCGGGAAATGGTTGGACCGGAAGGAAAGATCGTGGGCACGGACCGCGCGCTGGAAGCTCTGCGGAGATCCCAGGAACGGGCCGCCGCCCTCGGCTATTCCAACGTCGAATTCGTGCAGGGCGACCCCGTTGAAATGACTTTTGATGAGCCCTTCGATGCCCTCGTCGGCCGCTTTGTGCTCATGTACTATCCGAGTCCGAGTGGCGCTTTGGGCCAGTTGGCGCGCCACGTTCGGCCCGGCGGCATCGTCGCCTTCCAGGAGTCTGATAACACCGGCGCACGCACCTTCCCGCCGCAGCCCTTGTTCGACCGGCTCTTCGAGCTCATGCAGAAGGCCCTGGAGATCTCGAAGGCGGAACCCCGTATGGCCCTGAAGCTTTACCCGGCTTTCATCGCCGCCGGACTACCCGTTCCGTCAATGCAGGCCGAGGTGGCCGTGATGGGTTCCCAGGACCCTTTCGTCGAACCGCTTGCCAATTTTCTGGTGCAGGGCCTGCGCAGCATGATGCCGATCATCGTCAAGCATGGCTTGGCAACGGAGCAGGGGCTGGACCTTGACACCTATGCGCAACGCCTGGCCGAGGCCTTCCGCGCCGGAGGCGGAATCATGATGAGCCCACCGTTCGTCGGCGCCTGGACCCGGAAGGCAGGTTGACATCCCTATATGCCGGTGGCTGGGTAGTCCGCCAGGTCACGCTCAGCTTTCTCGTCCCGGATGGAGAGCGGCCGGGCCACCGACCTCCCATGCCGGGTGATGGTTAACAGTGCCCACCCGCTTAGCCCGTTTTAGCATGCCCTAGGATTGACCGTCGGGCCACCCAGAATTGACTGTACATGCTTTCTCTCGATTGATACCTTGATGCTCGGTGGCCTCCCGGGGCCCGTGCCTGGCCCCGCGCCTTGGACGGCTCATCGGCCTCGGCTAAGTGGCTACCTTTTCGCAGGCGGCTCGGGACGATCAGGAAGCTGGGGCCCGAAGCCTGAGATCAGAAGCCTGCCGAATGACGAACGAAGCCACGATGTCTATGAAAATAAAGGTGTTGAAAAAATGTCTCGGGCCGGGCGGTAGCGTCCTCCGAGGCATCATAGCAGCAAACAGCCGGCAACCTGTGGCGCCGGATTGAGATCCCCTGGGGCTTGGTTGAAATGACGAACGGAGCCACGATGTTACAGAAAGCAAACGACTTCAAAAAATGTCTCGCTGTCCGAATCAGGCAGGAGAGTGAGTCAGGTAGCCGCTTCCTGCCGGGGGTGGGCGAACAACACCCCTATTCCGGTCATTCCCGCGAAGCTTGTCCTCCGCGAAAGTGGGGGAGGGGGAATCCAGCCCTTAGGACTCTCCTGGACCCTGGCAGAAGGCAAACCGGGGCTCGAATACGTCGGCTGCAGGGCTGGCAAGGCTTGCTAAAGGTCTCCACAAATCTTCCCTTGGTCAAGCGGCAGGGATTCCCTGATATATTACCGCCATGTCGACCGTCACGTCCGAGGCGCTAAAGCACGGACTGTTCGAGAGCTATGACCCGGGAGAGTTCTACGACGAGATGTTCTCGGCTCCGGGCATGCCGCGCCCGCACTACGCCAAGATGTTCGATCGCCTCGCGGCCATGGCCCCGTCGCAGTTCGAGGAGCGGCGCCATCTGGCGGACGTGGCTTTCCTTCTGCAAGGGATCACCTTCACCGTGTACAGCGAGGGCACGGGCACGGAGCGCCTGTTCCCCTTTGACCTTATTCCTCGCATCCTGCCCCACTCGGAATGGACCCGCATCGAGCGCGGGCTCACCCAGCGAGTGGTGGCCCTGAATCTGTTTCTGCAGGATGTTTACGGCCAGCAGCGCATCTTCAAAGACGGCCAGATTTCGCGCTCGCTCGTCTATTCCTGCCAGCACTTCTGCCGCGAGATGATCGGCATTGAGGTTCAGCGCGGAATCCACACGCATATTTCCGGAATCGACCTGGTGCGGGACTCAAGAACGGGTGAGTTTCTGGTGCTTGAGGACAACGTGCGCACTCCCAGCGGTATCTCTTACGTGCTCGAGAACCGCCTGGTGATGACCCGCACCTTTCCCGACGCCTTTCATGCCTACGAAGTGCTGCCCGTCAACCATTACCCGGCTGAACTCTCCAAGATCCTGGGCAGCATCTCGCCACGGGGCGGAGACGCGCCGCAGATGGTACTGCTGACGCCGGGCATCCACAACAGCGCCTACTTCGAACACAGCTTTCTGGCGCAGCAGATGGGGATCGATCTGGTCGAAGGCCGCGACCTGATCGTGGACGGCGGCCTGGTGTACATGAAAACCATCCACGGGTTGAAGCGCGTGGACGTGATCTACCGGCGGGTGGACGACGAGTTTCTGGATCCGCTGGCTTTCCGGCCGGACTCGCTGCTGGGCGTCCCGGGACTGATGGGAGCTTATCGGGCCGGGAACGTGGTCCTGGCCAACGCGGTCGGCAACGGCGTGGTGGATGACAAGGCTATCTATGCCTACGTGCCCGCCTTCATCCGGTACTACCTCGGCGAAGACCCAATTCTGCGCAACGCCGAGACCTACATCTGCTCGAAGCCCGGCGATCTCGCTTATGTGCTCGAGCACCTACCGGAGCTGGTGGTGAAAACCGTCGGGGAGTCGGGCGGGTACGGCATGTTGATCGGACCGGCTGCCGAACACGCCACCCTGGAGGAATTCCGCCGCCGCATTCAGGCTGACCCGCGAAACTACATCGCGCAGCCCGTGATCGCGCTTTCGCGCGTGCCCTCCTATCATCCAGCCACCTCCAGCGTGGCCGGGCGTCATGTCGATCTGCGCCCCTACTGCCTTTACAACGGCGACAGGGTGATCATTGTGCCCGGGGGGCTGACGCGGGTGGCGCTGCAGCCGGGCTCGCTGGTGGTGAATTCGTCTCAGGGCGGAGGCAGCAAAGACACCTGGGTGCTGCGGGGAGAAGACTGAGATGCTGTCCCGCATTGCCGATTCGCTCTTCTGGCTGGCGCGCTACATGGAGCGGGCCGAAGACACGGCACGGATTCTCGATGTGAACTATCACATGCTGCTCGAGCAATCCCAGCAGCACTATCGCCTGCGCTGGGAACCCCTGATTGTAATGGCAGGCGAGGAGCAGCGCTTCAAGCAGTTTTATCAGGATGCCAACGCCGCCACGGTGTTTGACTTTCTGGCGTTTCGCCCCGACAACCCCAGTTCGATTGCCCAGTGCATCGCCAAGGCTCGGGAAAATGCGCGCACCATTCGGGACTATATCTCCCGTGAGATGTGGGAAGACATCAACGGCTTCTATCTCGCGCTCAATCGCTTCGAGCCGGCCGAAGAGATCGCCGTAGGCCCGCACCGGTTTTGCAGCGCGGTGCGGTTCGGGAGCCACCGCTTCCACGGCGTCACCGACGCCACCCTTCCCCATGACGAGGGCTGGCAGTTTCTTCGCATCGGCTGGTCGCTGGAGCGGGCCGAGATGACGGCGCGATTGGTGGACGTCCAGTATCAGAACCTGCTCGACGTCCCCTCGGTCGTCAGCGCACCCGACAACCACCAATGGATGGCTGTGTTGAGATCGGTGGGGGCCTACGAGGCCTATCATCGTCAATACCACTCTCCTATTGAGCCGGAAAGAGTCGCGGAGATGCTCATTCTGCACCCGCAGCATCCGCGGTCGATCCGCTTCAGCGTGACCGAGGTTCAGGCGGGCCTGCGCGCGGTCAGCGGCACCGGTCCCGGTTCTTACGCCAACGAGGCCGAGCGGCTGACGGGAAAGGTGCTGGAGAGTCTCCGCTACGACGTCATCGGCGAGATCTTCAAGCTCGGGCTGCACGCTTACCTGCACGAACTCTTGCGAATGTGCCGGCTGATCGGTGAGGACATCGCCCGCACTTACTTCTTTTATGCGGTGGTGGCATGAATCGGTATCACCTCGTTCATGTGACGCAGTTCTACTATGACGGTGCGGTGTCGGAAAGCTACAACGAGGTGCGGCTGCGGCCCATGCACGACGAGCTGCAGAGCTGTCTCTCCTTCCGGCTCAGAACCCAGCCCGGATCGCAGATCACCTCCTACCGCGACGCCTTTGGAAACTGGGTGCATAGCTTCAACGTTCTGCCTGAACACCGGCAGTTGAGCATTGAGGCGGAGTCGGTGGTGCTGGCTCACTATGCCGGGTCCCTGCCGGAAGACGGAATGACACTGGCCGCACTTGATGACCGGCGGCAAAATCTGTTCGAGGATTATTTTGACTTCGTAGTCGCTACCGGATACGTCCCGCGGCTGCCCGGCCTTGATGAACTGCAGCAGATGGCTGAACAGGCGAGCGGCGGTACGGTGCTGGGATTTGCCAGAGCAGCCTCAGACCTGATCCACCAGCGGTTTCAATACGTGAAGGGCGCCACCCACGTCCATTCCTCGATTACTGATTCAATTCAGATCGGCGCCGGCGTGTGCCAGGACTTTGCTCACCTGCTGCTGGGCCTCGTGCGGGGCCGGGGCCTTCCCGGACGCTACGTCTCCGGGTATCTGACCCCAAGCGGCACCGCCGAGGCAAGCTCCAGCGTGGAAGAAGTGATCGGCGGACAGGCATCGCATGCCTGGGCGGAAGTCTACGCGCCGGGCAGCGGCTGGATGGGGCTCGATCCGACTTTGGGGGAGCCGGTGGGTGCGCGGCACGTCCGCGTTGCTTACGGACGGGACTACGGAGACGTGGCGCCCGTTCGAGGCGTCTACAAGGGTCACGCCGGACAGAGCCTGTCGGTGGACGTGCGCGTCCGTCCGGCTCTTGACGACGAGGGGCACGAGCAAATCAGGGAAAGCTCGGCGATACCGGTGCCTGCTCCGATGGTGGAGAGAGCGCAGCAACCCGTCCAGCAGCAACAACAGTGATGGCGGAATTTTCCAGGTTCCGTCCGCCGGTCGCAGCGAGTTTGCTCTGTATCGCCGCGGCAGGCTCGCCCCCGCTGACTTCGTGGCTCGGCATCTTCAATGCGGATCGAAGTCGCTGCGGTCGTCGTATTCGTAGGTTCCGCTGGCCACGTGCCGGACCGGTCCCGTCAGAAGGATCTGATTGTCGGAGGACCATTTCACGTGAAGATCTCCCCCCGGCGTCTTGACGGTTACGCTGCGGTCGGTGAGGCCGTTCAGCGCCGCCGCCACCGCCGCCGCCGAACTCCCGGTGCCGGAGGACGCGGTTTCACCCACTCCGCGTTCCCAGAAGCGCACCTCGATCTCGCGGCGTGAGACCGCCCGCACGAACTCCACGTTGGTCCGATTGGGGAAGAGCGGATGACGCTCGATTTCCCGGCCGAGGGCGCGCCAATCAAGATCATCCAAGCTGCTCAGCAGGGTCGAGCAATGCGGATTACCCATCGAAGTCACGGTGACTTCGATTGAGCCTATGGAAGTGGGCAAAGGATAACGAACGACGGGCGCCGAAACGCCGTCGGCGCCGAAGGGAATCTGTTTCGGTTCAAGAATCGGCTTGCCCATGGCGACACGAAAGAAGGTCTCGCCGTGCTTGGGATCCTGGTATTTCAGTTCTTTCAGCCCGGCCGCCGTCTCGATCCGGATTTCCGAGAGGTTGATGGCCGGGTCGAGGAGTCGCTCCTGGCCGTCAAAGGCCGATCGAGGGCGGATACAGTCCATCAGCCACGCGGCCGCGCATCGGATGCCGTTGCCGGACATCTCCGCTTCGCTGCCGTCGGCGTTGAAGATCTGCACTGCTGCCTGATGCTTCGGGTCCGCCGGAGGCCAGACCACAAAAAGTCCGTCCGCGCCCACGCCGGTGTGACGGGCGAGGATCGCGCGCGCCAGGTGAACGAGCCGGCGTGCCCGCGACGCACCCCCGCGCCTTTCAAACCCGAGATCGCGGGCCGCGATCACGATAAAGTCGTTGCCAGTCGCCTCGTACTTGGCGAAAGGAACGTCAGTCATGATGGGGCGCCTCCCTAAGCGGCTGATGGTCGCTCCGGTACACTCGTACCCTGTCTTCTCCCTGGAAGCGATAGGTCTCAACCAGGCTGAACTCACTGAAGGCGGCGGGAAAGGCCCGCATCAGCTGGTCTACAGGATCGCCGTCTCCGCGAATGATCCAGGTGAGCGACGCGAGCGGTGAATCCGGGGGCCAGCTGTCCGGCCCGAAGCGAATGAGGTGCCAGTAGCGCCGGTTCATTTCCGTGAGCGTGCGGCGGTACGGGATTCCGACCTCCGGCATCACACAAGGATATTTTCCCATGGCCATCACGATGACTCCGCCCGTGTACTCCCGCTTCAGAAGAGCAGTAAGAGCCTGCCCCACCCGGGTCTCGCAGGGCGTGTTGAGCATGGCCTCTTTGACGATGCCGATTTCGTCCGCGCCCGCGCGAACTCTCGTCCAGAATTGCATCCCGAGGATCACGATCATCGCCGCGGCAACGGCCAGGCGTCCCTTTCGTGGAAGACGCGCGCTCACCACGAAGCTCGGCCAGAGAGCGGCGGCTGGTAACATCTCAAGACCGTAACGCAGGTTGTAGTAGGTGTGCGGAAAGAGGGTAGGAACGTAAATGGGTACGGCCGCATGCGCGATCGACTGGGCGTAGAAAACGAGGGGTACCAGCAGCAACAGGCCCGCCGAGCGGCGCGCTCGTTCGGGCGCGTCCGCAGCCCAGAACACGAGGCCGAGCACGGCGAGCTCCATGGAGCCCGCGCCGATCACCAGTTTCAGATCCTCGGCGTAGTACCGCAAGGAGAGAAGGTAGCTGCCGTCGGTGGGATAGCGGAAGCCCGTGGTAGCGAGCTGGTGCGCGTAGATGGCCTGAGCCGAGTAGGGCCCGTTATAGAACTCGAGCGCATTTCCGAACCGATGCAGGTTGTGAAGCAGCCAGAGCAGCGGCCCGGAACCGGCGATGAGGGAGAAGAATGCCGCGTCCAGTAGACGATCCGGCCAGCTCCGGCGGCGCGCGAGCAGGACGAAGAGTGCGGCGAAAGGCAGCAGATACCAGCCGTCGTAACGCGTCAGCGTACCGAAGAACGCGGCCAAGGCCGCACCGGCCAGGGCCACCAGGCGGCCGCTCTGTTGGAAGCGGAAGAGCCCCCAAACCACCAACACCGCCCACATCATGCCGAGCGGCTCGGTGAGCGGCGTCGAAGCGACGTAGAGCATGTTGGCGCAGGCGAGAAACCCGATTAGCGCTACCCAGCCGGCCGCCAGGTTGCGGTTCATCGCGAACCCGAGACGGAACATAAACCAGGCCGCCACCGCAAGGGCTGCTGTGGACACCAGACTGCCGGCGAGCCCGGTTCGCCACAGATGATCATTGAGGGCCAGCGGCGCCACCAGTAGGTGGTAGAGCGGCAGCCAGACACTTCCAATCTCTTCGTAACCGGGCGTGATCGAATCGAAGAGCCGCCGGGCGCCTTCCATGTGGGCGATTGCATCACCGTACAGATTGGTGAGCCCGCGCGAGTAGAAAAAGCGAAGGCTTGCCGAGGCGGCCAGCAGAATGAAGCCATTGGCCACCATTGCAGCGCGAAGGGAGAGACGAGGATTCGCCCGCGAGGGATCTGGCACGCCGCCGGGGCATGAACCCGACGGCAAAGGCGGCACGACTGCGGACTCAAACATCAAAATGCGTCATACTCTTGAATTCGTTGAAGCGCTCCTGAATCTCGTCCCAGCTCAGTTCAAGCAGGCGCCCGAGCCCGAATTTCTCCACCGCAAAGCTCGCCATGACAGAGCCGTACACGAGGGCGCGGCGTAAGCTGACATCGTTCACCCTGCCTTCGCGGGCGAGGCATCCCATGAAGCCGCCGGCGAAGGTGTCACCCGCGCCGGTGGGATCGTGGACCTCTTCCAATGGGTAGCCCGGGGCGAAGAAGATCGAGTCATAGTGGAAAAGGCAGGCGCCGTACTCGCCGCGCTTCACCACCAGCGAAGGCGGCCCAAGCTTGCGAATCTCGGAGGCCGCCCGGCGAAGATTGCCGACGTCAGCCAGCATCCGCGCCTCTTTATCGTTGATCATGAGCAGGTCCACGGCACCCAGCGCGCGGCGCAAGTCCTCGGGAGTGCGCTGAATCCAGTAGTTCATGGTATCGAGGCCCACCAACTTGGCGTCGGGAAGCTGCTGGCGAACCTGGAGCTGGAGCGCAGGGTGGATGTTCGCTAAAAAGACGAATTCGCTGGCCAGATACGGCTGTGGCAGCTTGGGCGCGAAGCTCTCGAAGACGTTGAGCTGGGTGTCGAGCGTCCTGGCCTCGTTCATGTCGCCGCTGTATTCGCCGCTCCAGCGGAAGGTGCGGCCGCGGGCGCGCTCGACGCCTGCAGTATCGATCGTCCGTCCTTCGAACACTTTGAACTGCTCGGCACCGAAGTCCTCACCCACCACCGCCACCATGTTTACCGGCACGAAATAGCTGGCCGTGACGGCAAAATAGGTGGCGGCGCCGCCCACGATTTCGTTCGCTTCCCCGAGGGGTGTTTTCAAGGTGTCAAATGCTACCGACCCCACCACCAGGACCGACACGCTACGGGCTCCTTTCACTGCAGCGACAAATGAACATTGTTGCGCCCTGCGCCATCATTCCGAAGAGCCCGGTGGCCCCCTCGTCACTTGGCGCTGCTGCTCAAATATTTTCCTACTAGCAGATCGAGCTTCTTGCGAGTTGCGGCCGGAATCTTCTTCCGATCGGTGAAAATCGCGTGCGCCAGCGCCGACCCGCATTTGCAGGTGCGCTGGCGCGGCAGAGTGCGCACGGCGGCGCGAATGATCTTCTGGGCGTTCTCCACGTTCCGGTTCAGGTAGTCGATCACCTGGTCGGCGGTGACGGCGTCGTGGCCCGGATGCCAGCAATCGTAGTCCGTTACCATGGCCAGGGTGGCGTAACAGACCTCGGCTTCCCGCGCCAGCTTGGCTTCCTGCAGGTTGGTCATGCCGATCAGGTCCAGGCCCCAGGTGCGATAGGCGTTCGACTCCGCCTTGGTGGAGAACGCCGGGCCCTCCATGCAG
Source organism: Terriglobia bacterium (assembly GCA_036521995.1). Classification (GTDB taxonomy): domain Bacteria; phylum Acidobacteriota; class Terriglobia; order UBA7540; family UBA7540; genus Gp13-AA77. The sequence goes on along the minus strand of DATDGR010000050.1, from coordinate 1,890 downwards.
ACGTAGGTGCCGCCCAGGTGGTAGTTTACTCCGCTCCTCTCGCAGGCCCCGGCCAGCATCTTCTGAACCGTGGGGCAGAAGGGATCGGCAAAGCCGATGTGGGCCACTAGGCCGCCGCCGAAGAAGGTGGAGGGCCGTCCCCGTGTCCGATCGAAGAACTGCGAGGGAATCACCATATCGAGCGGCTTGAAATCCTCACGAAGCGAGCCCACCGCGCTCACGGAAATGATGCGCTCCGCCCCGAGCTTTTTCAGGCCGTAAATGTTGGCCCGGAAGTTGACTTCGCTGGGCAGCAGCACGTGCCCCTGGCCATGCCGGGCGAGGAAAGCCACCCGGTGTCCCTCCAGCTCGCCGACCACATAGGCATCCGAGGGACGCCCGAAGGGCGTGGTCACCCGCACTTCCTTCACCGCGGTCAGCCCGGGCATGCCATAGAGGCCGCTGCCGCCGATAATCCCGATCTCAACTGATGCCTTCACTTCTGCGGTTCGCTTTTTCGGCATTCCTTATCCCCCTGCCCAATGAAGACAAAAGCTTCACCCCAAGGGGTGAGTCGCGCGGCAGTTTACCTCTCTTGTATAGGCTCCGCCACGATCTTCCCCTCACGGTCCACGAGCCGCGCCCAAGGCATCCGAACGTCGTGCGGAAACACCACCAGCACGCCGTCGCGCACCAATTCCGGCAGCAGCTCCTGCTTGTTCTCAAGTGTCTCCATCGGGTAGAGGTCAAGCGCCATGATCCACGGATAACGCACGTGGGAGCTGGTGGGAACGAGGTCAGAGATGAAGCACGCCCGCTCGCCCCGCGACTCGACCCACACCACCTGCAGGTTCCGATTGTGGCCGGGCATCACCTGAACACGAATTCCGGGGACCACTTCCTGGTCGCCGCAAAGAAGAACCGTCTGAGCTTCAGCCGGCTTGAAGAAATCTTTGATGTAGCTGGCACGGTCCCGGTCGTTCGGCGCCAGAGCGTGCTCCCACTCGCCCCCCTGGACGTAGTAACGTGCTCGGGGAAAGGTGGGCACTAGGTGGTCGCCGACGCGACGAGCGTTCCAGCCGCAATGATCGAAGTGCAGGTGGCTGTTAATCACCACGTTGATCTGCTCCGGCTCAAGCCCGTGCCGGCTAAGCTCTTCCAGCAGGGTGGTGGAGTGATCGACGCCGTAGATGTCCGCGAACTTGGCGTCGAATCTGTCGCCGATGCCGGTTTCGATCACCACGTTCTCCCGCCCCGTGCGAACCAGCAGACCGTTGAGCCCCAATCGAATCCGGTTCCGGCTGTCGGCCGCGTTTTTCTTCTCCCAAAGCACTTTGGGTACCGCGCCGAACATCTGACCGCCGTCCAGGGCGAAGGTGCCGTCTGAAAGCGGCGAGATTTCGAAATCGCCAAAGTTCATCCCGCAACCTCAAGCACAACGGGGTCACCAGTCATCTTCGCTCTGGTCCTGGAGCTCCGGGTTCAATGTCCACGGCTGGCCCGCACAATCGCCTCCACGACCGAATGCGGATCGGAGCGCCGGTCGAGCACTTCATCCACCCAGCGCTCCACGGCGCCATCATGAAGCTGCTCCCGGTAGACCTGCTCGAACAGGCGCTGGCGCAGCAGGGTAAGGAGGCGCGCACGCCATTTATTCCGCTGTCGCGCACGCTTCACGTCCGTCCGCTCGCCGAAGGCGCGAAAGTCAGCGATCGCTTGGCGCAGCGCGCTCGCGCCTTCGCCGGTGGTGGCGATGGTTTGAACGATAAGCGGACGCCAGCCGTCGGCCCGAGTTGAGATCGACAGCATGGCGTTCAGCTCCTGCTCCAACCGCCCGGCGCCGGGCCGGTCGGCCTTGTTTACGGCAAAGACGTCGGCGATCTCCATCACGCCGGCCTTAAAGGTCTGGAT
>DATDGR010000049.1:0-9637 GCA_036521995.1 Terriglobia bacterium | reverse complement strand
GGGGGACGAGGAGGACCAGGGCCAGGGGGATGACCAGGACGACCAGCAGGCCATGCCGGACACGGGCGGAATGGACGACGACCAGGGCATGCTGACCCAGGCCGGCGGGGGCCTGCTCGAGGGAGACGGGACGGGCCAGTCCGATGAGATCGAGGGCACCACGCCTTCCGGCCGGCCGGTTTTGCTATCAGATGGCGAGTACGTGATGGACGCGCCCACGGTGTCCGCGCTGGGCGACGGTTCTACTTCCGCCGGCGCGCGCCGTCTGGACGCCCTGCGCAAACAGATCCGTCAGGATGCCTGGGGCCATGAGAAGCAGGCCAAGCCTATGAAAAAGGGCGGCCGGGCGCTGGTTTTGCGGATCCCGTGAACTCGACCGACAAACATCCGGACCCCTGGGATTACTCGCTGCAGCGGGCGCTGAAGGCTCAGGAGAAGGATCTGACCGATTCCCTGGTGAACGGCTTGCCTGAGGATTTTGCCGGGTATCGGTACATTTGCGGTCAAATACGTGGTATACACTTTGCTATGGCAGAGATAACTCGACTGCGCGAAAAACTGCAACTGGTCGAGGACGAGACCTGGTATGGAATCGAGTAGTACTGCCGTGTCTCCGGACCGGGAAATCTCCGGCGTGGTCGAGCCCGCCGGCTACCGGATTCTGGTGCGTATTCCCGAGCTCAAGGCGCAGATGGAACGCTGGGCCAACCTGTATATGCCGGACCAGACGCGCTCGCTTGAAGAAGCGGCGCAGATTGTGGGCCAGGTTGTGGGGCTCGGCCCGGATGCCTACCAGGACCAGGTCAAGTTTCCGAGCGGCCCCTGGTGCGCACCGGGTGATTTTGTTTTATTCCGGGCTTTCGCCGGCACGCGCTTTCTGATGCACGACAGAGAAACCGGCGAACACACCGAGTACCGGCTCATCAATGACGACACCGTGCAGGCGGTGGTGCGCGGCGACGCCCGGGTGGAAAGGATTTAATGGCGGACGAAGTACAAACCGACGTCACGCTCCCGGAAGATCCGGGAGTGACGGTCGAGGTTGTTCCGGACGAAGAGGCGCATGGCCGCGGCCTCGGTAAGCCGCAGTTATCTGATGAGGAGGTCGAGAAGCTGGCCGAGCTGCCGGGCGACGATGAGATCTCGCGCTACGCCAAGGATGCCCAGAAGAGAATCAAGGCGCAGCATCTGGTGAACCAGGAATGGCGCCGCCGGGCGATCCAGTCCAACAAAGACGTGGCGACCGCCGCCAACCTGGCCGAGCAGTTGTATCGCGAAAATCAGCAGCTAAAGCAGACCGCGCAGCGCAGCGAGAATGCGCTGGTCGAGCAGGCCCTGCAGCGCTCGGAGGCGCAACTGGCCCAGGCCAAAGCGCGCCATAAGGCGGCTTATACCGCGGGCGATGCCGATCAGGTGGTTTTGGCGCAGGAAGAAGTGGCGCGCTGTGTCGCCGAATGCCACAACTTGCGGCTGTTGCGGCCGGCGCCCGGCGAGGTGGCTACCCCGGCTTCTACGGCCGCCGCTGCGCCGCAGGCCGCAGCCCCGCCGCCAATGAGCCCGGCAACCGAGACCTGGGTCAAGAAGAATCCCTGGTGGCGCCAGCCGGGTGAGGAAGAGCGCACCGGCTTTGCCCTGGCGGTCCACCACAGTCTGGCGCAGCAGGGGATCAGCGAAGTGAGTAATCCGGAATTATATTGGGGCACCATTGACCGGCGGCTGCGCGAGGTCTATCCACAGCACTATTCCACCAAAGAAGACAAAACCACAACCGGCACCCGCCCGGTGAATGTTGCCGGCGGCATGCGCACCAATGGCGGGTCGCCTGCCTCGCAGCGTGGGCCGCGCCACGTCACCCTGACTGAGTCAGAGGTGCGTATCGCCAAGCAGCTCGGCATAACCAATGAACAATACGCCACACAGCTCGTCAAAGAACAGCAGAAAAGGGAGCGTCCGTCATGAGTTCTAAGGATCCGCGCCAGTTGCGGGAACAGATTTCCCGTGAGGCCGAATCGCGACCGCAGCAGTGGCAGCCTCCCAATGCTTTACCGGACCCGCACCAGCGGCCTGGCATTGTCCACAGGTGGGTGCGCACTGCCAGCATGGGGCAGATTGATCCGGTCAACTACTCACAATCGATCAGAGAGGGATGGACGCCGGTAGTTGCCGGCGAATACCCCGAACTGAAGGTTATGTCGGACCAAAACTCGCGCTGGCCCGACGGAATTGAAGTGGGTGGTCTTTTGCTTTGCAGCGCGCCCGCGGAGTTGATGCGCCAGCGCCAGGAGTACTACCTGACTATGGCCAGGACGCAGATGAAATCGGTCAATGATCAGTTGCTTGCCGAGGAAGATCCTCGCATGCGCACTTTGTACCGGCAACACTCCAGCAGCGTCACTCGCGGGTTTGGCCCGAACACTCGCAGGGAGCCGGGTCCCACGCCAACTGAATCATAACCGGCCCGCACGGGGTCAAGGAGTATTATGGCAACCGTACTAAGCCCGTACGGTCTGCGCGTGTATAAGATGCTGGGGGATACGCCCTATTCTGGAGGGCAGCATACCTTGGCACTTTTTGCAAACCAGACTACGGGCCTTTTTTTCGGGGATCCGGTGGGCCTCATCAACGGGAACCCGGTGGCCCTGACCGCGTCACCGACCACAACCCTCTCCGCTAATTCGCCCATTGGCGTTTTCATGGGTTGCAGTTATCAGGATCCGGTTCGCGGTTTTGTAAACTCGCAGTATCTGCCGGCCAACCTGATCAGTGGCGGAGCCACCCAGGTCACTGTGAAAGTCATGGATTCGCCCTTCCTGGTCATGGCCGTGCAGGCCAACGGCCCGGTGCAGGCGAACCAGATCGGCCTGAATGCGTCTTTGACGAATTTCGGCTTCGGCAGCACTCAGACCGGCGATTCGCAGGTCCAATTGGTGGCCGGCTCAGTGGCGACGACGGCCACCCTGGCCGTGCGCATTTACGATTTTGTGTACCATGCGGCGCCGAGCCCTGGTGCAAGCTCTCAACCCGGCGATGCCTACACCGACGTTCTGGTGGTTTGGAATTTCGGTGTGCAGCGCTACATGAATAGCGCTGCTCAATAAGGAGGAACCATGGCTATCAGCAGATCACAACTGATGAAAGAATTGGTTCCCGGGCTCAACGCCTTGTTCGGGCTCGAATACAAACGCTATGAAGAGGAACACAAGAACGTCTTCGCCGTCGAATCGAGCGAACGTTCCTTCGAAGAAGAGACCAAAGTAACCGGATTCGGTCCCGCTCCCGTCAAGCCTGAGGGATCGGCCATCGAATACGACGAAGCACAGGAAACCTATACGGCGCGCTATACCCATGAAACCATCGCACTCGGTTTCAGCGTGACCGAGGAGGCCTTCGAGGATAATCTGTACGACAGTCTTTCGAAGCGCTATACCAAGGCCCTGGCGCGTTCCATGGCAAACACCAAGCAGGTCAAAGGCGCGGCCATTCTCAATAACGCCTTCAATGCCGCCTTCCCGGGCGGGGACGGTGTCAGTCTGTGTAATGTGGCTCATCCTCTGGTGATGGGCGGCGCGGTCAACAGCAACACGCCCAGCACGCCGAGCGATTTGAACGAAACTTCGCTTGAGCAGGCGGCTACCACGATTGCGCTCTGGCTGGATGACCGGGGCCTGTTAATCGCGTGCAAGCCGCGCAAGCTGATTATCCCGGCGGCCCTGATCTTTACCGCCACGCGCACCCTGCGCAGCCAGTATCGTCCCGGCACGGCCGACAACGATGTGAATGCGCTCTATACCAATGGGACGATCCCGGAAGGCTGGTTTGTGAATCACTGGATCGTCGACCCCAAGGCCTGGTACATCATTACGGATACTCCCAACGGGCTCAAGATGTTTCAGCGGGTCCCGCTCGAGACCAAGGATGATCCGGATTTTGATACCGGGAACCTTCGTTACAAGGCCAGGGAGCGCTACAGTTTCGGCTGGAGTGATCCGCTGGGGGTATACGGTTCGCCGGGTACGCCTGGGCCGTAACCTTAAACGGGAGGCTCTACCGCGTCTGGCGGAGGCACTGCTGGTTGCGGTGCCTCCGCCGCCTGCTGGGCGAACTCCATGGCCGCCTGGTTGGCGTCCTGGGCATTCTTCATGTGGTCGACGCGCGTGCTCATCAGGTGCCGGGTGGTTTCGGCGTGCTCGTGGGCATGGGCGCGGAAACTGTCGGCGAGCTCCCCGGCATGGCTCGTGGCGGTCTTGGCATCCACTTCCATCTGTGTGCGCTGATTGGCGGCCGCAATTTTGGCGGCCTCGATCTGCCCCTTCTGCTGCGTTCGCACCTGCTCCAACTGCAATTTCGCGGCATCGCTGCCGGCCTTCTGCTGCAACTCCTGCTGCCGGAGCTGCAGTTCCTGCTGCTGCTGCTGCGCCACCGGATCCGGCCCCGGCGGCTGGGCCTGTTGCTGGGCCTGCTGCTGATTCTGCTGCAGCAGTTTTTGCGCGGCGCTGGCGGCCAGGGTGCTGACCTGCTCTTCGACTTCAGGCGGCAGTTTGCTGCCGAGGGGCGGCAGGGGCACGCCGGCGGTCTGCTCCATCTGGTTGCGGTACTGGAAGGCCAGGTGCTCGTTGATGTGCGCGAAGGAGGCCTGCTGGATGGACGGGGCCAGCGGGTTCTGGGCCAGGGCGGCTTTCATCTGCGGGTCGTTCATAACGTTCATGTGCACAGTGATGTGGGCCTGGTGGTTTTGCCACTGGAAGGCCTTCACCGGCTTGCTGGTCAGGAGCGCCATGTTTTCGGCCACCGGGTCCATGGGCTCGGCCATGGTCTTGTCCGGCACAATCTGGTCCGCGTTATCGATGCCCAGGACCTGGATCATGCTGCGGTGCAGCAGGGGCAGGTCGTAGAGTTGCGGGGCCTGGCTCGACAATTGTAAGGCGGCCTGGTATTCCATTACGCGCTGGGCCATGGTGGCGGCCGCCGGATCGGACACCGGAATGATGGAGACCTGCTGGTGATAGTCGATCTGCTTGATGGAGCGGGGCAGGCCTCCGGCCGGATCGTAATCGTAATCCGGTCCCGTATTGTCGCGGATGATCTCGGCCACCATGGCGAGTTCGCGTCCGAGCGCAATATGCATGCGCGACTGCACGGCCGTGATTACCTCGGTGGCTCTCTCGATCAGCGCCAGCATGGTGCCGACGGGCGCGTTTTGCGAACTGGTGGTCACGTCCAGTTCGGCGATACTGGCAAAGCTCTTGCCCTCATCGACCAGCATCTGGAGGAGCTGGAACAATACGGCCGAAGGTTCCTTATAGGGCAGGAAAGCGATGCTGTCCAGGATCTTGCCGGCGGGCACATCCACGTCCCGGAACTCGCCCGGCTGGATCGGGTCATTGTCGCCGCGGATGCGCAGCTGGCGCGACTTCAGGCCTCCCGGCAGATTGCTCAGGGTGCCGGCGTCCACCAGTTGCCGCAGGATCGACGTAGTCGAATGCCCGATGCCGCCGATCAGATGGATCAATCCAAGGCCGTACGGGCCCTTCCAGGGCACATAGCGGTAGTGCACAAACGACAGGACCTTTCTGTATTCGGGATCGCTCTCGCGCCAGTTGCGGTAGATGCTGAGCACCTGATAGTAATCCGCGTCCATGGTGACGACGTAGGGGTGCTGCTGTCCCTCGATATCGAGGTCGATATGGGACTCCCACAGAGGGATCAGCTCGTTGTGCGTGTAGGACGGGGAGACGCCGCTCAGGCGGCTCACCTTTTCCTCCAGGCGATCCTGCTCGACGGGCCGCTTGCTCAAGGCCACCTGGCGATAGAAGCCCATGGCCTGGAGCTCGCGGACGTCGCCATAGGCCTGGCGCATCACGTGGGTGTACCGGGGGCAGGTCTCGAGGTTGGGGAAGCCCCAGGGCATCAGGAAATCGTTGGCCGGCACAAACTTGGCGCAGGGCCGTTTCAGCAGGGGGTCGTAATAGACTTTCTTGAAGGCCGATCCATCCACCGGCAGGGCGAACAACAGCTGCTCGGTCTCGTCGCGGTATTCCACCATGCGGTCGGTCAGCCAGAAATTCAGGTCGTCGGACACGCGCTTGGCCTGCTGTATTTTGGCTGTGTTGGATTCGCCCATCACCTTGACCGCGGCCGGTCCCTCGGCCGGAAACAGGCGCACGATGGATTTCGATTGAAACCGTACCGCGGCCTCCAGCACCATGGGATGGACCACGCCGCAGGCGCCCGGCCAGGGGGTCTGGCGCTGTTCGTCTTTGATCCCGAGCAGGTCCATGCCCTTGGTGAGGGCGTCTTCCCAGTCGCGTCGCGCCATTTTGTCGTCATCCACGGCAAATTGCAGGGAACTTGAAATCTCCTGCAACTGCTGTTCGCTCAGATGCTCGGCGAGGTTGGAGCCAAAGGGCAGGTCGGCCAGTTTCGGTTTCTGGAAACCGTCTAAAAACACATCCACCGTGCCATCGTCGTTTTCGACGCTGGTGGCATTGGGATTCGCATCAGGCAGGGTGAGGGTGTCGGGGCCGGCATGGGGCATGCCGTTAGTGGGCGTGATCAGGGGGCGGTCGATCACAACGCTATGATCATAACGTGAAAAAAGCGCGGCAAATATGGACTTTTGCCGCGCTGCAACACAGAAGCGCGAGTTACCTGGTTGTCCGAAACGACCATTCGATTATAGGGGCAGTTTCTGGCGAGAGCAACTGGTAGCTCACATGTCATAAGAGTATAAAGATGTCATAAGAGCATGTAATATATTCTTATATAATCTGGATAACTCGCCATGTGATTTTAAACTCAAACCCGCCAAGCATCCTGCAAAAATAGGTTGCAATCCGCAAAAACCGGCCTTAACATCGTTTTCATTCCATACGTAAGGCTGTAATATGACAATCGCCCTGAACGGTATTGAGCCGTTATTTTCATTCCAGCAACTCGCTCAAGTGTGGAGCGTGGGCCACGGGCAGGTCCGCAAGATCTTCCGCGGCCGCACGGGCATGATCAATCTGGGAGGTGGCACTGCCAAAGCCACCTGGCGCGTGCCCCGTTCGCTGGTGCTGGCCATCATGATCGAACGCGGTTATACGCGGGAGCAGGCCGAGCGGGCTCTCGCCGCGGCCGCAGTAGACAGGAGCACTCAAAATGCCGACCGGAACGATACCTGACTTACGCCCCGAGCTGACGCAGATGCCGGAGCGGATTGCGCGCCTGCCGCGTTTTCGCGGTTACCCGGTCCCGTATTTCGTGGGCTGGGTGAATGGCGAACCGGAATTTCGCGTAGCCGATGCGCGCAAGTGGGAAGACGCTGTCGGGAATAAGCGCTGCTGGGTTTGCGGAAATCGTCTGGGTTCCTACCTGGCGTTTGTCCTGGGGCCTATGTGCATTATCAACATGACCACCAGCGAGCCCCCCTCGCATCTGGACTGCGCCCTGTGGAGTGTGAAGAACTGTCCGTTCCTGGTGCGCCCGCATATGGTGCGCCGGGATGGCGACCTGGAAGGAGCCGAGCCTCCTCCCGGCAACCCTCTTGAGCGCAACCCGGGCGCCTCCGCCATCTGGATGACCAGGCATTACAATCTCTTCGACGATGGCACCGGCAGGGCTCTAATCCGGGTCGGCCCACTCGAGGCCGAGCACGTTTATTGGTTTTTTGAGGGCCGGCTTGCCACGCGCGCCGAAGTGGCCGCCAGCGTGGATAGTGGCCTCCCCTTGCTCGCTGCAGTGGATTCGCGGCCGGAGGCGCAGGAGGAGTTGGCGCGGCGCCACCAGAAGCTGATCGCGCTTTATCCAGATGTCTAACCGTCGCAGGCCCGGCCCGCTGGCTACGAACAATGCCTATCTCTATAGCGACTTGAATGTATGTGTCCGCTGCGGGGCGAAAACGAGCACGCTGTCAAAGATTTGCAGTGCGTGCCTGAACAGAGATTATATCGCCCGGCAGCTGGATCACATTAAAGAGCGGCTGGCACGCGAGCCGGCGACATTGATCGAGCTCGCCAGAGACCTGCGCGGGATCCCGCATCTGGTTTTGTTGAGCACCGGGCGCCTGGCCTGGTGCGGCGCTCTGGTGACTGAGTCGCCTTTGAAACGGCGCCGGGAGAAGGGCGCCAACATGCCGGCGGCCTTGTGCCCGGCGTGCCGTAAGTCGTTGCGGATATTCTTACCGGACGCCGCGGAATAGGGAGGTTTTACGATGCAAGCCATAAGGATTTTTTGCCAGGTTTGTGCGCTGGTGTGTTTCCTAGCTGCGGCTTTCGACGTGCATCCGCCGGGAGGGGTCAAGCCTCTGGGGGCCGGGTTGGCGTTTTTGACCATCGCGGCCCTATTGCTGTAGCCAGAGTCGGGGACCGGAGGAACGGGAATGACCAAGGAAAATATCCAACTGGTGCGCACGGTGCCTGAGATACAGTACGCGCACGATGTGCTGTCAACCGCGATTGAGGACCTGAACGTTCTGGCCTCGATTGTGGACCGCCAGTCGATCTCCTCCATATCCGGCGCGCTCAGCGTCCTCTGCTGGATGCTCGGCCATGATGACATTTTCGGCGAAAACGTGGATGAGATCACGCGCGGGATGGCGCGGCTCGGCATCACTAGTGAACCGCCGGCTGAGGACACTTCCCAGATGAAGGTCATCAGCCATCAGCGCTACGGGGCCGACATGCTGGTCTCCGGATTCGTGGCCCTGTACGATTTCTGGCAGGCGCTGAGCGCACATTCCGATGAGGCCGGGCGCGAGTTTGCCATGAGTGTCCTGCGCCGCCTCGGCCTGTCGTGCCTGACTATGCGCGGCGGGGTGGCGAGCAACCGGATCGAGCTGGCGGCCTACCGCTACGTCGGGCTGTCGGCGATCGCCGCTTTCAAGGAAAGCGAAGAGAGCGTGCAGTAGTAGTGCCCGCCCGGCGGCTTGGTAGCCGGGACGTCTTTGGGCATCCGAACGATGCGCTTTTGTTCCGTTGAGCTGCCGGTGATTGCGGGATTCCAGGAGACCGAGGAAAGTGTGCAGTAGGACGGGAAAGCTGAGGAATAAATGAAGGTAATCGACGTTCCCCTCGCCAAGATCCGGATCGGTGACCGCCACCGGCGCGATATGGGCGACATGGATGCGCTCGCCGCGAACATCCGCGAGATGGGCCTGCTGCAACCGATCGGCATCGACGAGTTTTTTATGTTGGTCTACGGTGCGAGGCGTCTGGTGGCGTGCGATAGCCTCGGCTGGGGGCGGATCCCCTGTGTCGTTGTCAAGCTGAAGTCTCTCATTGCGGGCGAGTACGCCGAGAACGAATTCCGCAAGGACTTCACGAAGACCGAACGCACTGCAATCGGCAAGGCCATCGAAGAGGAGCTGCTGGCGAAAGACCGCAAGCCGGGACCGAAATCGTCCGCAAATGCGGACGATCCCGTGGCCCGTTCCGTTGACATCGCCGCCAAGCGGGCCGGGTTCAAGAGCGCCGAAGTCGAGCGACTACGCGAAGAGCGCGCCGATAAGACAGGCGCGGCGTGACGGCGCATGACCTACGGATCACGCAACGAAGTGCTGGCCTACGAGGTCTACGCCGAGTTACCCAACGATGGGTTACTCCAAAAGTACTTCGCTCATCTCGTAGGCGTGACGAAGATGCGGGACGGTGGAGGATGT
>DATDGR010000048.1:0-6482 GCA_036521995.1 Terriglobia bacterium | reverse complement strand
AGAACCATGCGTTGTTCCGTGGTGGAGGATCGTACCCAGCTTTCCAAAGTTCGCCGCTCCTCGGGAGTCAAATCAATGGGAGTTGCGTGTCGCATGCTCCCAGTATACATTATGACGGTCTCTTATGTCACTAAGTACTAGGGGCCACGCTGAAGCTGGCCATGGCGGACCCGGCCGATATGCTGGCCCTCGATCAGATCCGCTTCATGACCGGTCTGAACGTCGAGCCTGTGCTGGCTTCCGAAAGGGCAATTCTGGAAGCCATCGAGCGCAGCTACGGCTCGGCGGAAGAGGACGAGCGCAGGAAGCAGATTGAAGACCTGGTGGGCTTCATCGACGAGGAGGGCGCAGAGAGCGTCGAGCTGGACGCCGAGGATGACGGCACGATGAACCTGGCTGCCCTCGAGAAGGCCGCCGAAGAAGCGCCCGTAATTCGCCTCGTGAACTACGTGCTGACGGATGCCGTCAAGCGCGGAGCCAGCGACGTCCATATGGAGCCTTACGAGCGCGAGTACCGGGTGCGCTTCCGGGTGGACGGCATTCTTCAGCAGGTCATGAGCCCTCCGCTGCGTCTGCGCGACGCCTTGATCAGTCGCGTGAAGATCATGGCCAAGCTGGATATCGCCGAAAAACGCCTGCCCCAGGACGGCCGCATCATGCTCAAGCAGCAACACGAGGGCAAGAAGAAGCAGCTCGACCTTCGCGTCTCGGTGCTGCCCACTCTGCACGGCGAGAAGATCGTCATGCGCTTGCTCGACAAAGAGAATCTGCGCCTCGATATGACGAGGCTCGGCTTTGAGCCCGAGTCTCTGGCCAGTTTCAGAAGGCGATTTTCAAACCCTACGGCATGGTGCTGGTGACCGGACCAACGGGTAGCGGCAAGACGAACACCCTTTATTCTTCCATCGCCCAGCTCAACAAGCCTGAGACCAACATCATTACGGCCGAGGATCCGGTCGAATTTCAGTTACCCGGCATTAATCAGGTGCAGATGAAGGAGCAGATCGGACTGAATTTCGCCGCCGCCCTGCGCTCTTTTCCTGCGTCAAGACCCTAATATCATTCTGGTGGGCGAGATTCGCGACTTCGAGACGGCGGAGATTGCCATCAAGGCGGCCCTCACCGGCCACCTGGTGCTGTCCACACTGCACACCAATGACGCGCCCTCCACCATCTCCCGCCTGATGAACATGGGCATCGAACCCTTTCTGGTGGCAACCTCGGTACACCTGATCTGCGCCCAGCGCTTGGTGCGGCGGCTCTGCCAGGAGTGCAAAGTACCCGAAAATCCTGGGGGAAAAGCCATGGTGGATGCCGGCTTTACCCAGGATGAGGCCCGTACTGCAACCATTTACACGGCCAAAGGCTGCCCCGCCTGCCTGGAGCGAGGTTACAAGGGGCGGGTGGGACTCTATGAGGTGATGGAGATTGATGATGATCTTCGCGAGATGATCCTCACGGGGGCCTCGGCCATCGAGCTCCGGCGCAAAGCGATCGAGGGGGGCATGATCAGCCTGCGGCGAAGCGGTTTAATCAAGGTGATGGCGGGATTGACGAGTGTGGAAGAGGTCGTCCGGGAGACCGTGCTCTAGTTCAGCGGGTTGCGAAAAGACTCCGCCGCGGCATTTCGCTTCTTGGCAGTCTACTGGACTGATTCTTGGTGGTTAATTGATTGAAGACGCTCGACCGGAATGGGAAGTCTATTCCAGCCGCCGATCTTCATTCGCTCACGTCGAAATGAAAGCGAGCCATTAATAATGTCCGTGCCTGCTTTAACCGATCTGTTGAAACGCATGGTGGAGCTGCGCGGCTCCGACCTTCACATCAGCGCCGGGACTCCGCCTCGCATCCGTATTCATGGCGAGATGGTCATCTGTGAAGACACTCCTGTCCTTGGACCCGCCGATACCAAACAGCTAGCCTACAGCGTGCTGATGGACTCCCAGAAACACCGTTTTGAGGAGGACCTTGAGCTGGACTTCTCCTTCGGGGTCAAGGGTCTGGGCCGGTTTCGCGCCAATCTGTTTAACCAGCGCGGCGCCGTGGGGGCGGTTCTGCGCTTGATCCCCTGGGGCACGAAGAGTTTCGAGGAGCTGGGCCTGCCTCCGGTGGTACGCAAGCTTTGCAGCCGGCCCCGCGGGCTGGTCCTGGTAACAGGACCGACGGGTAGCGGCAAGTCGACAACGCTTGCCACCATGATCGATCTCATCAACCAGACTCTCCAAGGCCATATCATCACCATCGAAGATCCTATTGAGTTTGTTCACGACCACAAGAAGTGCTTGATCAACCAGCGCGAAGTGGGAAGCGACACTGCCTCGTTTGGCAGCGCTCTCCGGGCTGCCTTGCGCGAAGACCCGGACGTGGTCTTGATCGGTGAAATGCGCGATCTGGAGACCGTCGAAGCGGCGCTTCGTATTGCCGAGACCGGACACCTCACTTTCGGCACTCTGCACACCAATTCGGCCGCCTCCACGATCAACCGGGTGATTGATGTGTTCCCAGCCCACCAGCAGTCGCAGATTCGCACCCAGCTTGCGCTGGTGCTCGAGGCCGTGCTATGCCAGTCGTTGTTGCCGCGACCGGACGGCAACGGCCGGGTCATGGCCATGGAAATCCTAATTCCGAACGCCGGCATCCGCAACCTGATCCGCGAGGACAAGATCCATCAGGTTTATTCGGCCATGCAGTCGGGCCAGGACAAGCATGGCATGCAGACCTTCAACCAGTCCCTTCTCTGGTTGTATCAACAGGGCCAAATCACGCTCGACGTGGCCCGCCAGCGGTCGCACAACGTGGATGAGCTTGATTCGATGATGAACCGGGGACCGCAGCTCCGGCCGCTGGGGCGGCCGGAAGGTTCCCGCGCGCCGCAGAGGGTGTGAAAGGTGGCCGCTCGGGGCTGACCGCTCCAGGCGAGCCCGAGAGGTTTTGAGGTATGGCGAGTTCAAGTTGCAAGCAAGGTCTTTCGCGCTCTCCCCGGCGAAATCTGCGGGTCAAGGCCCCGTCTTGTCTGGTCCGGTTGGCGCGACAGCGCAGAAGGAGGGATTCCTCGCCCGCCTCGGTATCGGCGGGGTCAGTGTCAAGCCGAAAGAGCTGGCGATCTTCACTCGGCAGTTCGCCGTGATGATCTCTTCAGGGGGTCTCCCCCTGATCCAGGCACTGGAGATTCTGGCTGGGCAACAGGATAACAAAGGCTTCGGGGAAGTCCTGGCGAAGGCCTGTAGTTCGGTGGAGGGCGGCGCCACGCTGTCGAGCTCCTTTCAGCAGCATCCCAGGGTCTTCGATCCGCTTTACACCAACATGTTGGAGGCGGGAGAGACCGGTGGCATTCTGGAAGGCGTTCTGCAGCGCTTGGCCGCGTATATTGAAAAGGCCGTCAAGCTAAAGGCGGCGGTGAAATCGGCCCTTATTTACCCGATTGCCGTGCTGGTGATTGCGATGGGCGTGATCATTATGCTGCTGTGGAAAGTGGTGCCCATCTTCGCCACCTTGTTTGCGGGCCTCGATGCCACCATGCCTCTTCCCACCCGGTTCGTGATTGCTTTGAGCCATATTGTGGCCCAGTTTGCATGGATCATCATCGTGGGCGCCGTGGCCGGAGTGTTTGTGTTGAAACGGTATTACGCCACGCCCAAAGGGCGGGAGCGGATCGACGCCCTCATTCTGAAGATCCCGGTGCTCGGCGTGCTCATGCGCAAGATTGCTATGGCCCGGTTTTCCCGCACGCTCTCGACTCTGATTACGGGCGGCGTGCCCATGCTGGAGTCTTTGGACATCACGGCCCGCACTGCAGGCAACGCTGTGGTTGAGAAGGCGATCACCAGCGTTCGGGCTGAGGTCGAGGCGGGTCACAATATTGCGGACCCGATGCGGCGCAGCGGCGTCTTCCCCAATATCGTGGTGCTGATGGTTGGAGTGGGTGAGCAGACCGGGGCACTGGACTCCATGTTGCAGAAGGTGGCGGAGTTCTATGAAGAGGAGGTGGACGTGGCGGTCGCGGACCTGCTAGCGGCCATGGAGCCGGCCATCATCGTGGTCCTCGGCGGCGTGGTCGGCGGCATTGTCATCTCCATGTACTTGCCGCTGTTCAGTCTGATTGGCAAGTTGGCCGGCTGACGCTCTCGGCTGGTTCACCCTCGGGCCTACACCGGAAGCGGCGGGGAGCCGCAGGTCGGTTCAGGGCAGTCTCTCAATCTAGCTATGCCTTCTTTCTCCGCCGGCAGGTTTTGCGCCATCTATTCCTGAGGCCCGGTGAACTGGGCCCCGACCAGCGCCTTCAACCCCCGAGTTTCCGGAATCCGCCTGGCCACACGAGCGCGCTGCCTCATGGGGTGAGCGACCACCCCATGTCCCACGATGACCTCGATGGAGTCACCTTGGCTGATGTCAAGAGTCGTCGGGAAGCTTAGTCCCGTCTTGGAGACATCTCGGGTGAACGTTTCCTCAGTGGCACCGTTCGGGACCATCATTAGAATGGGAACCCGGACCGGCACCCGGCGGGCCCCGCGCCGCTCGGCCCCTTGGGCGGCAGGTTCCACAGGCAAGGTTAGGTCCGCGCCCTTATCGCCCAAGTCTGGACTCTGGGCCATCACGGATGTGCTCGCGGGACCCAGGGGCCTCGTGGTCGGCCAAAACCCGAGCCAGCTCTGCGTCGGACGCGGTTAGAGGCGTGGGCCCAGATTCCTTGGACGCGCTTGACCTGCTGTCTTCCTGAGCTGGGGAAGCGATCGATTCGGTTGGGCGCCCAAGGTCGGTGGGCTACTCCGCAGACTGGTTCCAAGATGACACCTCAAGCAGACTGACGTCGCCTGTCCGGGCACCTCTCGGGGCCGTACGGCTGTCCGGCGGAGTGCTCGCTGGTTCAGGCTCGCCCGCCGCGCCGGAGCGCTCAGGCGGGAGCCCAAGGTCTGCGGGCTCCCAATCGGTGGCTGTTCGACACTTCTGACAGATTCGCGGAAGAACGAGTTCGTGGCGTAAGACGTCGTATTCGAGGTGGGAAATCGTCACCAGTTCCTGACGGCCGCACACCTGGCAGACGAGCAAGGCGGAGATATGGGGTTGGGCCGCCTCCGGTAAGTCCTCGAAGGTGACTCCCCAGAAGTCGGTCATTAGTTCCGACATCGAAGTCGAGAGCGCCAGGCCCCACTCCGTCGAATCGCCGTAGTTTTGCGGGCACTGGACGGCGACACGAAACAGGGCTGCCGAGCTTGTGGCGAGGTTCGTGACCCGGACTTCGTCCCCGACCCGCAGAGAGTTCTTTAGCCCGACGCGAGCTCCGTTTCGATTGACTTCGATCGTCGACGTTCGTTCTGCAAAGAGATTGCCGCTCTGGTCCTGCCCCTGCACACTAATGGGGATTTGCAGGAAGACGCGTTCGGTTCGCCGCCGCTCCATCATGGATCGACCCTATGTGCCACCCCCAGAATCGAGAGCAGATGGGTTTGACTGCCCTTATCCTTTCACTCAAAGTTGGAAACCGCCGCCTCAAATCTCCCGGCGGCCTTCGATCGACTTCACCATCGTGATCTCGTCGGCGAATTCCAACTCTGATCCTACAGGAATGCCCATGGCGATCCTCGTCACCTTCACTCCCAGCGGTTTGATCAGCTTCGACAGGTAGACGGCCGTGGCTTCGCCCTCCACGTTAGGGTTCGTGGCCACAATCAGTTCGCGAACCTTACCGTCCTTGAGCCTGTCGATCAGGCTCTTCAGCTTGAGTTGCTCGGGTCCGATGCCCTGTAAGGGCGACAGGCTTCCGTGCAGCACGTGATAGAGCCCGCGAAACTCGCGGGTTTTCTCAATGGAGACGGCGTTATAGGGTGTTTCCACCACGCAAACCACGGAGGAGTCCCGGCTCGGGTCGGAGCAGAAGGGACAGGCGTCTGAATCCGCCAGATTGTTGCAGATGGCGCAAAGCCGGAGCTTATCCTTGGCATCAATGAGCGCGGCTGCCAAGCGTTCCACGTCCTCGCGGGGTCCGCGCTCCAGGTGAAAGGCGATCCGCTGGGCCGACTTTTGCCCGAGGCCGGGCAATCGCTTGAGTTCCTCGATCAACCGGGCCAAAGGCTCGGGAAAATCCTTCATGAAACGCCTCGCGTTCGGGCAGACGGCAGCCCACGCGCCGCAGTGCCTTGCGATGTCAGGAGGAGCCCGCCTCTTGGGGTGAGCGGGCCGGCCGCGGCCATCGGCGCCGCGCCAAGCTAACGGTGTAGCCTAGGTCAGTCCGGGAAGACTCAGGCCGCCGGCCAGGTTGCCCATGCGGCTCGCCAGCTGCTCGTCCACTCGGCGGGTCGCCTCATTTACCGCGGTCAAAACCAAATCCTGCAACATGTCGACATCTTTACTGGCGTAGATTTCGGGGTCAATGTGCACGGTCACAAGCTGCTTCTGGCCGTTCATCTTGACCACTACCATGCCTCCGCCTGCCGAAGCCTCGACCACCAAGTCGTCCAGCTGCTTCTGCAGTTGTTCCTGCATCT
>DATDGR010000047.1:0-12182 GCA_036521995.1 Terriglobia bacterium | reverse complement strand
TGGCTGATGCGCCAGGCGGGACGCTACATGAAGGAGTATCGCGAACTGCGCGCCCGCGTCCCCTTTCTCGACCTGTGCAAGAATCCCGACCTGGTGGCCGAGATCACGGTGAATGCTGCGGAGCGCCTGGGCGTGGACGCGGCCATTCTCTTTGCTGACCTGTTGCTGATCGTCGAACCGTTGGGCTTTGGCCTTGACTACGAAAAGGGCGAGGGCCCGAGAGTGCGACCCGCGATTCGCTCCTCGGAAGACGTCAGCCGGCTGAGGGAAGTCGAGCCTCAAGACCTAGGCTATGTCTTCGAGGGCATCCGCCGCACGCGCGCTGCGCTCAGGCAGGATCTGCCCCTGCTCGGCTTTGCGGCTGCGCCTTTTACCCTCGCCTCGTACTTGATCGAGGGTGGGGGCTCGCGCGGCTACCCCCGAACCAAGGCGTTCATGTACTCGGACCCCGGCGCCTGGCGGGCTCTGATGGCGCATCTTACGAAGAATCTGGCGGCCTACATCAGGGGACAGATCGCGGCCGGAGTCCAGGCCGTGCAAATCTTCGATACCTGGGTGGGGTGCCTGGGTCCCGCCGACTACCGCGAGTTCGTGTTGCCCTGGAGCCGAGGCCTCTTCGAGGCCTTGCCCCGCGACTTTCCGCTGATCCACTTCGGGACGGGTACCGGAACCCTGCTGGAGCTGATGCGCGAGGCAGGCGGAAACGTGATTGGCCTCGACTTTCACGTCGAACTCGACGCCGCCTGGCAGCGGGTCGGCCACGACGTCAGCGTACAGGGCAACCTCGACCCGAGTGTGCTGCTCGCCGGCCCGGACGCCATCCGTCCTCGCGTCGAGCGCATTCTTCGCCAGGCCCGGCGTCGCCCCGGTCACATCTTCAATCTTGGCCACGGCATTCTGCCGGATACAGCCTACGAAAATGTCACCGCGCTTGTCGGGATGGTCCATGAGCTGAGCACCACCACTGTGAAGATTGATGATTGGCAATGACCGACAATCGTCGGTCTGAATGGTTTCCTCGAGTCCGCGGCGGTTGGTTTCACGGCGTTGCTGCCGGAAACCGGAACTGCAATAACACGCGCCGGTAGCCACGGCGAGCGTCGTCTCTCGCCGTGGGCCTTTGTTTCCGCGTGCACCCGCAAGAGCCCACGACGAGAAAAGCACTCGTCGAGGCTACCAATCCCAATCTGACGGTGATCCCCAATCGTTGACCCGCAATTGACCCACGCTTGACTTGAGCGCCTAACCCCCCGCGCCGCATCATCACCTTGCCCGGCCGTGCCGGGCCGCGCCTGCACCACAAGACGACGTAGGCGCCACCCCAAAAGGCCCTGGAAGGCCCATATTGAAGGCCCTGAAGGAGAGTCCCATGCCCATCGTCAAATCCCCTGCCCTTACTGCCGCCAAGCTGGCCGCTAATCGCGCCAACGCCCGAAGGTCCACCGAACCCCGATCCTATCGGGGCAAGTGCCGCGTGGCTCTCAACGCGCTCCGGCACGGACGCTGCGCTTCGTCCAAGTTGTTTCGCAGCCGTCTGGTGGCCGGTCAGGAGGAAGTGGCGCTCTACGACTGGATCTACGCCTTGATCCGCGACGCCGTCGGACCGGTCGGCAAGCCCGAATGGCAGGAGGTGGAGGCGGTGGCGCGCCAGGCCTGGTGCTCGCTGGCGCGCAAACACCGATGGCGGCCAGACCGGCCGTTGGGCGGGCGCCCGGCCGGAGGTCCCGTTCGGCGTCCGCCCACGCAGTGCTCGGTGTGGTGCCTGCTGCGGGTGCCGAGGCGGCTCGGAAGTACCGGGCGGCCAAGGTACTTGGTGAAGGCGAGCGCGAAGCGGGTTCTGGATCGCGCGGGCCACCGCATCGACCTGGGTTACGACGGTGTCTATCTGAAATTCTGGGTGCGGCGCCGGCGGGAGCGGCCCGATCTTGGGCCGGCGGTGGTGCTCAATCGGGCCGCCTGGATGGCCGGCGCGGTGGCGGGTTGGGTTTGCGGAGGACTGGGGCGATTTTTGGGCACGCTTCGGAACAGAGCCACGATGTTATTTGGAATCAAGAGATGCGAAAATTAGATCTCCCGGTCAATGAGACTGGCCGGGGAGGGGGCCAGGCCGGAACCGGGCTCGGCCGCCGCCTTGGGGACAGGCTCGTGAGACCGACCCCCCTCAGGACTACGCGCATGTGTGTAAACCTACAAGTTTCGGGAGGCGTATATGAAACTCTCTGTCCAGAGGGCTTTGATCACCTACTCTGCTCTCATGAGTACAGCATTCGGCATGGCGTTCCTAATGGGTGCAAAGTCTGACCACATTGAGGGTTACGACGAGATCCAAGTTCACCGCATTGACGTCGTCGAGCCGGACGGGACTTTGCGAATGGTGATCTCCGATCGTGACCGGATGCCCGGAATCATCATTAAGGGTAAGGAATTTCCCAAAGTAGACAGGCCGGAGGCCGGAATGCTCTTCTACAACGATGAGGGTACAGAAAATGGCGGCTTGATTTTTGGCGGTCATCGCAACGAAAAGGGCGAGATCATAAATTCAGGTGCCAGCCTCTCCTTCGACCCATACGGCGAGAGCCAGCAACTTCTGCAGCTTGCCGGCGTGGAGGATAAGGACAACCGCATTGTGGGACTCGCGGTGAACGAACCAAAGAACCATTCAAGGAACCGCCGAATCTGGGTGGGACGCGGAGAGGATGACGCAGCGGTTGTGTCGCTGATGGACGCCAATGGCAGAAAGCGCGTCGTGATGGAGGTCACTGCAGATGGAACGGCAAGTCTGAATTTTCTTGACGCCGAGGGACACATTGTTCGGCGCTTCATTCCGAGCAACTAAGGGTCCTAAAGGATGCGATGGCTTTGAAACTGGCCCACTGCCCACAAGTCCCTCCTGTTGACACCAACCCGACCATTTCAAACCAGATTTGTATTGACGACAGCGCGCCTCTATGTTACAGAGTGTAACACTACAGGGGTAGAGCGGCGCCCGAGTTCCGGAGGATGACGAATGCGGAAAGCAGGCATCCAAGCAGGGTAGGAAACGCGGCCGCAGTTCTGGAAACCGGCGGGCGGATCGCGCCCCGCGCAATCTGACGTTCGCAGAGACTTTCGAGAGAGGCGCTCATGGACCAACTATTCAAAGACCTTGGTTTTGCTCTTCGCCTGATCCGGACCAGTCCGGGTTTCACGATAGTCGCCATCCTGACTCTGGCGCTCGGCATCGGCGCCAACACCGCCATGTTCAGCTTCGTGGATGCGGTGCTGCTGAGGCCGCTCCCCTATCCGCACCCTGAACAGATTGTCATGGTATGGGAGAAGCCACCGGACGGAGAACGCAACGCCATATCGACCCTCAACTTTCTGGACTGGAAGCGCGAGAACACAGTCTTCAGCGCGATCGAGGCTGAGACTGGAGGCTCCGTGACGCTGACCGGAGGCGACCGGCCGGAGCAGATCCAGGGGGCGCGCGAATCGGCGTCATTCTTCGATATTTTGGGGCGTAAGACCGATGCTAGGCCGCACCTTCGCGCCCGATGAGGATCAGCCTGGAAAAAACCAGGTGGTGGTTCTCAGTCACAGGATCTGGGAGAGCCGGTTCGGCGCCGACCCGGGCATCATCGGCCGCACCCTCAGCCTTAACAACAAACCGTACTTAGTTATCGGGGTGATGCCGCCGGGAGTTTTCGACCGTATCAGGGACCTTCTTTGGATACCACTGGCTTTCGAACCCAAGGACATGACGCGCGACTATCACTGGATGATCTCCTTCGCGAGGCTCAAACCCGGCGTCACGCTGCAGCAGGCGCGAGAACAGATGAAATCCATCGCAGCGCGCATTGAGCATGACTATCCTCAGTCCAACAAGGGCTGGAGCGCGACGATTGACCGGTTCCAGGACATCTTCGTGGATGACAGCCTGCGGCGATCCCTTTGGGTGCTTTTCGCGGCTGTAGGAGCGGTCCTGCTGATCGGCTGCGTCAATCTCGCCAATCTCCTGCTGGTGCGCGGCGCGGGGCGCGAGCGCGAGGTAGCGGTGAGGTCGGCGCTCGGTGCCAGCCGCGGACGCCTGGTACGCCAGTTCCTCACCGAGAGCGTTCTGCTGGCCGGGTTCGGAGGACTTGGTGGCGTTGCAATGGGCTACGGGCTCATGAAGGCGTTCAAAGCTTGGATACCACCTCTCTTGCCTGTTGAAGCTGACGTTCAGCTCGAGGGGCGCGTGCTGCTGTTCACGGCAGTGATTGTGATTGCCACCGGAATCCTTTTCGGAATCGCTCCCGCCATCCACGCCGCCGGCGCGGACCTGGTGGGATCGCTCAAAGAGGGCGGGCGCGGAGCCACATCGGGTGCGCGCGGGACGCGGGTTCGCAACGCGCTGGTGGTGGCGGAGATCGCGCTGGCGTTCGTTCTGCTTTCCGGGGCGGCGCTCCTGATGCGCAGCCTCTACCGCTTGCAGCAGGTTGATCCGGGCTTTGACAGCACCAACGTGATCACGATGTGGATGCCCATGACGTCGGCCCAGTATCCCGACGGTCCGCGAATCATCAGCTACCTCGACCAGGTCAGGGAGAGGCTTGAGGCGCTGCCGGGCGTGGCCGCGGCCGCCACCACTTCGGACCTTCCCCTTGAAGGCTGGAGTGAGGGCATGCCCTTCCAGATCGAAGGTCACCCGTTTATTGATATTGCGAGCCGTCCATCCGCCAACTACAAGCGAGTAAGCTCGTCTTATCTCTCTGCCTTGCGGTTGCGGTTGCTGAAGGGACGCTGGCTGGCCGACACCGATACAAACGGGACGCTCCCCGTGATTGTCATCAACCAGATTATGGCGAATCGCTACTTCAAAGGCGAAGACCCCATGGGCAAGCGAATTTTGATCCAGCAGCTCATTCCGGGCCAGCCGGCTCTCGGTCCGGAGATACCCTGGCAGGTCGTGGGCGTGGTGGCGAACGAGCGCACGGCCCTCGAGGACGATAGGAGCCCCAGCGTCTACGTTTCTTACAAGCAGAGTCCAACCACCGAAACGGCGCTGGTAGTGCGTGGAGCCATGGATCCGGCCCGCTTGGTGAAGTCCATCCAGGCAGCCATCTGGCAGCTCAACAAAAATCAGGCGCTGGACAGCATCAAGACACTGGACGAGATCAAGTCAGAGTCTCTGGGCGGGAATCGCTTTCGGGTTGCACTGTTAAGCGGATTCGCTGGCCTCGCGCTCTTGCTGGCCGCTATCGGAATCTATGGAGTGATCTCCTATTCGGTGGCGCAGCGCACGCACGAAATGGGCGTGCGGGCGGCCTTGGGCGCACGCCGCTGGGATCAGCTTTGCCTGGTACTGAAAAGCGGGATGTCTCTCGCGGCGATAGGCCTGGGAATCGGAGTTCTGGGAGCGCTGGGTCTCACGCGTTTGGTAGCTAGCCTCCTGTTCGGCGTCAGTCCGCGCGACCCCTGGACCCTGGCCGTGGTGAGTGTCGTGCTCGCCGCCGTCGCAGCGACGGCCTGTTATATACCGGCCCGCCGCGCGACGCGCGTTGATCCGATGGTCGCGCTGCGACACAACTGAATGCAAGGGATCCGATTGAGGCTAAAGTGAGACCTCCGCAGGCGGCACTTCGGGACGTGGCGGTGCCTCCATCGACTCTCGCGGAAGTGGCGCGGGTTCAACGAACACTTCGGGCGAGGCAGCGTGCTGCTGGTACCACAGAACCTCAGCCGATCGCTGCCAGAAACGGGTGAGAATCCACAGAAAAATCACGGCCTGGCTGAGCACCAGAGACGCGACCACGGCCTGGTGCGGCACCAGTCGGACCCACGCCCAAAACGCCAGCGCCGTACCGATCCAAGCCAGCAGACTGGGCCGGAGGTAAATCCAGAAGAGAGCGCCAAAATTGCGCCACGTGAGCCGGCCGGCGCCGACAATCGATCGGCGCATGGCGTACTCATCCTCGGCCACGGTCTGAACCTCCGCCATGTCAAACCACAAACGGACAGCCATCAGCAGAAAGAGGACCACCAGCTTTCCCGCGAGGTTCACAACCACGCTGGGGGCCGGCGGCGCCAAACGATTGGCCAGGCTGTCCGACCAGGCCCCGAAACCCAGGTTGATGAGCCTCACAGGGGCCAGTGCGATCAGCAGAAAGATCAGCAGTCGGAAAAAGCGCCAAAAGTAGCCACCGCCGGCGCCGAAGAACTCGCCCGTGGTAAGAGAACGATCTTCGTTGTAGACCTTGAGAATGCCGCCCAGGAAAAGCAGCATGAGCACGAGAAATACCACGCCCAAAAGCAGCGGTGCCAGCCCTGCGGTCTGAGGCGTAAACTCGAGCGAAAGGAGCGCTGCCATCGCCGAGGCCTGAAGCTTGACCTCCGGCCGAGAGAGAAGCTCAATAAAGGTCGCGACGTCGAACGCGTGATAAAGCCGATCGGCGGCCAGGCTATGGTTGAGAATGGGTCCGATGGTCGCCACCAGCGGCTGCGTCGCGAAAAACGCCAGTGCCAGGCTGATGAAATAGACCCACCACAACACGCGTTGTCTGCGCCACAGGAGACCCCATCCGGCTCTGAGCACAATACGCCCCTTTTCAACCCTCGTCACACGAGCCACGCTAGAAGCTGGAAGAAGAGCTGCGTCACGAAAAACGCGTAGGTCTCAAGCTTGTGTGTCGCGCCTGTGTGTGCTACTGCCGTCTGGCTATTGTTGAAAAAATCCTTATCAAGCCCGACCTTGTGATCAGGATCGACTTCAGCCGAGACGACCTTCGCTTTCTTGAGGTAGGTGTACCTCACCCAGCGGTCGCGCCCGTCCCATCTTTCGCGGACGGTTTCACCGTTGTCGAAGCGCACGGCGGTCTCAGTTGGAAAGATGAAGTCGCCTTTGCGATGGATCAGCACCGTGTCGCGATACAACGTCTGACCCGTCTTCTCCGGCGGTGGATTCTTCTGATACCAGTCGGCGCGATCCGACCGGATGCCAAGCACCTCGTAATCGAGCACGTTGGTGCCTGAGACCGCCTGATTGAAATACCAGCTCAGATCCTGGCCGGAGGCATCTTCGATTGTCTTTAGGAAATCGGTCCCGGTGGGATGAGTGAACTTATAGCGTTCAAAATAGGTGTGGAGGGCGTTACGTAGGGTTTGTTCACCGATGATTCCTTCGAGGGTGAGCAGGACAGTGGCGGTCTTGCCATAGGTCGTGCCCCCGTAAGAGGTAGAACCCATGAATTGATAGGCGAAGCGCGTCAAAGGATCGGCGTCAGGGGTGTCGAGATAGGAAAGCCGTTGCTCGCCGGCGTCATCCGCCGTCGCACCCCAAAGGTCAATCAGCGACCGGCCCTGGCCGTACAGGGCCGCCATGATCTTGACCTCCGTATAGCTGTTGATGCCTTCGTCCAGCCACGCCTCTTCGAACTCGTTGGTGGCCACCATGCCATACCAATACTGGTGTCCGAACTCGTGCTCGGTCACAACTTCGGTCTCGCGCAGCCCGCGCGGCTCCCACCAGTTCGCACCACCGGTAATAAGGGTCGGATACTCCATTCCGCCGGCGTCGAGCGCACCCTCCGGCGGATCGACCACCGTAATGCGATCGTACGGGTAGACGCCATACCAGTGGTCGAAGTAACCGAGCGTACCCTTGAGCGACTGGAGATAACGTCCGGTCTGCCGGAGGTGCCCTGGAGACATCAGCAGGTGGATCTTCACCGGACCCGCGCTGCCAATCCAAGAGTCCTCCACGTCGGTGAAATCCGGACTCGCGGTCCAAGAGAAATCGTGGGTGTCTTCCCCGTGGTAGGCCACCGTGCGCGTACCGTCTGGGTTATCTTCCGCAGAGACCTCATCCCCGGCGGCTCCCAGGATGAAACTGCGTGGCGCAGTGACCTTCACGTCGAAGGTCCCGAAGTCAGCAAAGAACTCGGTGGTGGCATGGAATTGATGGCAATTCCAGGCTCCGTGCCACCAGACTCCGACCTTGGGAAACCACTGCCCCACCATAAAGAAGTCGCGCTTGTAGCCGGTGCGTTCGACCACCTCGGGAAGTTGATCGTGGAATGCCATCCTGAAAATGACGTCCGCATTGGGTGGAACAGGCCGGGGCAGCGTTACCTGAAAAACGGTGTGATCGTCCGGATTGTGGTCGTCCGGCTGGATGAATTGCATCTGCTGTGTCAGGTCGCCCATGCCGTCCACCGCCAGCGATTGGACCTCGATGGCTGCGTAATGCTTCGGATCCCAGTCCGCCTCCGAGCCGGTACCGCGCGTCCCGCCCCCGCGCACCTCGGTCATGAAGGTGGACTTCGGCTGGAAAGCGTTCAGGTAGAGATGAAACGGGAAGGTCTGCAAGGGCTGCCCGGTCAGATTGTGGTAGGTGAGGGTCTCGGTAGCCTCAATCGTCTTTTTGGCCGAATCGAGCCGGGCGTCGATCTGATAAGCGACCACCCGAACTGACAGAGCTTTCGATCCGGCCGCTGAAGCTTGGGATTCCGCGCCCGTCGCCGTGTGGCTGGCGAGCTTGACCTTCGCCGGGGCATCTCCTCGAGCCGCCGCGCCGCAAGCGTCAAGCATTGCGAGGAGGCTCATCGAGAACACGACCGCCGTCCCGTGACGCATGACTTTGACCTCGTCTCAGATCTTGCCCAAAAACGGCGACACTATACCACTATCGCCTCGGCCTACCAATTTTTTCAGCTCTTCCGAATTTCAGTGATTGACGATTCCTGAGGTCATCCTCGCTTTGCCGGCCACGCCAACCGCCTGGCGGTCGCTGACTCGGTTGTCAAACTACCGACTCTGCGCTGGGTGCCGGAGGCCCATTTTTTCATGCGCCTCTGTGGAATCACAGGCGAACCGAGCTGGAGTTCGCCAGCAGCGCAGAACCCTGGTAGTTTAGAATGGAGAGTTGGCGGTTGCCGGGCCGAGGCGCGTCGGCAACATGGCCTAGAAGGACGATGGCTTGAGCCTCATTGCGGCGGTCGACGATCTCTTCTTTTCGGCAAGAATCCGGGACACGGCCCGGCGGGCTGGCGTGGCGACAGAAATCGTGGCCACCGCCAAACTCCCGGCCGCTCTCGCGGAACGCCTGGTCCGGGGCGGCGCAGAAGCCGTCATTCTCGATTTGAATTCGCCTCGGGCTGTCGACCTAATCCGGACGCTCAAGGCTGACCCGCAGACCCGGCCGGTGCCGATCGTCGGATTCGCCTCACACGTAGCCGCAGACACAATCGCGGCGGCTCGGGCCGCCGGCTGCGACCAAGTCCTGGCGCGCTCAGCCTTCACTCACCAGCTACCTGAGTTGTTGCAGAGGCTAGCGGCGGGAGATCGCAACGGCTGACGAGACGGCCGTGCCCCTGCCGGTATTGGGGGCGCTCCATCAAAGTGACTCCAGCCGAGGACTCGTCATCCTACCCGCCGGCCTTGGAACCCTTCAACTCAGCGTTCTGTTTCTGAAGTTCCGAAACCAAGTCCTCGAGAATGCGGAGCTGTTCGCCCTTTTTCTGGAGCGTGGCATCGAGCCGCGTGATCTGACTGCGCAGCCTGCCATTCTCCTTCTGCAGCAGTGAACTCCCGCCGCCACCCGGATACAAGTCGCCCGCGGGCATCGCAATCCGGCCTTGCGTCTCCTTGATCAGAGCGTCCAACGTTTTGCGCTCCGGTCCGGGCGGGCAGATGTTGCGCAATGCCATGAGGCGGGCCAGGTCCGGATGATTCCGGCCCCGTTCCCAGTGCTGCACTGCGCCCTTGGTCGCGTTGAGGCGCCGCGAAAGGCCCTCTTGACTGACACCCAGGCGGGTCCTGACCTTGCGGATGATCTTGGCGGCATCCAGCTTAGCCATATTCCACTCCTCTCAAAAAAGACTTGACTTTTGCTAGCTGTTTAGGCTATCTTCGGAGTTCACTGCTGAGAGCCGAGATAGTTGTCGAGCCTCGGCCTTCGGGAGTGTAGCTTACACCCGGCTCGACCTCCGGACGTAGGGTTCCCGGAGTATGAGAGGCGGGGCGTAGAACAGGTCCCCTGGTCCTTCGATTTGAGGACCATTTTTTTGGGCCATGCTCATTACTTAGCCGTTAACTACCAGCATGGCATAGGGTGCCGCGATCCCCTCGCTGGCGGCGTGCTCTGCGCACTTGGGGCAGTCCCCGAGCCCCGGCTCCAATTTCGAAGAAAATGTCATAAATCGTCCGGTTTGCGGCTTATTACCACGCCCGGCCCCAGCCACCCTGGAGCCTGCCTGGCGCCCGGCGCTCAACTTCGCCCGCCCTTGCACCCCACGGTGGGAGCCGGCAAACTCGCTTCCGGGAGAAGGGGTCCGGAGGCCGTATCCGGCCCGAATTCCGGACGGGTTCCAACGGCGAAGGAGCTCGGGTGCCCCGACGAGATGTCATGGCCGGGTTAGCATCTCGTCCCCCTATTTATCAAAGCGTAGGCTAGAATGCAAGCAGATAATTCAAAATAATTGTCATCAAAATAGCCTACGCGCTGGAAGGCCCTTGTCCTCCGGGTCGACACGATCTCTGGTGGCGCTGGCCTTCTTCATCTCCGGAGCGCCTCGCCTCGCCTTGACACTATCAGGCATCCTCAAGACTTCTGCCAGGTGCTTCGGGGAACGCACGGGCGTTGCTATTCTCTCCATTTCTCTTTTAAGGACGTCTGCAAAGCGCCGTGACAGTTTTTTCTTGCGGCGGCGTTTGGTGAGCGCCGAACAACAAGACGGTCGCCGACCGCCGCTACGAGCAGCCTTGTCACCTTTTTGCAATTCTCAAGAGGAGCCTTCCCATGGGAGCCACACGACACAACCCTGATGAACGTGAACCTTCAAATTCGTTTCTGGTTCTGCGCGCGCCACTGAGCCCCACGCAAATGATTTTGCCTTTGCCGGGAATGGCCGCCCCACCCGGTCAAGTCGTGCTTCCTCCCAAGATCAAACCCAAGGCGGTGATGCCGACTTTGCCCGGGCGCTGTGTGGAGAAAGGCTGTGTCTTTCCGGCGGCGCCCGGGCGGAGGGCCGATGCCTGAACCATCTGCGCCAGCGGCAGGAACCTGCCTTGTACAGCTCGTACCAGCCCTCGTCGGCGCTGGTTGCCCGGGGCAAGTTCGGCCCCGCTAAAGCTGACGAACTGGATCGTGCTGACAAGCGGGGAGTTGACCGCCGCCGCTTGATGGCGGAACGGGAGCGATTCTTGAACGAGCAGCAGTAACAGACAACGTCCGGGGCCCCCGGAGGCCGCTCCCGGTCGAGACATTTCCAGAGGCGTCTGAAATCTGGCCGCGACGCGGCACCTGCCCGGACTTCGAGTCCCAGCGTGCCGCAGCCCCAGATTCCGGATCTCTGGAACATGTTTGACGAGGGTTGACTATGAGTCCTGTAGTTGGAGCTTGGCTTCCGGATGAAAGCCCAGAACCTCTGTTCTCTCGCGCCACGGGTCCCCTGGGAACGCCGTTGCTGACGCCTTACAACGCCTGGCGCATCCTGGAACGGCGAACGGGTGTCAACGTGTGCCGTTCGACGTTCTACCGCTGGGTGCAGTGCGGAAGGGTGTTCTCTCTCAAGATTGGCGGGAGGATTTTCGTCCCGTGGCCTGAGCTGGATCAGATCATCAAACAGTTTCGCCGAGGCGTAAGAGTCTGACTTCTATGGCCCGGCGGTTTTCGCAGTTGGTGCGCGGTGACCCAGGTAACCTCAGCTTTGCCTTCGTCGAGCTCCGGCTGTGAGACATGGACTCTCACACTAAACTGGGGAACCCAAACCTGAGCCTATCATTAGTTGCCAGGCTAAGGCAGAAGCCCATAAACATCCACCTCGCCGTTGGTTCCCAAGTAAACCTTGCCGTTGGCCACGGTCGGGGGGTTATATTTCACTGCCGGGCCGGCCTGATCACGCGTCCCGGCCTGGGTGCTGTCGTAAAGCTCACGCGAGACATTGGCCGCGTCGAAGGCGTACAGGATATCGGGTCTGCCGTCCCCGAAGGCACTGGAGTCAATGAGCCAGAGGATGCCGTTGGTCGCGCCGTTAGCGGAAACGGACGGTATGGAGCCCGGGTAACCCAGGCTGTTGGCGCTCTGCGCAATCGGGCTGGTAGACAGCAGATCCTGGTACACCCGGAATTCCTTAATATAGTCCTTCTTCGCGCTGTAATAAATGTTGTTCAGCCAGAACGCCGGCGAGCCCCAGACGCCGGCCAGCGCGGCCGTCAACGACTGC
>DATDGR010000046.1:0-28269 GCA_036521995.1 Terriglobia bacterium | reverse complement strand
GACTCCGGGCGCCAGAAACCTCAGTCCATGCTGAGCCGGCTGAGGCCACGGTGTGGGCGTCGCTGCCGCCCACCCCTACCTGGAAGTTGCGCTCCGCGAGCTGCCGGGCGTGCCGGTTGTGGGTCCGGGTGAGATGGGCGTTCAGCACCTCCAAGGCCTGAAAGGCCGAAAAGCATTCGAAATCTTCCGCCTGGCGCCGGCCTGTCAGGGCGGAGAAAGGATGGTTCACCGCGGCGAACAGACGCTGCTCCTTGATATAGCGAGCTAGCCTCGGCAGGTCATCTCGCCGCTGTTGGAGCTCGGCATGATGGCGCTCAGCCATGCCGTAAACGCCCACGTGAACTTCAGTGCCCGAAGGTGCCAGGCAGGTGACTTCCTCGCTGAGAAAGAAGTCCGTCCGGGAACGCAATGCCTCAGCTCCATCGATGGAGTCGTGATCGGTGAGCGTGACAAGATCCATGCCGCGACGGCGCAGGGTGTGGTAGACGGCCTCGGGAGGGCTATACGATTCCTGGCAAAAGCGGCGCAGAACCGGCAAGGTGCTCCTGCCGGAGTGAGCGCTGTGAACGTGCATATCGCATCGCACGCCTTAGGCTACGGAACTAATGTTAAATCTTTGTGCCCGATTGATGAAGATTCAGCGAAATGCTATTGAAGTAGCCTCTTGATGTGGCACAATGTTCCTATGGATACGCTTGAGCTTCTTTACTTCGATGCGGGTGGCGGACACCGCGCGGCTGCCACCGCTCTAGAGGTGGTGCTGGAACGCGAGGCCATGGGCCGCGTCCAACTCACCAGTCTCCAGGACGTGCTTGACCCTATCGATCCGCTGCGGCGCCTGACCGGCCAGCGGCTGGAGGACGTGTACAACCTGCTTCTCCGCCACGGTTGGACGCGCGGCTCCCAGCAGCTTCTCACGGCGTTGCACGCCGCCGTTCGCCACTATCACCCGGAAGAGGTGCGGTTGCTCGAAGCCCACTGGCGCGAGACGCGCCCCTCGCTGGTGGTCTCCGTGGTTCCACAGTTCAACCGGGCGATCTCAGAGAGTCTGCATCGCGCCAACCCCGCCATTCCGCTGGTCACGATTCTCACCGATTTCGCCGATTTTCCGCCCCGCTTCTGGATCGAATCGCGGGACCAATTCTATATCTGCGGCACGGGGCGGGCCGTCACGCAGGCGCTCGCACTCGGCATCCCAAGCGATCGCGTCTTGGGCACCAGCGGCATGATCGTGCACCCGCGTTTCTATGAGGCGCCACCCGTCTATCGTGAGCTGGAGAGAATGCGCTTCGGACTCGATCCGAAGATGGGGACCGGTCTCGTTCTGTTTGGCGGCCAAGGCTCCGTCGCCATGCGGGATATCGCGCGCCGGCTCGACCAATCAGGGCTCGACGTCCAGCTCATCCTGATATGCGGGCGCAACCACGCACTGGCCGACGAACTGCGCGGCGAGCGCTCGCGCTGCAGACACGTGGTGATCGGCTTTACCGCCGAGGTTCCGTATTACATGCAACTCGCCGACTTTTTCATCGGTAAACCCGGACCCGGGTGTTTGAGCGAGGCGCTGCTAATGAAACTGCCGGTGATTGTGGAGCGCAATGCGAGGACTATGCCGCAGGAGCGCTACAACGTCGAGTGGGTCCTGAAAAAAAGGGTCGGGCTGGCCGTGAAGAGCTTTCGCCAGGTCGCGAGTGCCGTCGAGCGGTTACTCCGTCCCGGCGTCCTGGAAGAGCACCGCTGCCGGGTGGCAGCGCTCGAGAATCGCGCCGTCTATGAGATCCCTGGCTTGCTTCGCCAAGTGCAGCAGCGTTACCCGGTGGCGCTGGCGAGCTGATCGTCACGCTGCGGCCTAGCCTATTTCATCTGAAGGATCTCCTCCTCTTTGGCCTTGCCGTCGTGATCGAGCTTGCTGATGAACTCGTCGGTAAGCTTCTGGATATCTTCGAGAGCACGCTTCTCATCGTCCTCAGAAATCTTCTTGTCCTTGAGGAGTTTCTTCAGGGCTTCATTCGAATCGCGGCGGATGTTGCGGATGGCCGTGCGGTGGCTCTCCAGCACCTTGTGCAGATGCTTCACGAGTTCCTTGCGGCGCTCTTCGGTGAGAGGAGGAATCGGAATACGGAGCAGCTTGCCGTCACTCATGGGGTTGAGCCCGAGGTCGGACGACCGGATGGCTTTGTCGATCGAGGAAATCAGCGTGGTATCCCAAGGCTGGACGGTGACCAGGCTGGGCTCGGGAATGCCGAGTGTGGCCACCTGGTTTAGTGGTGTGGGCGTACCGTAGTAGTCCACGCGGATCGAGTCCAGTATCGAAACCGATGCGCGCCCGGTGCGAACGCCGGCGATCTCGTGCCGGCAGTCCTCAAGCGCCTTCGTCATACGGGCCTTGGCCTGGGTCAGGGTTTCGCGGACAGCAGGATTTTCGATGGCTGGCACAGCGGTCCTCCTTCGGCAGGAAGTTCAGCGCACGACGAGTGATCCGACCTTTTCGCCGAGCACAATACGCTTGAGGTTTCCGGAGACGTTCAGGTTAAAAACGATAATAGGCAGACTGTTGTCCATGCAGAGCGAAATGGCCGTGGTATCCATCACGCCCAGGCGCCTGGAGAGTACGTCGATGTAGCTGATCTCGGAGAAGAACTTGGCGTCCGGCACCTTCTTGGGATCGGCGTCGTAGATGCCTTCCACCTTGGTGGCCTTCAGGATCACCTCGGCCTTGATCTCCATGCCGCGCAGCGCCGCCGCTGTATCCGTGGAAAAGAACGGATTGCCCGTTCCGGCGGCCAGAATCACCACCCGGCCCTTTTCCAGGTGGCGAACCACGCGGCGCCGGATGAAAGGCTCGGCGATCTCGCGAATCTCGATGGCCGTGACCACGCGGGTGGGAGATCCGCTCTTTTCGATGGCGTCCTGCAAGGCCAGCGCATTGATGACGGTGGCCAGCATCCCCATGTGGTCGCCCACCACCCGGTCAATCCCCCTGGCCGAAGCCACGACGCCGCGGATGAAGTTGCCTCCGCCCACCACTACGGCAACCTGCACACCGAGCTCGTGGATCTCATGGATCTCCTGAGCGATGCGCGCAGCCACCTCGGCGTCCACACCGAAGCCTTGAGCGCCCATCAGGGCTTCGCCGCTGAGCTTCACCAGGATGCGATGGAATACGGGTTCGGGCCCAGATTCAGCCATGGTCAGGAAAAGTGTGTCAATGCCAACGGCGCGCCTTACTCGCCCGGCTTCGCTAATCCGTCACCCACCTTGAAGCGGGCGAAGCGGCGCACGGCGATATTCTCCCCGAGTTTCGCGATCTTGGAATCAATTAGCTCACGAATGGTGGTGGTGCCCGCCTGGTCCTTGATGAAATGCTGCTCGTAAAGGCAGTTCTCTTCGTAGAACTTGCCGAGCCGCCCTTCCACGATCCGCTCTACCACCTCGGGCGGCTTTCCCGACTCCGCCGCCTGCGCGCGCAGAATCTCCTTCTCGCGCCGCAGGACCTCGGGCGCTACATCTTCCTTGCGAATGAAACGCGGGTCCGTGGCGCAGATCTGCATGGCGATGTCGTGCACTAGCTGGATAAACTCTTCGGTGCGCGCCACAAAATCGCTCTCGCAGTTCACTTCGGCGATCACACCGATCTGGGCTCCAGGATGGATGTAGGAACCCACCAATCCCTGGCTGGCAGTGCGACCCGACTTCTTGGCCGCCGAGGCTTGGCCGCGCTTGCGCAGGTAAACGATCGCCTCCTCAAAATCGCCGCCGCCCGCTTCCAGGGCCTTCTTACACTCCATCATGGGCGCGCCCGTTACGTCGCGCACCCTCTTGACATCCTCCGCCTTGACACTCATTCCTGGTTACTTCCTCCCGACACGAAAAAGGCAGGCCTCGCGTGATCTGCCACTTGCCCCAAGGCCTGCCCCGATCTCTCAAATCTTACCTCGCCGTTTCTCTACAGCCTCCCTGGACTTCCCTCACGGCGTCGAGCGGGCTTGCCGGCGCCGCCTGCCGGCCGCCTCCGGTGCGTGGGCCGCACTTCTTCCAGTTCGTCCGCAGGCGCCACCGGCCCAGGTTCCACGGCCGACTCCGGGTAATCCGCTTCGATAGCGAACCCGCCCTCAGCGATCACTCCTTCGCCCGGCGCACCGCCTTCACCCAGCTCCAGGGCCTGAGCTTCGCGCTCGCGCTCCAACTCCTCGGCGTGCTGCTCGGCGGCGATTTTCTCTTCCTCGAGCTGCCGCTCCGCGGCCGCCTGGCGGCCTTCCAGGGCCGCGTCGGCAATTCGTGAGGTGAAAAGCCGGATGGAGCGCAGCGCGTCGTCATTGCCCGGAATCACATAGTCCACGTAATCCGGATCGCAGTTGGTATCCACGATCGCCACCACCGGAACCCCAAGCTTGTGGGCTTCGGTCACGGCAATGCGCTCTTTGTTCGAATCCACCACGAAGAGCGCATCCGGCAGACTGGGCATGTCCTTGATGCCCGCCAGGTTCCGGTCAAGGTGCTGGCGCTCACGCTCCAGCTTCAGTACTTCCTTCTTCGGCAGCAGCTCGTAGCGGCCGTCACGGCCCATCTCCTCGAGCTCCTTGAGTCGCTGGATCGACTTCTGAATGGTGGTATTGTTGGTCAGCAGACCGCCCAGCCAGCGGCTGTTGACGTAGTACATGCCGCAGCGCCTGGCCTCTTCGGCGATCGCCTCCTGGGCCTGGCGTTTGGTACCCACGAACAGCACCGACCGCCCCTCCTGTGCCAGGTCGGAGACGAACTTGGCCGCCTCTTTGAAGAGCTTCATGGTCTTCTGCAGGTCGATAATGTAAATCCCGTTGCGCTCCCCGTAGATGTATTCCTTCATCTTTGGGTTCCAGCGCCGGGTCTGGTGGCCGAAGTGAACTCCAGCCTCCAGAAACTCCTTCATCGTGATACTCGCCAAAATTCCTCCACGTGCCGGGTCTTAGGTGTAGTGTCCGCGGCACAAAAACTTGGCCCAAGTCCCCGGCACCGGACACCTGGAACCTGGCACCTGCTCTAACGTTTCGAGAACTGAAATCGTTTGCGAGCGCCCTTCTGGCCGTACTTCTTGCGCTCCTTGGCCCGCGGATCTCGGGTGAGAAAACCGCCCTGGCGCAGCTTGGTCCGCAGCTCCGGGTTGAACAGAAGGAGCGCCCGGGCGATGCCGTGGCGCGCCGCGCCAGCCTGCCCGTGGACGCCGCCGCCGTGAGCCAGGACCATGATGTCGAACTGTCCTTCGGTTTCGGTGGCCACCAGCGGCTGCCGCACCTCCAGCCGCAGCGCCTCGGCCGGGAAGTAGCCTTCGAAAGGACGACGGTTTACGGTCATGTTGCCGGAACCCGGCCTCAGAATAACGCGTGCCACCGACTTCTTGCGCCGGCCGGTGGCTCGAAATTGAACAATCTCCGTCACACGCACTCCTCAAATCCAGAAATAGAGATGGGATCCCGACGAGGGTTATTGGCCCAGGGAGACTGCTGCCGGACGCTGGGCCGCGTGGGGATGTGCCGGCCCGACGTACACTTTGAGCCGCGTGGCCATCCGGTCGCCAAGCCGGCTCTTGGGCAACATGCCGACGATCGCGTCATGCACCAGCCGCTCCGGCCGGGTTTCGAGCACTCGCCGCGCCGACACTTCCTTCAACCCGCCCGGATAGCCCGTGTGGTGGCGATAGAACTTGTCGTCCCACTTTTTGCCTGTCAGGCGGACTTTTTCCGCGTTGACCACGATCACGCCATCGCGATGGTCCACGTGCGGCGTAAAGTCCGGTGAGTTTTTTCCAGTCAGCACCCGGGAGGCACGCGCAGCCAAGCGCCCCAGCACCTGGCCCTCGGCGTCAATCAGCGTCCAGCGCACGCCACCCCGGCGTACCTTTTGCAGATACGTTCCCACAGTCTTCTCCGTCAGAATCGCCTGGAGTTTCTATTACAACCGGACATGACCCGATTTGTCAACCATCTGGCGCTGTCAGGATGAAAAAAAGCTGATCGACCCAACCTAAGGCCGCCCCAATTCCAGAACCGTTTACTCGAATTCCGAGCACGACATGAAATAGCCGCAGCGAGCGCATACCATTTTGCAGTGCTTTGACTCGAGCCGCGATGAGCAAACGGGGCAGAACTGAACCGGAAGTTCGGTCTCGTTCCGAGCCGGTCCCTGGCAGGCTTGAGGGTCTGGCTTCATTCCGATCGTAGTACCCCAAGGATCCTGGCTCCGTCAGTGGCTTGACATCCGCCCCATCCGTCGCCAGGCTCACACCGCCACGGTCACGAGGCTGTAGGAGCGGGCGGGTAGCTGGAAAGTCATGCGGGACCCAACAGTCGGCGCATCAAGCGCCTGCGGGACCACACCGGTCGGGGCGTCGAACGTATTCGTGGCTTTCAGGTCAGGTCCGGTGATGACCTGCGAGCTGGTGACCTTAACAGGCGTGACTTCGCGCCACTCGACCTGCAATTCGCGAGGCTTCTCCAGGTCCCGATTCAGGACTAGTAGTGTTGCCGTCTTCCCGGCTGCATCAAAAGTCGCGACCACGTCGAGGTAAGGCACCTGGCCGAGACCGGGCATCGGAGTTCCGCCCGCCTCGACCGGCCGCCCGAGGTGCGGCACATCGTAGCTGGGTCCTTCGGGCAGGAGGCTCAGAGCGCTGCCTCGCGCGTAGTGCAGCCCCCAGAGATAAGGGTAGTAGATGGTCTGGCGCAGCACCCTGCTCTCATTGGTCATCAGCGGTGCGATCACGTTCACCAGTTGGGCCAGGCAGGCCAGCTTGACCCGGTCGGAGTGCCGCAGCAACGAGTTGATGAGCCCGCCCACCAGCAGAGCGTCCTCCAGGTTGTAAACCTCCTCCAGCAGATGCGGAGCTGGTTGCCGGTGGCCGTTCGAGGCGTCGCCGCTGCGGGCCCGGTACCACACGTTCCACTCGTCAAAGGAGAGCCAGAGTTGCTTGTTCGACCGCTTGACGCCGCCCACCATGTCGCAGACCGCTATAATCTGCTCGATCTGCCTGTCCATGGCTAGATTCATGGCGAGGTACTTCGAGCTGTCGCCGCCCGTTTCTTCGGCATTGCCGAAATAGCGATGCAACGAGATCCCATCCACTTCGGTGTAACACTGCTCAAGCACCTGCCGGTCCCACTCGAGGTAAGTCGGCATGAAGGGACCGCTCGATCCGCAAGCAATCAGCTTCAGCGAAGGATCGACCACTCGCATTTGCCGGGCGGCGTCGGCGGCCTTGAGACCGTAGTCGGCGGCCAGCATGTGTCCGATCTGCCACGGGCCGTCCATCTCGTTGCCCAGGCACCAGTACTTGACGTTGTAGGGTGCCTCGTAACCCTGCTGGCGGCGCAGGTCGCTCCAACGTGTACCCTTGTCCACGTTGCAGTATTCCACCAGGGCGGCCGCCATCTCCGCCGAGCCGGTACCGAAATTCATTCCCATCAGCGGCTCGGTCCCGGCCAGCTTGCACCAAGTCAGGAATTCGTTGGTGCCAAATTGATTGGTTTCTAACGTGTTCCAGGCGCGGTCGAGCACGAGCGGGCGACCCTTCTTGGGACCTACGCCGTCCAGCCAGTGGTATCCCGACACGAAGTTTCCGCCGGGCCAACGGACAATCGGAACGCCGAGGCCGCGGATCTCCTCCAGCACGTCGGTGCGGAACCCGTTCGAGTCCGCCAGCTTCGACCCAGGCTCGTAGATTCCCGTGTAGATGGCGCGCCCCAGTTGTTCCAGGAAGGACCCGAAAATGCGGGGATCGATCGCCGAGATTTGGCGCGAAGGCTCAACCACCACCCGAGTGGGGGCCGGCGTCCCTTGAGCTCGCACGGACCTGCCCAGCCACGAGTCCGCCGCCAGAGCCATGCCGGCCACACCAGCCTGGTTTAGAAACCGCCGTCGGGAATACGCGCCATGATTTCTTCTCATCGGGTGCAGTCGCATCCAAGCAGATAAAGAACCTAACGGCAATCGAAGCGCCGTTATTTATCACGAACCCGCGGTGATTTGCAACAAGCTTCTTTGACTTGATTTTATTCGTCGGTCGGCTTAGGACTGACTCGTTGGTGATAAGGATCGCGTCCTGCTGAGATTCCGTGACCGAGCCATCGGCTCACAGTCGCATCGCCTCGTGGCTCGTTGACGCGCTCATTTCCGGCGAAAGCGAAGAATCTGCTCTCTTGGCCAGGCATCTCGCGCTGTTGTCCATTTCTGATTGATTTATCAGGGTTACGTTTTTTGGACCCATCTTGGGTTTGTTTTTGGCTTTGTTTTTGCGCGACTTTATTGATTTTAAACGACTTCTTGGCTTCGTTTTTCGATTCTTAAGGGGGGGGACCCCTTGGAAGGTCGGGTCTCAAGACGGCTGAGACAGCAGACAGCTCCCGCCGCTTCGGCCAATCTCGCCGTTCCCGCGCCGCGCTCCAGGATGAAGTCAGTTCAGGCCACGAGTTCAGCCGTCTGAACTGACCGCTGGGGGGTCCAGATTTCAGCATAACCACCATCACATCAGTAAGTTGAAAATCCGGCTTCATTCAAGAGAGAGTCCAGCCGGCGTCCATTGACTCGGTCATCCTGTTTGGCTGAAAGTGGCGGCGTGAGCTGAATCGGACGGCTTCGTTACCCGGAAAAAGGGGGCAAGTCACATGACCATAGCGACCGTGATTGGAGCGTGGGGGGTTGGTTCGTTTCTGTTCGGGCTGCTGGCGGGCCAGCTTTTCCGTTTTTTCGGCAGGCGCGGCCGGGCCGAAGAAGAGTTTATGAGCTCTCTTGAGAGGAATGCTACTTCCGCACTTCACGCCCCAAGCCAGGGACCAAACGGCGACGGTCTCAGAGTGGCTTGAATTGTGCGGTTTAACTCGAAACTTGGGGCTGCTCACCCGGAATTACTCCAGGCGGGCAACGAGCACTTCGGCGGCTGCCTTCGGGCAGGGAACAATGGTGATCAGGTCCAGGGCGGCAAGATGACGGTCGGAGCTGCCGGAGGACGATGGCCTCGGCGAGGCGAGACGGGGCTCCTGCTGAAGGCAATCGATCACCGGCTGCCAATAAGGGCCTAGCAGCAGCAGAGGCCTTTTCCCGCCGACAGTGGCTGAAAGCACGGACTTGTTCATCATTTCCCAGGCGAGCGCCAGCTCCGCCAGGGTTCCCGTACCGCCGGGAAGAACCACGTAGGCGTCGCCGCGCGCGATCAGCGTCATAAGGCGCTCGGGAAACGAGGCGGTTCGAATCTCTTCCGCGATCCAGGGATTAGCCTGCCGGGACCATAAGGAGCAAGTGACACCGATGGTGTGACCGCCGGCCTCACGCGCTCCGCGGGCCGAAGCTTCCATCAGGCCGCCGTAGCCTCCATTGCACACCGCCAGACCGCTCCGAGCCAGCGATTGGCCGAGCTCTCGCGCTTCTTCGTAGGGTGGCGTTGCCTCAGGCGGGAGGGAGCTGCCGAAGACGGTGATAGTTTTCACGGAAGACAGAAGCAAGGAGTCGAATCGCGGCTTGCGACTTTCTTATTTCTGCAGTCGAGCCATGTCTTTCGCAAAATAGGTGAGGATGATGTCGGCGCCTGCGCGGCGAATACTCGTCAGCGATTCCATCATGATGCGTTCGCGGTCCACCCAGCCACGCTCGCCGGCCGCCACGATCAGTGAAAACTCGCCGCTGACCTGATAAGCGGCAATGGGCACGTCAAACTGGCGCCGGGCGGCGGCGATCACGTCGAGATAGGGCAGAGCGGGCTTCACCATGACGATGTCTGCCCCTTCACCAATGTCGAGCGCGATCTCGCGCAGGGCCTCGCGCTGGTTGGCCGGGTCCATCTGGTAACCCTTGCGGTCGCCGAACCTGGGCGCCGAGTCTGCCGCCTCGCGAAAGGGCCCGTAGAAAGCCGAGGCATACTTGGCCGAGTAGGACATGATGGGGATGTGCGTGAAGCCGGCCGTGTCCAATTCGCGCCGGATGCGCCCCACGCGGCCGTCCATCATGTCTGAAGGCGCTACCATGTCGGCCCCGGCCAGCACCTGGCTCACGGCCGTGCGCGCCAGCACTTCAAGCGTGGCATCGTTGTCCACTTCGCCGTCCCGAATGATGCCGCAGTGGCCGTGACTGGTGTATTCGTCGAGACACAGGTCGCAGATCACAAGCAGGTTCGGCAGGGTTTTCTTCAGGGCCCGCACCGCGCGCTGCACGATGCCGTGGGCGTCGTAGGCGCCGGAGCCCACCTCGTCCTTCCGTTCCGGGATGCCGAACAGAATCACGGCCGGAATGCCGAGGCCTGCCACTTCCTTGCACTCTTCCACCAGCAGATCCACCGACCAGCGGCAGTGGCCCGGCATGGAGCTGATCTCTTCCTTCACCTTCGAACCGGGGCAAGCGAACATGGGGTAAACGAGCGACTGCGTGCTGAGGCGCGCCTCACTGACAAGTTCCCGCAGCGCTTCGGTGCGGCGCAGGCGGCGCGGGCGATGGATAGGAAATGGCATCCGATTCTCAGATCGATGAGCTGGCTACTGCACGGTTGCCGTTGACCACAACCGGTCCCGGGTCTTCAAGTTGCCGAACGATCCTACGTTCGACAGCGAAATCGCGATACGAAACTGGTTCTCGTCCCGGAGCGGCCCCAGATTAAAGCGGTTGTACCCGAAGTCGATCCCGAAGCAATTGAAATTATACGTCACCTGCGCCACCACCGCGTTCGCCTCGCTTTCGGAGATGTTATAGTTGACGCCGAACGCCCCGCTGAAGCCCTTGTGGTCCGGCCTGCCATAGATGATGCGGGCGTTGAAGAGATTCGAGGAGAGAATCTGCGAGGTCGCGAAAACCGGCACAATGACCGTCCCGAATCCCACAGTTTGGGTGCGGTCCACAAAGAATTCCGTGGCTTCGAAGCTGAACTCGCCGTGATGCACGGCGGAGGTGATACCCGCGTTCAGCACTCCCCCGCCGCTCGGGCTGAAGTCGGCGCGCACTTCGGTATCGAAGTTCGAGAAAGGAGCGATCTTTAACACGGTAACCAGGGGCGAAAGCCGCCGTCCCTGGGCGAAGGCGAATCCTGTGAGGTCGATCGTAGGCTCCCACTGATTCTCGTTGCCCCGCAGCACCCCGCCAAAGGTAGGATCAAAGTAATACTTCTGCGTCAGGCTCAGCGACACCAGTTCGCGCGCCTGGGGCGGGTTGGGGTCGTCGTCCGGGGCGTCCGGACGCCCATAAAGAGTGGTCTTCAGTGAATACTCGAATTCGCTTGTCTCGGCCCAGATGTCGGTTCCGTCAAAGCGCACGATGTCCGAGATCTGCTGGGGGTTGGTGGGGCGCACCAAGTTATAGCGAATGTCCGGCTCGATCATATGCTTCAGCCGGTAATGATGAATTCGTTTGTTGAAAACGCGCTCAAACGACGGCGGCCGGATGTCCAAAGAGAAGTCCCCGAGCAGTCG
The DNA here is from genome assembly GCA_036521995.1 of Terriglobia bacterium. Classification (GTDB taxonomy): domain Bacteria; phylum Acidobacteriota; class Terriglobia; order UBA7540; family UBA7540; genus Gp13-AA77. The sequence continues at coordinate 16,849 of DATDGR010000046.1, read as the reverse complement.
AGTGATCCCCTCGTGGGGAGCGATGACGCTCGTACCGTAGCTGGTGGCTTCCACACCGAAGACTGGCGTGAAGTGAAAGCCCCCGAATTCGGGCGCCCGCAAGGTGATCTCGGGGTGGAAGTCGACGCGCTCAGTGAGGAAAGGTGTCTTGAAGCCGGGCTCCTCGCGGCCCAAGCCGTCGGCCGAGGCGTCAAAGTCAACATAGAAAAGCGAGCTTCCGAGCTGTTGATCCTCCCCGGCGAACGAGACGCTGGGCAGGTGGCGAATGATGATGTGATCGGCCAGAGCCTCCGGAGTATTGCAGAGGCTCACCCCGTTGGAAGTTTCCGTAGATTGCTCCGCGCAAAGGAAGTCTTCGTAGCGCTCGCCGAAAAGGTTCAGGCTGTAGCTGTCAAAGTTCTTGGTGGCGAAGGCGATCTGGCGAGCCTCGGAGCTGACCGCCTCATTGAAGTTACCGCTCCAGGTGTTGCGGAAGGCCAGGGAATTCACATAGTCCATGTTGATCACGCCTCGAAACCCGGCGCCCAGATCCTGAGAGTCGCCGACGGCGCGGATGCTCTCGCCCGGGGCGCTTTGGGCGCCGCCCCCGTGATCGTTCACGCCGTAATAGTTCACAGCGAGCTGGCTCGTGTCGCTCGGAGTGCTCCGGAACCGCCCGATGGTGGCCACGCCCCTCAAACTGTAATCGTCAACGCCCATCATCAGGTCGGCGCTCGGATTGATTGCCCAGTAGAAGCCGTCACCAATGATGGTCCCTTTCTGGGAAGAACTGCCGATGGTCGGGATCAGGAATCCGGTCTGGCGCGGGCTACGGGCGAGGGAGTGCTCCATAGCCGGCGCGTAGAGCACGGGAACGCCCAGGAAACGGAAAACATCCCCATAGCTCACGGCCTTATCGCCCACCGTCAGACGCGCGCTGCGAACCGCGAGCGACCAGCCGGTGCATTCATTTTCGCAGGAGGTTAGCCGGCCGTCCCGCACCAGGTAAGTGTTTTCGTCCAGCCGGTCGATTTGGCGGGCGCTCACATAGAAAGTACCACTGACCACGGCCAGGCGGGGGTTAGGACCCGGCCGTTCCCGGGGATGGAGGTAGCCCCGCACGTTGGTGAAGGATCCCGCGCCGCTGCTCAGGTTGTAGGAGGCATGGTCGGCCTCAAGATGCGCCATCGGGTCGCTGAACGAGACGTTACCGCTGGCCTCAACCGTGTGCGCGAACTGGTTGTACGTGGCCTGGTCCGCGGTCACCTGTGCCTCGTGGTAGCTTACGTCGACGCGGCCGACGAGGTAGAGAACGTCCCCCACCTTCCGCTCGGAGTCAGCGAGGGTCGTGACGGTCGTAAAAGGGTTCTGCAACTCCGAAGGAATCTGAGCCGGAGTGCCGGCGGGAACGCCCGCCGGAACTGCAGACTGGCCATGAAGCACAGAGGCCGCGAGCGCGACGCACAGGGGCAGAGATCGAATTGCGGGCGGGGAGGCGGACCAGGCGTGCAATCGAGGAAAGGCGGGTCGGAAGGCCATAACGGACCGAGACACACTATTCTAAGTCGAAGGCGTCTTTGTTTTCGAGAACGCTTTTGCTAAGATGCCTCGTGGGGAGAGAGGGTTCCTGAAGGGAAGGTTGATAAAGTGAAATGCCCGAAGTGCGGGTTTGTCAGCTTCCCCGAAAGGGCGGACTGCAAGAAGTGTGGTCACCGCTTCGCGCCGACTGAGGGCTCCCGGCCTTCGGTGCGTGGCGACTCTCCTTCGTTTCAATCCCGGGACAAGCCCTTCTCTTCGCCGCTCGTTTCCGCAAGCTTTTCTTCCGCGACCGATTCACTTCTGGCCCCCGGTCAAGACGACGTTCCGGTTTCCAGCAAAAGCCCGTCGCCAGGCCCGGCCGCATCCGTGGCCAACGACAGCTCCGTTTCCGGAGAGCCCAGCGCGGATGAGCGCGCAAACGCGTGGGAAGACGAAATCGCCGAACGCGTAGCCCGTTACCGCCGCCAGCGGGGACGACCCCAATCCGCCGTGACGGATTCAAATCTCGAGTTCGAGTTCAAGCCGGAGCTCAGCGACGAAGCTGGGAGCGGAGGCGAAGACGACATCGACACCGAATCCGGCGTTGGCGGTCAGGCCGCCAGATCCGCTGCGGCGCGCGGTGGACTCGACTCGGTGCTCGACTGGCGCGGCTCCGAGGCTGCATCTCCCTCCCTCGATTCGATTCCCCTCGCGCGCCTCACCGAGGCTCGGCTGCAGGCGGAAGAAGCCGCCGAATGGACCCTGGAGCCTCGCGACCTCCACGAGCCGGTCGAAATTGTTCTGGATTCGGGGCCGGGGCCGGAAGAAGAGGAGGAGGATGAACCGGAGATCGCCGGCTCCAGCCGAATGCCCCGGGCGGCGCCGATTGGACCACGTTTAGCGGCCGGCCTGGTGGACGCATTGGTTCTGCTGGCTGCCGCCTGTATCTTCGGTCTGGTTTTCTGGAAGTCCGGCGGACACGTCAGCCTTAGCCGTCAATCGTCCGATGTGATGACCATGGTTATGTTGGGGCTGGCCGCGGCTTTTTTTCTCGCTTTCTACTTCGGCTTGTTTACGGCGTTGGCTTTTGCCACTCCCGGACAGTCAGCGATGGGGCTTCGGGTGCGGACACTGGATGGCCGGCCGCCGGACTGGCCCGCGGCCCGGCGGCGGGCCTTGGGTTACCTGGTTTCCATGGGGGCTCTGATGCTGGGCTTCGTCTGGGCCGTCTTCGATCCGGAAGGCCTTTCCTGGCACGATCGCATTTCTGGAACCTGCCTGATAGAACAAGATTGAACGGCGGCCTAGCCCGGGGCCGGGAGCAAAGGCTTGTTCATGGGTAAGGGACGATTTCTCAATCAGAAGCTCGGCAAGCGGACCAGCCGGCGGCTCAATCTCCTGAAGTCCGGCGTCAAGGCTCACCAGAGGCTGACGTCCGCCGGCGCGCGATTCCCCAAGAAGGGTTCTTCGCGCGAGTTGAGCGGCTCGGGCAGCGCCCAAGAAAAGTGAACGCACAACTCACCTTCTAACCCCCTCAGCCGAGCGCGAGGATTATGACGTGGGTGGCGCCAGCCAGAGCAATCCACCTAGCCCAATGACCCCTGCCCTGCCCGCCGTGACCGCCTGGTCTTGACAAGGCCACACCGTGTGTGTTATGCAAAGGATGGCTGATAACGCGGTACATAGATCTGCGCCCTTGCGGCGTGGCTCCCGGTGCGGCCCATGGCCTTCTCTGAAGTCGTCCAATACCGGCCCTCACCACTCTCCGCGCGGGATCTTGATTGCCAGACCCTCGTCTTCGCCGCAATCTCAGCCCGGCTGCGCGCCAAATTCGAACTATGATATTTATTTTCAATACTTTATGGTCGAAAGTCGCCGGTTTATCAGAAAAAGTACGGCCCGGTCAGAACCGGGACCCCCCCATCAAAAAATTTGAAAAACTAACCTGAGAAGTTGTTTAGAATCAACAAAAGTGCGCAAAAACGAACCTAGAACGAACCCGAGAAAAACCGCAATTCGCCGCGTCCGAGCCGAGTAAATCCTTTAGAATTGAAAGGCGTTGAAAGACTCCGAAAAAACGAACCCGAAACGAACCCAAAACGAACCCGAGAGCCGCGAAGTCTCACGGAGATGGAGAGAATTAGACTGATTCCCTTCATTCTTTCCGGCTTGCCGGGTCCTTGGACAGCCGAGCCTTGACTAGCGAGGCCCGTGAAGGAGATTCGGGCGAGGGGCGTGAACCAGAACACCGGTTTCGGACCGTCGAGCCGGCCTTCAATGCGCGTCTCGCTGGCCGGCTTGCAACAGAGCGATCCTCGCGCGCATCTAGTTGGAAGGATTTCGCGGTCTGTGTTTGAGACCGGACTGAGCCGTCGTGCTATAGTGGGGTTTGCTCTATTTAGAGCGATGAGTTCCCGTTTGGAGTGTGAAGAATGTTGCGAATGAGCCATCGGATCCGCTTGCTGCTGGTGACGGTGTCGACCGCCCTGGTTTCCTATATTGTCGTCGGAGCGGTACTGAGCCGCGGCGACACGAATTCCTCAAATTCAAGCGAACAGAGCTATCGTGACCTCGGTGTTTATGAGGAAGTGCTGTCGCGCATCAACAGCCAGTACGTCACCGAACCGAACCTGCAGCGGGTAACCGACGGCGCCATCCGTGGCTTGCTCGAGGCGCTCGACCCGTACAGCACCTACTTCAGCGCAGACCAATTCAAGGCTTATCAGGCCCATCCCCATCCCGGACCTGCCGGCCTCGGTATCTTTCTCTCCAAGCGCTATGGCTACGCTCCCGTGGTTTCGGTCCTTCCAGGCAGTCCGGCGGATAAGGCCGGCATCAAACCCGCGGACCTGATCGATCGCATCGGCGACACGGCGACGCGGGAGCTCTCCGTGGTCCAACTCGACCGGCTCATGGCGGGCGAACCCGGAACGGAAGTGACGCTCTGGGTCGTGCGCGAGGCGCGGGGCGAGCCGCAGAAGGTGGTGCTGAACCGGGTGGTTCTGCAGCATGTACCGGTGGTGGCCCAGATGGTTGAAGATAACACCGGCTACCTCCGCGTGGCCACGCTGGACTCCGGCGCCGCCGCGGAGATCTCGCTGAAGCTCAAGGAGCTGGTCGCCCAGGGAGCCAGCAAGATCGTGCTGGACCTTCGTAACTGCGCCGGCGGCGACGTTGACGAAGCTATCCAGACGGCCAGCCTCTTCATTGACAAGGGATTGCTTGCCTACACCTACGGGCAGCGCAGCCCGCGCCAGGATCTGATGGCCCACCCCGTCGGTACGGTGTGCAATCTGCCGCTGGCGGTGCTGATCAACCGTTCCACAGCAGGCCCTGCGGAAATCGTGGCCGACGCCGTTCTCGGCAACAAGCGCGGTGACGTGGTGGGCGGACAGAGTTTCGGAGTCGGCATCGTCCAGAAGGTGGTACCCGTGGGCGATGGCTCCGCCCTGCTCCTGGCCGTGGCCAAGTACTACGGGGCAGACGGCAAGGCGATTCAGGATAACGGCGTGAAGCCCGACGTTCCGTTTCCTGCTCCCGATGAGGCGGGCGCCGAAGACGTCCAACGGGATCAGTTCGGCACCAAGGATGATTCGCAGCTCCAGAAAGCGATTGAGGTCCTCAAGCAGAAGTTCGTCACCGCAAAGGCCGCCTGAGCCGTGCCCCATCCCAAGCGCCGCGTAAGAGCTTCCCGCGGGCGCGGTCCTAAACGCGGCTTCAAACGGGGCCGCCGACAGGGCCGGAAGCAGGCATGGTATCTCGTCCTCCTTCTAGTTCCCCTCGCGTTCATCATCGTGGTGGCGCAAGTTTGCAAGCGCGCGCCCAAACCTAAGCCAACGACGGCCGCCAAGCCCAGCGGCGGCGCCAAGAGTCCAAACCAGCGGACGCCCGAGGCGGCTACCGCAGACGCCAGCCAGGTCGCGGTCCGATACGGCAACCTAATCGCGCGCGCCGGCGGCGACGGTGTCTGGGTAAAGCGCGCCGCTCAAGTGCGTCCCTCGCCGGCCGCCGGTGAGGTGGTGGCTCTGGCGCCGGCGGCCCAGGCCATCATCTCGGCTCTGGAACACCAGACGGGGAACGATGGGCTGGAAATCCGGGTGCAACCGGCCGGAGAGGAGGTCGGCTCTCAGCCGGCGCGGAGCATCACACTCTGGCGCGGGAGTCAGCCGATCTGTTCCTGGCGCCTTCGCGAGGTGCCCCGTCTCTATCGCGCCGCCATCGTCATTGATGATCTGGGCCAAGACCTGAAGCCTGCGCGCGCGCTTCTGAGCATGCCGTACGCGCTCACTTTTTCGATTCTGCCCGACCTCACGGCCTCGCGGGCAACGGCCCTGGAGGCCCACGAGGCCAGCCGGGAGGTGATGCTCCATCTGCCCATGGAGGCATTTGGACCGGCCACGATCAGTCCGGGCGAAGGCGCTATCCGTGTGGGTATGGGAGAGCAAGAGCTGGAACGGGTGATCGAGGCGGATCTCGACTCGGTGCCTTACGCCGCCGGCGTCAACAATCACATGGGGTCGCGGGCCACCTCGGACGCTGCATTGATGAGTGAGGTGATGAAAGAGCTGGGGTCGCGGCGTCTCTATTTCATCGACAGCCGCACCGCGGCTTCCACAGTGGCCCTGGATGCGGCGCGCCGGGCTGGAATCCCGGCCTTCTATCGTTCGGTGTTTCTCGACGACACGGAGACGGCCGACTACACGCTCGGCCAGCTGCGCCGGTTTCGCGCCGCGGTCGAGGCGCAGGGCGTGGCGCTGGCGATCGGACATCCTCATCCGACAACCATCAGGGCGCTCGAGGCCTTTCTGCCCGAGTTCGCGCAAGAAGACATCGAACTGGTGCCCGCCTCCCGGCTGGTTCAGTTTCCCGAGGCAGCCAGGCTGTCACCGCCGCGGGTCCCGGCGAAGATCCATGGGGACTAGGCGGACCTCCGCCGCTACAACCCGATCCAACCCTGACCTTGAGAATGCATCTAACGGCGAAGGGGATTATCGGTTTTGTTTTGACTCGGCGTGCGTTTCGATGATCAAATCAGAGAGTGCAGGGCTGGGCTCGCCAGTCCGCGATTCGGGGTGAAAGGGGAGGACGAAATGAAGAAACGGCTCTTGAGCATCGGGGTCCTTCCTCTGGCTCTGGCCTTGGGGTTGCCGCCCTTGCATGCACAGGATGCGACGGAGCCGGCCGCCCCAGATCAGACGAATAGCAATCAGATCGTGATCCCGGAGGGAACTGAGTTCAAGTTGCAACTTCACACCAGCATCAATTCCAAGACCACCAAGCCTGGCGACCGAATCCTGACGACACTACTCGACCCCGTCAGCGTGGAGGACACCGACGTGCTACCCAAAGGCGTGCGCGTCGACGGTCACGTGGGCGACGTCAAGCAGGCGGCGCGCCGGGGTAAGGGCGGTTACCTCACCATCGTTTTTGACACGGTCGAGATGCCGAGCGGCGAGAAGGTGGCCATCCAAGGGTCGCTGACCGAGGTCTTCTCAGCCACCGGCCACGGCAGCCAGAACGTGGGCCCCGAGGGCGACCTCAAGGGAGGAGGGCCCTCGCGCAAAGAGCAAGCCGCCTTGATCATCGCGCCGGCTGCTTTGGGCGCCGCAGGTGGACTTGGTCCGGGTATCGCTGCCGCCGCGGGTGGAATTGCGATGGCGTACCTCATCCCAAAAGGCCAGCAGGCGATGCTTTCGGCCGGCTCGCTGATCGGCATGCGTCTCGACCGCGACGTTACGGTTGGAGCGCCGCAGACCGCCTCGAAGTAGTCATTTCCGTAAGCCGGTTGCACTATAATCACAATTTAGAGTGGCGCGCGGCTTAAATCTACGCGCCCAACGCCTCCGGCATTCGCGGGGGCTCCTGCTCCTTTGTTTCCCCATGCTCAGGCGTCTCAGCCCGCTGTTTCCGTATCTCGGCCGCTACCAGCAGCGCTTCGTCGTTGGCTTTACTGCCCTGACGATCGGCCAACTGGTGGGGGTTATCGTCCCGTTGATCATCAAGGCTGGGATTGACGGCCTGACACACCGCGCAGCCGCCCGCACCTTGTTGTCTTACGCGGGCCTCATGCTGGCCATCGCGCTGGTGAAGGCCTTCTTTCAATTCTGGATGCGCTGGATTCTGATCGGCATCTCCCGTGACGTCGAATACGACCTGCGCAACGACCTTTTCGCCCACTTGGCGCGGCTCTCCCAGCGTTACTACAACGAAACGCGCACGGGCGATCTGATGTCAAAGCTCACCAATGACCTTAACGCTGTCCGCAACCTGGTAGGGCCGGGCATCATGTACTCCGCCACCACCGTCGTGGTCGGCGTGGCCACGGTGGTCTTGATGGTGCACCTCGACTGGCGGATGACACTGCTCGCCCTCATCCCGCTTCCGGTCGTTTCGGTCCTGGTGAAGGTCTTCGGTAAGAGGATCCACGACCGCTTCGAACAGATTCAGGCGCTTTACTCCGAGCTCACCGAACGGGTCCGCGAGAATCTCTCGGGCGTCCGCGTGGTGCGCGCCTTCTGCCAGGAAAGCTCCGAAATGGCCCTTTTCGACGCTATGAACCGGCAGTTTGTGGAAAAGAACAAGGGTCTGATCTGGATTTCTAGCTTCCTCTGGCCGGTGCTGGCGCTGATGTTCTCCATCGCCTTCATGCTGATCCTGGTCGTGGGCGGCCGCCACGTGCTGGCGGGGAGGATTTCCGTCGGCACGCTGGCAGCATTCAACGTCTACCTGATGTACCTGATTTGGCCGATCATTGCTCTCGGCTGGGTCACAAACCTGGTGCAGCGGGGTCTCGCCTCGCTCGGCCGGCTGTGGATGATCTTCCAGGCCCAGCCTGACATCGACGATCGGGCTGTTCCTACAGGACTCGCGGAATCTGCCGGCGCCGCGCCGCCAGTCGAAGACATTCGCGGCGAGATCGAGTTCCGTAACCTGAGCTTCGCCTACGACGGCCGTCCCGTGCTCAAGAATATCAACCTGCACATACCCGCCGGACGCACCGTGGCCATCGTGGGTGAGACGGGCGCTGGCAAATCAACACTGGTGAATCTCATCCCGCGCTTGTGGGAGGCTCCGGAAGGGACTCTGTTCATCGACGGCTTGCCTGCCCGCCAGATTCCGCTCGCCAGCCTGCGCCGGCACATTGGATTCGTCCCCCAGGAAACGTTCCTGTTCAGCGACACGATTCGCGAGAACGTGAAGTTTGGCTCCGCCGAGGCGAGCGAAGCCGAGGTGGAGCGCGCCGCCGAGATCGCCAATATCCTTTGCGAGATTCGCGAGTTCCCCAAAGGCCTGGGCACCGTGGTGGGTGAACGCGGTCTCACCCTTTCCGGAGGCCAGAAGCAGCGCACGGCCATCGCGCGTGCGCTCATCCGCGATCCGAGAATCCTCATCCTTGACGATGCCCTTTCCAGTGTCGACACGGGTACTGAGGAGAAGATTCTTCAGGAGCTGGCAGGCGTCATTTCCGGCCGCACCACGATTCTGATCTCGCATCGCGTGTCGACCGTGCAAGGCGCGGACGAAATCGTGGTGCTGCGCGACGGTGAGATCGTCGAGCGCGGGACGCACGTGGATCTGCTCGGGCAAGACGGGTACTACGCGGAGCTCTACAGGCGGCAGTTGATTGAGGAAGAGCTGGCGCAGGAGGCCTGACCGCAGGAGACAGGAGTCCCGCTCAACGCCTATCGCAGGGCCTTGCTTTCTCCTGATTCCTGACTTCTGGCTCCTGACTACTGACATGTCCGATTCCCTCCACGACGAAGAAGTCCTTGGCAAGGCGTACGACTCCCGCCTCATGCGGCGCTTGCTCACCTATCTGCGCCCCTATTGGCGGGTGGTGGCGCTGGCGCTGATCGCCATTTTCTTCTATGGCCTATTGCAGGCTGTGCCGCCGTATCTGCTCAAGCTGGAGGTCGACCGCTACCTGGATCCCACCGGTCAGGCCCATGTTCCCGGGTTTCTGACCAGCTTTCTCAGCCCGAATCCGGCTGTCGGCATCCTGCAGATCGCTTTTGCTCTCTTTCTCCCCAGTGTCTTGATCGCCTTCTTCCTCGAGTTCGGCCAGGACTTCGCCATGCAATTCGTGGGGCAGAAAGTGATGTACGACCTGCGGCATCAGATTTTCGCCCACTTGCAGCGCTTACATCTCAGCTTCTACGACCGCAATCCTGTAGGACGCATGGTCACTCGCGTCACCACCGACGTGGACGTGATGAACGACCTGTTCGCCTCCGGCGTGGTGGCCATCTTCGGCGACCTGTTTACCCTGCTCAGCATCGTGGCCATCATGTTGGGCGTCAACTGGAAGCTGGCACTGCTGACCTTCTCTGTGCTTCCCGGCATCATCCTGGTCACGATGTGGTTCCGCAAGGCGGTGCGTGAGAGTTACCGGCGCATTCGCCTGGCCATCGCTCGCATCAACGCCTACCTGCAGGAACATCTCACCGGCATGGCCGTGCTCCAGCTCTTCAATCGCGAAGAGCGCAGTTCCCAGGAGTTCGAGCGCATCAACCGTGTGCACATGGAGGCCTATAAGGACTCGATTCTGGCTTACGGCCTCTTCTACCCCGCAGTGGAGTTCCTGGGCGTCATGGCAGTAGCCATCATTCTCTATTGCGGCGGCCTGATGAGCTTGCACGGCGCCGTAACGGTAGGCACAGCCATTGCCTTCATCCAGTATTCGCAGCGCTTCTTCCGGCCGATCCAGGACCTGAGTGACAAGTACAACATCTTGCAGGCGGCCATGGCGAGCGCCGAGCGCATCTTCAAGCTGCTCGACGCACCGGTCACCATCGCCGACCCCGAGAACCCCGTGCCGCTGCCCTATGCGGAAGTCTCCGTTCGGGATTCCGTCGCGGAGTTGGCTCACAGCTTGAGCAGGAGCCTGGCTGCAGGCCGCCGCGACGGCCACAACGGCGGCGAGCCGGCTCCCGGCGCTCAGATCGAGTTTCGCGACGTGACCTTCGCCTACGATGGCCAGCACAAGGTGGTGGAGAACGTGTGCTTCACCATCGAGCCCGGCGAGACGGTGGCCGTTGTGGGCCACACGGGCGCCGGCAAGACGACGCTCACCAGCCTGCTGCTGCGCTACTACGACGTGCAGGAAGGCCAGATCCTTCTCGACGGTGCCGACATCCGGCAACTTCGCCTGGCCGATCTGCGCCTCAATTTCGGTCTGGTCTTGCAGGATTCATTCCTTTTCTCCGGCACCGTCGCTTCCAACATCCGCCTGGGCTCGGACTGGATCAGCGACGACGCCATCCGCGAGGCCGCTCGCGAGGTCAATGCTGGCTTCATCGACAGCCTGCCGCTCGGCTTCGCGGAGCCCGTCAAGGAGCGCGGCGTGACGCTTTCGGTAGGCCAGAAGCAATTGCTCTGCTTCGCGCGGGCGCTCGCCCATCAGCCTCGTATTCTGATTCTTGATGAAGCCACCTCCAGTATCGACCCGCAGACCGAATATCTCATCCGCGAGGCGCTCAGCCGCATGCTGGAGAATCACACCGCGCTCGTGATCGCGCATCGCCTCTCGACCATTCAGAACGCCTCCAAGATCATCGTGATGCACAAAGGACGCGTGCGCGAGATCGGCACTCATCAGGAACTGCTCGACCGGCGCGGACTTTACTTCAAGCTCTACCAGCTTCAGTACAAGGATCAGGAAATTCCAGCAGGACGAAGTTCGTCCGAATAAGCCCGCAAAACCGGAAAGGCGGCGTTCGGCCTTTCCTGATCTAGGGTAGTGGGTCAATTTCGATCTCCGCCAAAAATGGCAAACAGAGGACTCAGGGCAATCCTCTTCCATCGTCAGACGGCCAGACGGGAAATTTGTTCAGATTGGATGGTCTTGACCACCACTCCTATCCGATCAGTAGGGGCTGACGCGCGGGTGCATCCGGGCTACAAAGCCATCAAAGGCCCGTGCCGTTAGTCTGCATTCCTGCCGGACTCACTCCATCCTGAGCACGCGCATGGGCTCGACTGAGGCGGCTCGGCGTGCAGGAAGATAACAGGCCAGCAGCGCCGCAGTCAGCAGGATGAGCCCCACCGCCGCGAAGCCTGAAACGTCGAGGGCGCGCACGCCGAAGAGAATGCTTTGCATGGCACGGCCGACGAAGTAAGCGCCGACCAGGCCCAGCAGCAAACCGATCACGGCCAAGAGCGCACCTTCGCGGACAACCAGACCAACCACCCGGTTACGCGTAGCTCCGAGGGCCATACGCAGCGCGATCTCGTGCGAGCGCTGGGCTACGGAGAAAGCCATCACGCCATAGATGCCAAGCGCTGCCAGAAACAGCGCCACAATGGCAAAACTGCTGAAGAGAACCAGGGTGAAGCGCTCGTCGGAAAGGCTTCCGTCGCGTATTTCGTCCATCGTGCGCGGCTGCGCGAGGGCAATCTGCGGATCGACGGAATGCACGGCCGCGGCGATGCTGGCCTGCATCGATGCCGGCTCCTCAGCGGTGCGCACGCCGAAGCCGGCCTGCGGCCACGGGATTTGCCAGAACGGAATCAGAATCTCGCCGCGCACATTGCGGGTGTCGGCCACGTGGACGTCGTGGTAGACGCCGATGATCTGCCATTCGATGGGCGGCCCCAGCTTGGTCACGCCGGGAACCAGCTGCTCAACCAGAACGCGCTGGAGCAGAGGATCCATCCCCTTGAGGTGCTCTTTGACGAAGCTTTCATTGACCACAGCCACTTTGGGGCTCGACGCCGTGTCGTGGTCGTCGAAGGTACGCCCCCGGACCAGCTGTATGCCGAAGGTGGAGAAATAGCCGGGCGTGACCATGCCGAAGCCGGCGGAGGGCCGCTGCGAAGGATCGGCGTAGGTGGGGCCTCCGGCGAGTGTGAAGGGCATGCCGAAGCCGGCCCCGTAAGGCGGCAATCCTGTCATCGCCGCGGCGTACTGCACGCCGGGGACAGCATCGATGCGCGCGAGAATGTCGCGGTAGTAGTCGGTAATCAGCACCGGATCCTTGTCCTTCCATCTCTCGTCAGGCACAGGCAGGAAGAAAGTGAGGATGTGGTCGGTCTTGATGCCGAGGTCGACTTTGGTCAGATTCCAGAAGCTGTGAATGGCGAGGCCGGCGCCGGCAAGCAGCGCCAGGGCGAGCGTGAACTCCCCGATGACCAGGATGCGTCGCAGCTCGTGTTTAGCGACGCTGGTACCGGTGCGGCCGCCTTCCTTCAGCGCCTCGCCGGGATCGACGCGCGCTGCGTACCAGGCCGGAACCGAGCCCGCCAGCAGACCGGCCAGGGTGGTCGCGGCCAGCGTAAAGAGCAGGATCGGAACATTCAGCCGCAGGTCCGCTTCGCTGGGCAGCGTATTGCGCGGCATCGCCGCGATCAGTCCCTGCAACATGCCGTAACCGACACCAACGCCGAGCGCACCTCCGGCGAGCGCCAGCACCAGGCTCTCCGTCAGCAACTGCCCGAAGATCGTCGCGCGGCCGGCTCCCAGGGCGCTGCGGACTGCCAGCTCCTTTTGCCGGGTCATGCCGCGAGCGAGCAGCAGATTGGCCACGTTGACGCAGGCGATGAGCAGCACGAAACCCACCGCGCCCATCAGCAGCCACAGCATGTGGATTCGCTCCTGCGGCAGGAAGTCGTTTTTCAGCGGCTCGACGAATGCGCCCCATCCCTTGTTGCTTTTGGGGTAGGCTTCGGCGATGTGCGCCGTCACCGCGTTCATATTGTCCTGCGCCTGCTTGACTGAGACGCCCGGCTTCAGGCGTCCCATGACCAGCAGCCAGTGGAAGTCGTGGTTGATTTGGTCCGGCTTGAAGACCAGCGGAACGGTGAGTTGCTCTTCCTGGCGGTCAAAGAGGCCGGCTCTCTGGACACCTACCACCGTGTACGGCTCGCCATCGAGGCGCAGCGTGGTTCCGATGATGTGAGGATTGGCGCCCATCTTCGCCCAGAGCTTGTGGGTGAGCACCACCACGTGATTCTTCCCTTCCACGCCCTCCTCGGGCAGGAGATCGCGGCCCAGCAGCATGGGCTCGCCCATCATCCGCAGCATGCCCGGAGTGGTTTGCCGAGCCTCGAGGTATTCGGGTTGATTTTGGGTGGCGATGTTGAAGGATTTACCGGTCCAGGCGCAGAGATCCTGAAATGCTGTGCTCTGCTGCTTCCAGTCGGTGAAATCTCCGGCGGAAACGCTATTGTGGAAGGTCTGAATCTTCGACCAGACGATCACCAGCTGGTTCGGTTCCGGATAAGGCAGCGGCGCCAGCAGCGTGGCGTAATCGACGGTGAAGATCGCGGTGTTGGCGCCGATTCCGAGGGCCAGGGTGAGCAGCACCGTGATGGTCATCCCGGGATTTCTTCCCAACATGCGCAGGCTGAAGCGGAGGTTCTGAAGCAGAGTCTGCATACCCGGTCCCCTTTCAATTCGTAATCCCTGAGCCCGTGAAAGAACGGCACCGTCGCCTGTTGGCAGGAAGACGCAGTGGAAATCAGCGGCGCTCAGACGGAGGAGCCGCGCCGCAGTCTTACAGAGTGTAACAGATACGGAGCCGGCAGGGAAAGAGCGTCTGACCGCTGCGCTTGACTACGCAGGCCGCGCTTCGCGTCTCCGATACGGGCCGAGCTAGCGCAGGGCGCAGATCTTCGATCTTACGCGCCTTCTCAAGCGCCCTCTACCGGCCGGAGCTTGCGGTGGACTTCTTGCTGCCTGAGTCCTTCGGCGGCTTCAGATGGGTCTGAACATAGCGGACCAAGTCCTCGACGGTTCGGAGCTTTTCTTCATCGCCGCACTCGATTTCGATGTCGAAAGCCTCTTCGCAAGCCATCAGCAGCTCAACCACGTCCAAGGAGTCCGCTCCCAGATCCTCCGCCAGGCGCGCTTTCGGGACCACCTTGGCTTCGTCGACTCCCAGATGTTCGACGATGATGTGCTTCACCCGGTCTTCCACGGTGGCGTTCTTGGGTTTGCTCTGCGGCGCGGCCTGCGGGGCTGAACGGGCGCGCGCGGCAGCTTTAGGCGAGACGGCTCCACTGGCGCCGGCGGCAAGGGCTGTGGTGACGCGCTTCAGGAATCTCCGCCTGGATGGATCTTCCGTCATAGGCCATCCCCTCTTTGTGGCGATACTACTCCCAAGGTCCGCACCAGTCAACCGGCCGGCGTTCGGCCGGCGGTTCCTGCCCTTCCTATCTTTCTGTTGACCCTTGTTCCTACGACTGCTGCCTGCCCGGTTCGGTCAGGGGATCTTGATCTCAAAACCTGAAGAGTCTTTTTGGAACTCCAGGCCGCCCCTTTCTGAATATGTAACGTAACTGAGCGCAGAGACCGTCAAAGCTAGAGATGACACCCGAACCACAGGCATCTGATGGCGATCTTCTGCGTAGCATGATCGCCGGCGACGAGCACGCTTTTGTCGCCTTGTACCGGCGCCGGCAAGGAGCCATCTACCGCTTTGCCTTGCAGATGACGGGCAACCCCGGCCTTGCCGAAGAGATTACGCAGGAAGTCTTCATGACGCTCATCCGCGAAATGAAGGCGTTCGATCCGGCCCGGGGCACGCTGGGGGGATTCCTTTACGGCATCTGCAGAAACCACGTGCTGCGCTATGTCGCTGAAGAGAGCCCCTATGTGGGCTTCCCAGAGACGTCATCCGAAGGAGGGAACGGTTTCACGGAGCCGGCGGCTCTCTCGGACTTGCTCTCGGACCTGGCCGAAGCCGAGACCGTGGAGCGGGTGCGAAGAGCCGTGCTCACTCTGCCGCCGCACCATCGAGAGGCCGTCGTGCTCTGTGATCTGCACGAAATGAGTTATGAACAGGCAGCCGGCGTTCTCGGCTGTCCTGTGGGCACGGTCCGGTCGCGACTTCACCGGGCACGAGAGCTGCTGCTCGCCAAGCTGAAGCGCGTCGCGGCGGCGCCCACGGCCCGGGCAGATTCGGCGCCCCGGCACATCGAAAGAAGCCTATGAACTGTCAAAGTTTCAGGGCGATTGTGTATGAAATCGATCAGCCGGGCGGTGTGGAGGCGAGCGCACTCGACACCGCTCTGGGACACGCACAGGCCTGCACGCGCTGCGCCCGGCAATTGCATCGGACGCGTGAGGTTGCAGCCATGCTGCGGGCCCTGGCCTTCGCCGACGAGGATCAGCAGGCCTCGGGGCGCACGGAGGAGCGCCTGCTCGATGCCTTCCGTACCCAGACAGGCCGCCGGCTTCACTGGAAGACGGTGGCCGGGTGGATGGCAGCCGCCGCGGCGTTGGTCTTGGCGCTCGGTGGTGGGCTGCTGTGGCGTCACGCTTCCCGGACCGGATGGATGGTACCGGGTGAGCCGCCCGATCCGGCTGCGGCTCAGGTGACGGCCATTGCTCCCGCCGCCGGCGGATCCCAGGCCCCGTCACTGCTGCTCGGAGCAGGACGTCCGGCCCGGCCGGCGTTGGACGCTGCTCATGGGGCCCCCACCTCGGCCGCCCACCGGCTACTGCCGGTCCGGGAAAACTCCGCAGACCTGAACGACTTCATTCCTTTGCCCTTCGCAGACGACGATGAGCCACTGGGCTCGGCTGAAGTGGTCCGTATCCGGCTGTCGGAAGCAGACCTCGGCCTGCTGGGGCTCTCGGTCAGCGAAGAAGCTTACACCCAGCCCCTGACGGCCGACGTTGTGATCGGCGAGGATGGCGTGGCCCGGGCGATTCGATTTGTGCAAGAACCCTTATAGGGCCGACCCTTGGAATGACCGCGCGCCCGGTGGCACAACGGTCTCAAGAACGAAAAGGAGCATCAACATGAATCGGAAGCTCGTTACCCTGCTGGGCCTCGCGCTCGGCTTTCTCGCCGCAGGCGCAAACGCCTGGGCGCAAGCACCCGACGCAGCGCCTCCTCTGCCTCCGCCCGACGGCCGGTTCTTCTTCGTTAGAGGCGAACCGATGTTTGAAGGGCTGAAGCCGGTGACGGGCGCTCCGTTCTCGGCGCAGGCCTCCACCGAGACCAGCCAGACTCTGGCCGACGGCAATCAGATCAACCATACGGAAACGGCGCAAGTGTACCGCGACAGCGCCGGCCGCACGCGGCGTGACGCCACCATCTCCCGCATCGGGCCCTGGTCGGCAGCCAGTGCGCCGCGCAAGATCGTGAACATCAGCGATCCAGTAACCGGCGTCAGCTACCTGCTGGACCCCACCGACAAGACCGCGGTCGAGATGACGGCTCACGGCCGAAAAGGTGAGCGGCCGGAATTCGCCGGGAGAAAGCGGCTCGACGAGGACGGCTCAGGCCAATCAAAGATCCAGCGAACGACGGAGTCGCTCGGAACCCAGATGATGGCCGGCGTCACCGTTCAGGGCACTCGCACCACAGAGACCATCCCGGCCGGAGCCATCGGCAATCAGAAT
>DATDGR010000045.1:0-8180 GCA_036521995.1 Terriglobia bacterium | reverse complement strand
GCATTTTTGGGGACATTTTCAGATCGCATTCGGGCGGTACTGGAGCGCCTCGTGCACCAAGGCCTGGTGCAGCTCGACAGCATGCGCGCGGCTGAAGGTGCGGCCCTTGAGCGTGACGTACTTTCGCGGCTTGACAGGATGACGACCCTCGCTGACGGTGTGGCGCGCTTGGCAGGAAGCGTCCCGGAGCTTTACCGGCGCCGTCTCGCAGACCGCCTGAGCGAGCTCACGGACGGTGAGCCCCCAGCCCCGGTTGTTGAACCGGGCCGCCTGGCGCAGGAGGTAGTCTATCTGGCCGCACGTTCCGACATTGCCGAGGAGCTTACGCGTCTGCAGAGTCACCTGACGCAGGCGGCAAAGCTGATCGGCGAGGGAACCGAGGTCGGCAAGAAGCTCGATTTCCTGCTGCAGGAGATGAACCGGGAAGCGAACACGATTCTCTCCAAGACCACTGACGTTCCTGAGGTGGGCCCCGAGATCGCGCGGCAGGCTATTGAAATGAAGACCGAGATTGAAAAACTCCGTGAACAAGCTCAGAATGTAGAGTAGGGAGCCGGGTAGCGCTATTGTCTCGAACGCTAACAAGCTCCCCGGCGGGGAGCGTCATCGTGATTTCGGCTCCTTCCGGGGCAGGCAAGACGACTTTCGCGATGCGTTTGCTTCGGTCGGTGCCTGGCCTGCGTTTTTCGGTCTCCCACACGACACGGCGGCCGCGCCCGGGCGAGCGCGATGGCCGCGAATATTTCTTCGTCTCGCGCCGTATTTTTGAGCGCATGGTTGCGCGAGGCGAGTTTCTGGAGTGGGCGGAGGTTTACGGGAACCTCTACGGGACTTCCTGGAAAGCGCTGCGGCAAGCTCAGGCCACGGGCCGTGACGTGCTGCTCGACATCGACGTGCAGGGCCATCGCCAAGTTCGCCAGCGCCTGTCCGACGCAATCAGCATTTTCTTGTTGCCGCCGTCGTTTGAGGAGCTTGCGCGGCGGCTGCGACGCCGTCATTCAGACACGCCGGAAGTGATCGAGCGGCGCTTGGCTGATGCCCGACAGGAAGTCCGCCGCTGGCGCGAATACGACTTTCTGATCGTGAATGACGTGATCTCGGCGGCCGAGCGTGCGCTCAGGGCCGTGGTTGTGGCATCGCGCTGTCGCCGCGTGATCCAGCAGCGCCGGGCCAGCGAGATCGCCAGGACTTTTGGAGGGTGAAGGTGGAAATACCACAGACGGTCGATAGCAAGTATCGCTTTATTCTGCTCTCAGCCAAGCGCGCACGGCAGCTTCAGGCCGGCGCCCGGCCTTTGATTCAAACCACCACCAAGCGGCCCACCAAGGTCGCGCAACTCGAGGTGGGGGCTAACCTGGTGCCTTTCGAGAATCTCCAGGTCGAGATCAGCGGCGAGAATCCCGATCAAGCCGGGAAGTGAATCGGCGCTCCTCAAGACCCTCGCCACCTAGGTGCAGCTGCAAGCGGGCGGAGGGATATTCAGGGTGTCTCCGTTGCCAGAGAATCCCTCATGCGAGTAGCGCTCGGAGTCTCGGGCGGGATCGCTGCCTACAAAGCGGCGGAACTGGTGCGCCTGCTCCAGGAACGCGATCTCGAGGTGCAGGTTGTGATGACAGCCGGCGCCCGGGAGTTCGCCTCGCCGCTCACCTTCGCGGCCCTTTCCGGCCGAAAAGTGATCACCGAGATGTTTGCTGAAACCACGGGCGACGCGAACCTAGAGAGCGCCATCGAGCACATCGCAGTGGCTCAATCGATTGACGCCCTGGTGATTGCTCCCGCCACGGCTCACACGGTCGCCAGGATCGCTCACGGCCTCGCCGACGACTTTCTCACCACGCTGGTGCTGGCCACGCGGGCGCCCTTGATTGTAGCCCCGGCCATGAACGTCAACATGTGGGAGAGCCCCGCCACCCGCGCGAACCTGGACGTGCTGCGGTCGCGCGGGATTCGGATCGTCGACCCGGATGAAGGCTATCTCGCCTGCGGCATGGTGGGTGCCGGGCGCCTGGCATCGGCGGAATCGATTGTGACGGCGGTGTGCGGGGCGCTTGGCTTGGCCGATGACTTGAAAGGCGAGACATTCCTCGTGACAGCGGGACCCACCGAAGAACCCATCGATCCGGTGCGCTACCTGAGCAATCGCTCGTCGGGTAAGATGGGTTACGCCGTGGCGGAGGCCGCGCGGCGCCGGGGCGCGGAGGTTGTCTTGGTGAGCGGGCCCACGCATCTCGATCCGCCCTCCGGTGTCGTGGTGCGCCGGATCCGCACCGCGCAGGAGATGGCCGAAGCGGTCTTGGAGAACCTTGAGAAGGCGAGTGTCATCGTCATGACTGCGGCAGTCGCGGATTTTCGCGCCGCTCGCGTGGACCCACGCAAGATCAAGCGTAATGGCGGCTCCCGCACCCTGGAGGTTGAGCCCACCGGGGATATCCTAGCTGGCATCGCGCCTCGTCGGCGTCCCGGCCAGCTTGTGGTGGGCTTCGCCGCTGAAACGGACAACCTGGTTGAAAACGCACGCGCCAAGGTGCGGTCGAAGAATCTTGATCTGGTGGTGGCCAACGACGTTACGCAGGACGGAGCCGGCTTTGAGGTCGACACGAACATTGTCACCCTGGTGTTTCCCGACGGCCACCATGTGGCGCTGGAACGGATGACCAAACTCGACGTGGCGGGTCGAATTCTTGATGAAGTGGTCAGACTCAGAAAGACCGTGGTTCGTGGCTAGTGGCTTCGCTGACCACTAACCCCTGACCGCTGACGCCTGCCTCTCCATGATTCCCGATCACCTCAAAGACGAGATCACCGCCTGGCTTGAGTTCTACCAGGACCTCGGCTTCGACGAGTTCCTGCTCGAGCCTCGTGAAGGTGCGATCCCTGGGGCAATGAAGCAGGCTGAGCTAGCGCCAGAGCCTTCCAATGTCGTTGTGAAGGACATGCCCGAGGAGCTCCCCGAGTTGCGGATGCCCGCTCCGGTCACGCCCACTGCTCCGGCGCGGCCTCCTACCGCCGCGCGATCGCTGAGTCTGTTCGAGGCCGAGGCCCCACGCCCCGCCGCCGACGAGACGCTCGATGATATCCGCATAGACCTGGGCGATTGCCAGCGATGCAAGCTCGCAGCCGGGCGGAAGAACATCGTCTTCGGGCAGGGGAGCCCGCACGCCGAGCTGGTTTTTGTAGGTGAAGGTCCGGGTGCCGACGAAGATGAGCAGGGCCTTCCTTTCGTCGGCCGGGCGGGCCAGTTGCTGAACCGCATGTTACAGCTGGTCGCCATCCGGCGCGAGGACGTTTATATTTGCAATGTCGTCAAGTGCCGGCCCCCAGGGAATCGCACGCCCGAGCGCGATGAAGTGGAATCCTGTTCCCCTTTTCTCTTTCGCCAGATCGGAGCTATTCACCCGCGACTGGTTTGCTGCCTGGGCGCGCCGGCCGTGAAAACGGTACTCGGGCTCAAAGAAGGAATCCTGAAACTGCGCGGACGCTTCTACGACTTCGGTGGCTGCAAGGCGCTTGCCACCGTTCACCCCGCCTACGTGCTTCGCAACCCTCGCGAAGAGAAAATCTTGCGCGAGGACTTTGAAAAGATTCTGGATTTTCTTAAGAACGAGACTTAGCGCAGCGTTGATCCTTCACCGTCGGACACTGGGGATTTCCAGGGACATTCCCGAGAATCCACGCGTAACAACCGCAGCTCCAACCGTCTTTGAGGCTGACGCCACTTGCGGATAGTGTCATAATCACAGGTTTTAAAATCTGCTGCTCCCGAGCGGCGGCATGCTACACAACAAGCCTTTGCCCGACGACAAATTTGCTATCGGTATCGACTACGGCACGGAATCCGGCCGCGTGGTAGTGGTGCGGACGAAGAACGGCGAACTGGTGGGCCAATCGATCGTGCCCTATTCCAAGGGTGTGATCGACGAGCGGCTACCCGGCGGTGGCGCTCGCCTGGAGCACGATTGGGCCTTGCAGGATCCGCGCGATTACCTCCACGTGGTCGGGAAGGGTGTGCCTCGCGCCCTCAAGGACGCGGGCGCCAAGGGCGAGGATGTGATCGGGCTCGGCACCGATTTCACCGCATCCTCACCTCTGCCGGCGCTTCGCGACGGCACGCCCCTGTGTCTTGTGCCGAAGTACCGGGAGCATCCTCACGCCTGGGTCAAATTGTGGAAGCATCACGCCGCGCAGCCAGAAGCCAACCGGATCAATGAGGTGGGCCGCGAGCGCGACGAGGACTTCATCCGCATCTATGGCGGCAAGTACTCCTCGGAGTGGTTCTTCTCCAAGTTGCTTCAGATTCTGGACGAGGCGCCCGCCATCTATCAGGTCACGGAGCGCTTCATCGAAGCGGCCGACTGGATTGTGTGGCAACTGACGGGCGAAGAGAAGCGCAACACGTGCACGGCCGGCTACAAGGCGATGTGGGTGAAAGGCCGCGGATTCCCTTCGCCTGCTTTTTTTCAGGCTGTGAAGCCCGGTTTCGAGACTGTCTTCGAGAAATTGGCCGAGACCTACTATCCGCTCGGCGCCAAGGCGGGAGGGCTGACGGACGAGTGGGCAAAAAAGACAGGCTTGAAGGCGGGAACGCCGGTCTCGATCGGTAACGTCGACGCGCACGTGGCCGTGCCAGCCTGCACGGTGACCGGGCCCGGATCGTTGGTGATGATCATGGGCACCTCGATCTGCCATCTGCTGCTGGGCACCGAGCGCCAGATGGTGGAAGGCATGTGCGGCACCGTGGAGGACGGCGTGGTACCGGGCCTGTGGGGTTACGAGGCCGGCCAGTCGGCAGTGGGCGACATCTTTGGCTGGTTCTTTGAGCACGGCGTGCCCGATTATATCCACCAGGAGGCGCGGGAGCTCAAGCTGCCGTTTCCGGAGGTGCTCGAGAAGAGGGCGGCCGTGCTCAAACCGGGCGCCTCGGGCCTCATGGCGCTCGATTGGTGGAATGGCAACCGTTCGGTCTTGGTCGACGTGGATTTGACGGGCTTGCTGGTGGGGATGACGCTCGCGACGCGCGCCCAAGAGATTTACCGCGCTTTGATCGAGGCCACTGCCTATGGCACGCGGCAGATTGTTGAGGCTTTCAACTCCAAGGGTGTGACGGTCAAGAATCTGGTGGCCTGCGGCGGGCTGCCAGAGCGGAATCCACTGCTGATGCAGATTTATGCGGACGTCATGGGCCTCGAGATCAAGCTGGCTGACCCCCTGATGACCTGCTCCGCTCTGGGGTCCGCGATGCATGGTGCGGTGGCGGCAGGCCCTGACGCCGGCGGCTACCCAGACATCTTCGAGGCCGCGAAATACATGGCACACGTGCAGCGCAAGGCATATCGCCCGAATCGCAAGCGGCATGAGATCTACAACGGGCTTTTCAAGGAGTATCAGACGTTACATGATTACTTCGGCCGCGGCGCCAACGATGTGATGAAGCGGCTGAAGGAGCTGAAGCGGCGTGTGGCGGAGCTTGCTTAACACAGATGCCGCATTCCTTCAACGGATGTGGGACGATGTACTATGGCCGACGCGACCTAGCCGCTGATAGCTCCTTCATTACGACTCTTTGGATCACCGCAGCGCATGTTCCACTGATTCCGCTTCGTTTCTATCGGGTGTGGCCGGGACGGAGCGAAAGCTCGTTGTTCTACCGTTCACAGGAGTACCGCGCCCTTCCCGTCGGCTTGTGTGGCAGGCAGATCGTAAACGTCTATGGAGTTCTTGCGGCAGCGGTAGTCTTCATTACTCTAGTTGTTAGACTGATCGATTGGTGGATCTCAAGTTAAGAGTAGCATCCCACGGCTGCGTCGAGGCAGAGTGGTCGTGATGAGAATAGAGATAGCTCCCCACTTCTTTTGCGACGATTGGTCTAGACTGAAGAGCAATCTTCCGGCCGACGGCAGGTGGGATGCTGCTCCTCACGAGTGGCAGACCGCCATAGACGTAGTCGAGAACCGCATTGAGTCACGGTTTTTTCAGCCCGCTCGGGTTGTGGATGACTTGCAGCACTCAGGTTTCGCTGTTCTCGCTCTCGACTGCCTTCTTTTGGAGGCCATACAGGGTCTCAGAAATGGCAAACGGGCCGCGAAAACCGGCGATTCATGCAAACAATTTGTCAGGGTTCTTACGACGTCAAGGCACTTCGCGGCGTTCTTCGGTCAGAATGACCTCGCGGCCCGATTCTTTAGTGACGTCCGCAACGGGCTTCTACATGACGGAGAGACACGGGGCGGCTGGATCGTCAAGGCAAGCGGCCGTTATCCACTCCTTGAGCGCCGCGAGGACGGCTTTGTGATGGTCAACCGCAGGAAGTTCCACCGGGCTCTGGTCCATGAGTTTGACGATTACTTGAAGCGTCTGGCCGACTGCTCCGAGAATGAGTCTCGCAAGAACCTGATCAAGGCGTTGGACGGCCTCTGTGAACGCAGCCAACCGAGAGCCAGCAAAGGCGGTGCGCTAAGCAAGTGAAGAGCCTCGCTCAGCTACGCCAGCGAGTTTGGGAAGCCAACCTCGGCATCTATCGCGCCGGCCTTGTGACCATGCACAGCGGCAACGCTAGTGGCATTGATCGCGAGCGCGGGCTCGTCTTCATCAAGCCGAGCGGCATGGACTACGAGAAGATGAAGCCCGCCGATCTGGTCGTGACCAACCTCGAAGGCCGCAAAGTGCGCGGGAAGTGGAAGCCCTCGGTCGACTTGCCGCATCACCTTTACATTTACAAGCATCGTGCGGACGTGGGCGGCGTCGTCCACACGCATTCGAATCACGCCACCGGTTTCGCCTTGCTGGGCCGTTCGATTCCGGCCTATCTCACCGCCATCGCGGACGAGTTCGGGGACGAGATTCCGTGTGCGCCGTACGTCGATAACGTCGGCGATCATATCGGCGAGGCGATCATCGCGGCGGCAGGCAGCTCTCCGGTGGTGCTGCTTGGGCAGCATGGCGTGTTCGCCTTCGGGTCCACGGTGGCGGCGGCGTTCAAGGCCGCGGTCATGGTGGAAGACGTGGCCAAGACGTGCCACCTGGCGCTTCAGCTCGGGAAGCCGAAGCCGCTTCCGCCCCGAGAGGTCAAGAAGTGGTATGAGAGGTATCACTCGACTTACGGGCAGGGTGAACCCAAATGACGGTTGCGTTTGACGGCCCATTGGGTGGGCTGGCGCAACTGGAAGGGAGAATGTAATGAGCTCAACAACGTTGGGTGTAATCGTTGGGAATCGTGGGTTTTTTCCAGACGTTTTGGCGCGCGACGGGCGCGCGGAGATTCTGCGGATTCTTCAGGAGCAAGGATACAAAGCCGTCTGCCTCACGCCCGAGGATACCAAGTTCGGCTCGGTGGAGACGTTGCAGGACGCCCGCAAGTGTGCGGACCTTTTCAAGCAGCATCACGACGAGATTGACGGCATCCTGGTAACGCTTCCGAATTTCGGTGACGAACGCGGCGTAGCCAACACGCTGCGCTTCGCCGGACTCGACGTCCCTGTATTGGTGCACGCTTTTCCTGACGCCGCTGACAGGATGCTGATGGGCGCGCGGCGCGACAGCTTCTGCGGCAAGATGTCGGTGTGCAACAACCTCTGGCAGTATGGCATCAAGTTCTCGCTCACGGCGCAGCACACGGTGGCACCGGCTTCCGCAGGTTTCCAAACGGACCTCGGAGCCTTCGCCGCCACCTGCCGAATCGTCAAGGGCCTTAAGAACGTGCGCGTCGGCGTCTTGGGCGCGCGGCCTGCGGCCTTCAATACGGTCCGCTTCAGCGAGAAGCTGATGGAAAACCACGGCATCACGGTTGAGACCCTCGACCTCTCCGAAGTCATGGGCCGCATCAGCCGGATGAAAGATGATGATGAGAAGGCGACCGGCAAGCTCTCCTCGATTCAAGGTTATGTCGATACGCGTGGCATCCCACCAGCATCGCTTTTGAAAATGGCTAAGTTCGGGGCAGTGGTGGATGGCTGGATGCGGGACAACCAGCTCGCTGGCACATCGATCCAGTGCTGGACCGCGATGGAGGAATACTTCGGCGTGGTGCCTTGCACCTTGATGAGCATGATGTCAAATCACCTGCTGCCGAGCGCTTGCGAAACCGACATGATCGGAATGGTCGGTATGTACATCCTCCAACTGGCGGCTGGCGAGCCCAGCGCCATCGTGGATTGGAACAACAACTATGGCGAAGACCCCAACAA
>DATDGR010000044.1:0-5363 GCA_036521995.1 Terriglobia bacterium | reverse complement strand
TCCCGCGGCCGCATTTCAGACGCTCTTGGGTCTTGGAACCGGCCGAAAATCAACCAAGTACGAACAAATCCGGGGAGCGAGGGATCTGAAACCCCAACCCGTTGGGGTCTGCTGAAGCAACCGGATAATCAGAAGCCGACTTATCGTCAAAGTGAGCCCCTGTAGGTAATGTTGCGGCTAAGCAAACTTGGGCCGTCAGCGGAGATCTACTTGCCGAGTGACCGGGGGGACGGCTGTTTTCACCGCCTACTGCTGGGCGACAAACCACGAAGCAATTGGCGACCCAAGTGCGGTATCCATCAATCCATGGGTCAACCTCTGGAGGCAGCGGGATCTGTCGCATCTGTAGAAGGCGCCGACTTAGGAGGAAGGTTGGCCGGCCCGCGTTGACCAGACGAACATGACGCGCCCGCCTGCCTCTCATCGAATTCCGCACTGGCTTCGTCGGCCGTAGTGTCGCCCTCGCCCCGCTCTCCCCTGATTAAACTCCCGCCGTCGCTCCAGGGACCCACAGACGCCTGTGGCCGCGGCCGTTCTCGTCCCAAAACCGCTTGGCCAGGCGCCTTGCTGGCTATTGGTCGAGGGACGCGTACCCAGGAGAGAGGGCCTCCGGTGCCGCTGCCCGGCGCGTCGCCCGGCGAATCGAAGGTGGAAAATGAGCAGTTAGGGTAGCGCGTAAAGCCGTGCCACACATCGTCGCGTCAATGTGAATTCCCATCACCGTCTGGGACGCGTTAAGGGAACGAGCGGCCGTGCGCTACCCCGGATCAGGCGATGCGGTTACGGCGTCCGCAAGAAGCCGTGATACACACCGCTCGCGTCGATGTGGTATCCCGGGATCGCGTCCTCCGGGTTGTTTGCGTTTGGATAAGTTCCCTGGAACATAGCGGTGCCTGCGCCTGGAACGTCGAACTTTGTGATGGCGCCGGCCGGCGCGCGCGAGAAGCCGTGATACACATTGCTCGCGTCAATGTATACTCCTGCGATATCGCCATGCGTGTCAATCTTTGTGTCCCACGCGCCCTGGCCCGATTTCAAAGGTTCTCTGCGAGGTGGAGTAAGAAACCACGCCGTAAGTGCCGATCGCGGCCAGCAGCAGAGCCGCAGCGGCAAAGCTGACGAAGAGCCACATCATGGAGCGCGGCTGCGAGGTCGACGCGTTGACCACCTGCTCCATGGTTCGAAATTCACTCACTGGAACGCTCAGGTTCAGGCTCGCGACGAGTTCGCGAATGCGGTTTTGCCACCCCCGCCGGATCGGCACCGGTTCGCACGAGAAGGGTCATCGCTGCCGGCAGCTTCCGGCTTTGATCGATCGATTGCGCATAGGGCATGTAAAACGCACCGTTCAGATACTCCGGCGAGTTGCCGCGAGATGGTACTGCTGCACGTCTGCCGCCACCCCCACGACGGTCCTCCAGCGGCTCTCCCAAACCGCCCGGATGTGCTTCCCGAGGGGGTTCTGGTTCGGCCAAAAGCGGTGCGCTGTGGCCGCACTCACCACGATGACCGGAGGGGAGCTTTCCGTGTCGGCCTCGCTGAAAACCCTGCCTTCAAGAAGCGGAATATGCAGGATGCGGAAGAATCCGGGGGTGATGGCGCCGCACCAAAGCAACGGTGCAAGATGCGCAGTGACATCCGGCGGGTGTCCCTCGACCTCAGCGGGAACGAAAGGCAGGTAGCCTTCGAGCGGCACGGCGTTGGTGGCGGCAACGTCCGCAACTCCGCTTGTGCTGTGCACGCGCCGGGGCAATTCGCTGTATAGCGCATTGCAGGCCGGCCTTTCCCGGCATAGGGAGTCGTCCGGCGACACTCTGACCGTCAGGATGTGCTCCGGCCGGAACCCGGGGTTCACTTGCGACAACATCCACAAGCTCTTGATAAGGAGTCCGGCGCAAACCGCCAAGACCACGGCGAGCGCCACCTCGGAGGCGATCACGGCACGACGCAGGCCCACGCCCGCCGCCCCTGTGGAACGCTGAACCGCCCACCTTGATTCTTTCCGCGAGGTCAAAGCGCGACGCGCTGAGCGCGGGTAGAAGTCCAAAGGCCAGCCCCGTGAGCACGGCCAGCGCAGCGGCAAAGGCCAAAACCTGCCCGTCGATGCTCAGTTGAGGCAAACCCGGAGTGCCGGCTGGCAGAACCGGCTTCAACGTGGAGATCCCTTCAATGGCGAGCGTGATCCCCACACCGCCGCCGGCAAGCGCCAGCAGCACACTCTCGGTGAGCAATTGCCGTACGATTCGGCCGCGTCCTGCTACGAGCGCAGCCCGGAGGGCCATCTCCTTCTGACGGGCGGTGGCGCGGGAGAGCAGCAGGCTGGCCACGTTGGCGCAAGCGATCAACAGCACGAGCCCGACGGCGCACTGAAGCACCAGCAGCCTGGTGCGTACATCTCCGACAGGCCGGCGCTGATTTGCTCCTGCTTCCGTAAATCGCGGTGCAGGCGCATCTCATCTTCCAAGTCATCCTCGAACTGCTTGCGCCGCACTAACATCAGCAGCCGACCTCCCAACTCCCTGAACCATTCCATGTGTTCCTCACCTTCAGGCCGTTTGGATGACCTGGGTGATCGCCTGCATGACACGTTCAAATTGCGAGACCTCCACTTCCAGCTGCTTCCGGCCGGCCGTCGTCAGCCGGTAGTAACGCGCCCGGCGATTCCCGGCCGTGGTGCCCCATTTCGCTGTCACCCAGCCCTTGATCAACATCCGCTGCAAGGCCGGATAGAGCGATCCTTCTTCCACCTGCAGCACGTCGTCGGAGATGCGCTGGATGGAGTTGGCTATCTCGTAGCCATGCATCTCGCCGCCGCGGGTGAGCGTTCTGAGGATCAGCAGATAAAGCGTTCCCGGGGGAATCTCATCCTGGTGCAACCGACCACCTCCTGACATAGTTAGACTATGTCATTGTGAACTGGTCCGCCCGCGACCGTCAAGTTTTTTGTGTTATTGGGTCTTCGGGCTAGATGAGTGGAAATGGGGCATGGGCACAGCCGCCCTGTTTGAAACGGTCCGCTTCAAAAAAAGAGGGAACCAGGGCGGTTCCCTCTTGGCACACAAGACTCTCGCAAACTAAACTTCACCCGCGGCTGGCCAGCTTGCGGCGGAGGAATCCGAGGGCACCCAGCCCTGATCCAAGCAGCAGCAGGCTGGCTGGTTCCGGAGTGGAGGACTGGGGCACACTCAGCAGAAGGCGGTTAATACCGAAACCATTAGCGCAGTTGGGATCCTGACCTCCCGCGCACTTGAAGCTATCGATGTCAATCGAGGTGATGTCCGCACCGGTTAAGTCAGTAAGGCCTAAGAAGATGGCCGTGTCATTCCCAGGCGCACTGTCGCCAGTTTCGAACCATGTGCCGAGGAGGGTCGAGCCATCGTAAGCCTTGACTTCACCCTGGAATTTCCCGCTGTCGTTGGCTTCGATCTGGAAGCCTACGCCGCCGATACCCTGCGAAAAGGTCAAGTCGATGAAACCCTCGCTTGAGCCCGTGTTTGAGTTGATGCTCGCCAGCACCGACTGGCCCGGCGCAAAATTGCCGTTCCAGTTCTCCTGCCCGGTGCAGGTGGAACCACATTGAAGAGCGGTGAGACCCGGCCCACCCTTTGCGAAGTCTATCGTCGTAGTTAGCGAACCCACCGGTGCGGGGCTGCCGTTCGTAACGTTGAGATTGTTGATGCCCAGCACAGCCCACGATAGTATGTTGTTGTAGGCGAAGCCCGCCTTGGTGGTAGTGAAATCAATTGTGTCGGCTCGCGCAGTCGAGACTGCCACCACCGCCACCACGGCCGAGGCCGCGAAAAGTAACACAGCTTTGCGCATCTTCAATCTTCCCCCCTGCCAGGCTCATCAGTCCCATCACTCACCTGGGCCGCAAGCCAGCTTCCGACTTTCAAGCGCTCCCCACGTCATCGAGGGCTGTGTGACATTGTTACAGCGTTAAGAAGTGCCGTCAAGTCGTTGAGCGCGTATTACATGCGTCGATAATGGCCGTGCACGCGGCGATGCTAACTCGCCGCCAATCTTCCTGAGTTTGGCCTTCTGGACCAGGCGTCTGGAGCGTGGGCGGCGTTCGCGGGGGTGGTCCGATCGTTTGTGGTATCATCCTGAATCCGAAAACCCGCTTCCTTGTTTTTCTCCGCCATGAGCCTTGAACTCGCGCGCAAGGTACTTCAAATCGAAGCCCGCGCCCTCAGCGACCTGGTCGAGAGGCTGGATCAACGCTTCAACCAGGCTGTCGACGTGCTTTTTGAGTGCCGCGGGCGCGTGGTGGTGGCCGGCATGGGCAAATCCGGCCTCATCGGACAGAAGATCTCGGCCACGCTGTCGAGTACAGGCACACCATCGTTCTTCCTTCACCCGGCGGAAGCGCTGCACGGCGACCTCGGCCGCTTGGTGACGGGTGACGTCCTGCTGGCCCTGACTTACAGCGGCGAGACCGAGGAGCTCCTCCGCTTGCTGGACACCGTAAAGCGCCTGGGCATCCCGCTGATCACGCTTACCGGCAACAAGGGATCCACGCTCGGACAGGCGAGCGACGTGGTGCTGGACGCTGGCATCAGCCGCGAAGCCTGCCCCTTGGGGCTCGCGCCCACGGCCTCCACCACGGCCATGCTGGCGCTGGGGGATGCGCTGGCCATGGCGCTCCTCGAAAAACGCGGTTTCAGCGAGGAGGATTACGCCGACCTGCACCCGGGCGGGGGGATCGGCGTGCGGCTGCGGCGGGTGGAGAACGTTATGCACACCGGCGACCAGATCCCGCGCGTGCGGCCGGATACGCCCATGCCGGAAGTTATCTACACGATGAGCCGTAAGGGGCTGGGCCTGGCAACCGTGGTGGACGAAGCCGGACGCCTGGCCGGATTCATCTCCGACGGGGACCTGCGGCGCTTCCTGGAGCGGGAAGGCGGCCGGGCGCTCGTGCTGCGGGCGGCCGACTGCATGACCCGTTCGCCCGTCACCATCGGCCCTAAGGAACTCGCCACCCAGGCTTTGAGCCTGATGGAGGCGCGGCGCATCACTTCGCTCCCGGCGGTGGAGGCTGACGGAACCCTGGCCGGCGTGGTTCACATCCACGACCTCTGGCGCACCGGGATGTTCTGACCACGTCGCGTACCGGCCTTCGTTCGCCACCGGGCGGGAAAAACCACCTGTAAGCCTATGGCATCCGCGAGAGGTTCTGAAAGACGTTCCCAAGCGCATTCTGTCAGGGCCAGGGCCCGCAGGATCAAGCTCCTTCTGATGGATGTGGACGGAGTCCTCACCGATGGCCGCATCTATTACATCCCGGCCCCCGCTACGCCTGACCCGGCTCACGCTCCCGCCTTGATTGAAACCAAGACTTTCCATTCCCGCGACGGCCT
>DATDGR010000043.1:0-29764 GCA_036521995.1 Terriglobia bacterium | reverse complement strand
CAAAGAATTCTTCAGCATTCGTCTTCTCCTTTTCTGGCCAATAGCCAGTTCAGAGAAGAGCGCAGGATTATGCCGATTTCAATTCGAGGGCAGAGCGCGAAGTCCTGCACGAGATGGGACGATGGGGAAAGCTATCGGGCCCGAGTCGGCATAATCCGGGAGTCGGCATGCTGTCTCAGATCATGAAGCCGCGGCTGATAGCGCGCGCCATCAGTACGGCTGATACCGGCGTGCTCGCGCAGGTATTTGAATCTCTGTTCGACGAGTTGAACCGATACCGAGCCGCCCCGACGCAAGACGAAGAACGGTGTGGTGCCAGTTTGCGCGTGGCCAGCCTCGTTTCGGCTCGCAGCATATTTCACCATGACCTGATTTAACTCGAGCCCCAGGGGCACAAGTCTCGTCTTGTTGAATTTCGCGTCGCGGATAGTAATCACGGCACCTGATGGATCGACATCTTCCAAGGTGAGAGCCACCGCCTCGCTAACCCGTAAGCCCGCGCCATAGAGCAGCAGCAGAATCGCTCGCAACGTATGGGCCTGAAGTTTACGAGGGTATTTCGGAAAGCAAGCGGTGGAGTCTAAGAGCCGGCGCAGTTCGTCACGAGTGTAAATGTAGGGCACGAAACGCTCGGGCATCTTGGGCACGCTGATCGGCAGCGGTGTGTCGGTGACGAGGCCCCGGCTGGTCGCATAACGGTAGAGGCCACGCAGCGTGTCGTACTTCCGGCGCCAGTAATGAGTGATGGGGCCGGCTCCGGCGAGGAAGACCTGCACCTGCTTGGCTCGGGCTTTGCTCAAGTCGATGTTTAATCCCATGCGGCGGGAAAAGGTTTTCAGCAAGCTCTCGGCGCTTTCAAAATCCTCTCCCATCGACTTCCGAAATGCTACGTACTGAGCGATCAGTTTCTTGAGTTTCATAGCAGGCCTCCCAGGTTGAACTCGGCCACTTGCCGCAGGCCCGCGAGGTCCACTTTGGCGTATACCCGTGTGGTATCCGTTTTTTGGTGCCCGAGATGGTCACCAATCTCTTTCATCGACAAGCCCTCGGCGAGAAGGCGTGTGGCACAGGCATGCCGCAAAGAATGCGGCCCACGGTGGTTCAGAGATACGTTCAGTGCCTGCAAGCGATCACTCACAACGTCATAGAGCGAACCGCAACTGGAGGGTCGGAAGGGCGCTTTCAGGGTCAAGAAGACTTCACGATGGAGAACGCGCGGCCGGACCTTCTTCAGGTAATGGAGAATTGCTTCCCCCACGGTGTACGTGAGTGGATACAATTGCTGACGTCGTGACTTGGGACGGGTAACATGGATTAGTTCCTTCTCCCAGTCCAAGTCCTGCAGTCTCAGAGTGTGGACCTCACCCACGCGCATCCCGTAAACAGCGAACAGCATGATAATGGCGCGATCGCGGATGTTCTTGGGTTGATCGCCTTCGGTGCTAGTGAGCAAGCGCTGCACGTCTGTCCAGGACGGGCCTTTGGGTAGTCCCTCATCCGCGAACAGGCGCGGCGACATGATCGCCGCGGCTAGACCGGGAGTGCACCACCCGCGTTGCTCGGCGTAGCGGAAGAAAGAGCGTAGGGCGCCAGTGTAACCTTTGATCGATGTCCGTGCGTAGCCATGCTGGTCGCCCTTGCGCGCAACAGCAGCATCGATGGCGGCGATGGAGATCTCGCGAAAGCATCGATGATCCTGCCAGAAGCGACCAAGGAACTGTTCCAGGTACCAGCAGCGGGTGCGGACGGTGTACCGGGATAACCCCCTTTCCTGAAGTACATAATCGGCATACTCCTCGATCAGGTGCGTGTAGGGACGTCTCGGGACTTCGGGCCGGCGCAGACGACCGAGGAAGCTGAGCCATTGCTTGGCGTCAGAGATGAAGCGCATCCTCCCGTACCGGAAATCTGTCACATTGTGACTATGAGGTTGGGGTTGACGGCAGACCCACAAATCGGTCGCCGCATGGATCTGCTCGACAGTGACCGAGTCGGCTGTTTGCAAGTGCAAGTAATCGACGAGAGACAGCTGATGTTGCGCGATGAGACGGAGAGAGCTCCGCGTGCTCCCCTGCGCAGCGCAATGAGCAAGGTAGCGGAGCCGCTCTTCCAACAGCGGACCGCTGGAATAACGCTCCAGCGCCCGCACAGACGTGAAAAGTTGATCGAACATAGTCGGACCTCCAAATGGATTCGAATGAAGCTACGGCCCGACTATAGGAGGGAATCTAATGTTGTGTAAAAAATGGGTGTAGCCCTAATTTCAGGGTCTGGCACCATTCGACGCCACATTTATATCAAGGTGACATAAGGGATCAAATGTTGTTAACAACATTTGATCCCGCCAACCGACTGGTGGCGGATGCCCTCGAGGCGGAATGGAACCAGAAGCTGCAAGCTCATGCGGCAGCACAGGAAGAGTACGATCGCTACAGCCGGCAACAACGCCTGAGGGCGGATGAGGAGACTCGGCGGCAGATTCTGTCCCTCAGCAGCGACTTCCCTCGGCTCTGGAGTGACCCGTCCGTAGAACCTCGTGAGCGCAAGCGCATGCTGCGCCTGCTCATCGAGGACGTGACTTTAGTGAAAAGCGACGTGATTACGGCGCATGTCCGTCTCCGCGGGGGCATGACGCGCACCCTCGTGTTACCGAGGCCGGTGCCCATCGCCCAGATCCGTAAAACCAAGCCTGAGGTGGTGGCCGAGGTGGATCGCCTACTCGATCACTACTGTGATCGCGAGGTTGCTGATATTCTGAATCAGCAAGCCTGCCGCACTTGGCAAGGCCAACTGTTCAGCCTTAAAAAGATTGCCCGTATCCGCAGGGCGTTCCACCTCAACAGTCGCTACCAACGCCTCCGGGCAAAAGGCATGCTGACAGCCACGGAAATGAGTGAACGGGTGAATGTCACGCCCTCGACGATTCATAACTGGGGGCGAAAAGGAATTTTACGAAAGCACCGTTATGACAGTCTGAAAGCCAGCTCCCTATATGAACCGCTCCGGGATGCGAAGCTGATCAAGGGGCAAGGCGGCCGATTCGATCCCGCTGGCCTCGATGATTTTCAAGAACTCCGCCGTAAAACAGCGGGTCCCGATCATGGATCAAATATCGATTCCCGATCAGGAAGCCTTCCTCAGCGTCAAGCAGGTTGCGGGAGACCTGACTCATCCAAACGCCATTCGCCTCCCGCGTCACTCCGGCGATTTGAACCTTACGACTCGACAGATCGATCAGGAAGAGCACCAGAAATCTCGTCAAACCCTGACGCGTCCAGGCCTCGATGGTGAAGAAATCGGCCGCCGCGATTAGTTCCCGGTGTCGAGACAAAAATTCCTTCCAGGTGGTCTGGCGCTTGCGCTCCGGTGCGGGTTCGAGTCCGTGCTCCTTCAGAATGTTGGCGATCGTGCCCCGCGCAAGCGCATGACCCAGATTAGCCAATGCACCTTGGGTTCTTCGATAGCCCCATTCCCGATTCTCGGTGGCCATGCGGACCACCCATTGCCGGATCTCTTCCCGGGCGGGTGGACGGCCCGGGCCTCGTTTCTGGCTGCCATCATACTTTTGAGCGATCAGCCGGCGGTGCCAGGCCATCAAAGTGACGGGCGTCACCAGGGTGGTCAGTTCCTGAAGCACACGCCTGCCCAGTCTCTTGGCCCTCACCGCCAGCCGTCGGCGCTGGTCGTCGTTAAACCCCAGCCGCTCGCCGCCGAGTTGTTCGCGCAATACGCGATTCTCTTCCTGAAGATAGTCGACGACATCTTGCTGGTGTTGGTTCAGCCAGCCAGCGAGGGAAATCAATAAGAGCCGAAAGGGATCAAGTGCCAGACGCATGGTGTCATCATACCGCCCGGAGGCCCTGGAAAGGGCTCCCCAGATCAAACTAGAGGTGCAGCTGTAACCATTCTGCTTTCAGAGGAATCGAGTTCTAGGACAGTACGCCGTCGCAACCAGTCACAATGTCGTGTCGGGCATCTGTTAACCGAAGGGTTCCTGGTTCGAGTCCAGGCCGAGGAGCCAATCCTCCTTAATGGCTTGCAAAGCTCAAGACCGCGAATTTGTTGTGCAGGCGCTCAGCCTGTGACCACGTAATTTCTTCCCACCGCATCCGGCTTTACGGTCATCTTGCTTCCGCTCCTATGCCCTTGAAATCCGGGGAGTTGTGGCGCGTCGCCGCCATTCGGCAATTGGAGTGCGAGAGTCAACTGCGATGGAGTATCGCGAGGTTCGTGAAGCCTCCGGACGCGTCTGCAGGCTACTTCACGACACTCTGTTCACGATGAGCCGTCGCGCCGCGTAGTGCACCTTGATTTCGGCGTACCACAATCCTTCGGCAACCCCACGATGTCAACTCTCGGGTTTGCCGAGGGAGAGTGGTCGATTCGCATGGTCGCGGCCCGGCGCCCAGAATCACACGAGTAACGTGGCACAGGAGGATGAATCCGATGCGAAGAACTTCTCTCATAGTCATTTTGGCGATAACACTCTTTTCCCTCGGACTGTGGGCGCAGGACGCGCAGGATCAGAGCCAGGATCAGGCACAAGCCGAGCCCCACGATAACGCCAGGACCCCGGACGGCATCGTAGCGGTTTTCAAGATCACCGTCGTGGGCCGCACCGTCAAAGCCATCAACTACCGGAATCGTGAGTCCACACCGATCGGCTTTGAAGGCACCAGCCTGCTGGCCAAAGCGCAAGGGAAGGCCACGGTAGAAAACAAGCAAGGATCCACCCGGATTCACGCCGAGTTCAAACACTTGACCTCGGCCTCGAGCCAGTTTGGCCCGCCCTATCTTACCTATGTTCTATGGGCCATAACCCCGGATGGGCGTCCGTCGAATCTGGGCGAGATCATTCCGAATGGCGACGGGAACGCCAGTGTTGTGGCGGCCACAAATCTGCAAGCGTTTGGCTTGATCGTCACGGCTGAACCCTACTTCGCTGTCATTCGTCCGAGCGACACGGTGGTGGCCGAAAACCAGGTCCTGCCCCAGACTACCGGGACCATCGAGCAAGTGGACGCGAAGTACGAACTGTTGAAACACGGCCAATACACCGTCAATGTCGCCAGCGGTGAAGTAACACCTTTTGAGATCAAGGGTGAGGCGCCTCTCGACATTTACGAGGCCGAGAACGCCATCCGCATCGCCAAGTGGGTGGGCGCTGAGCAGAAAGCCTCGGACACGCTCGCCAAGGCCGAAACCGATCTGCAGAACGCTCAGGCGATGGAGTCGAGGCGCCATGCCGACAAGAAGGATATCATCACCAACGCGCGCGAAGCCGTCCAGATTGCCGAAGACGCTCGCATCATCGCTCTCAACAAGGTTGAAGCCGATCATCAGGCCGACCTGAAGAAGAGCGCAGAAGATGCTCAAGCCCAGGCGGCCCAGGCTCAAGCTCAGGCCGACCAGGCTCAGGCGCAGGCCCAGGCCGACGCCCAGGCAAAGGCTCAAGCCGAGGCCGCCCAGCAGCAGGCGCAGGCCGCCCAGCAACAGGCTCAGGCTCAAGCCGATCAGGCTCAAGTCCAGGCGGCAGACGCCCAGCAACGCGCCCAGCAGGCTGAACAGCAAGCGGCGGAAATGCGCGCCAGATTGCTGAAACAGCTCAATGCCATTCTGCAGACACAGGACACCCAACGCGGCTTGGTGGTGCGAATGTCGGACGTCCTGTTCGCTACGGGCCGGTATGAGCTGAAGGCCGACGCCAAGCTGGCGCTCGCGAAAATGGCTGGCATCCTGTTGGCCTACCCTGGATTGAAGCTGGAGGTAGACGGCTACACCGACAGCACGGGCAGGGATGAAACCAACCAGACCCTTTCCGACAAGAGGGCTGAAGCCGTGCGGATTTTCCTCGTTCAACAAGGTGGTTCGCCGGACTCGATCAGCGCGCAAGGCTTCGGCGCCGGCCAGCCCATTGCCTCGAACGATACGGCGGAGGGCCGGCAGCTCAACCGCCGTGTGGATATGATCGTGTCCGGCAGCGTGATCGGCACCCAGGTAACCTCCACCGCCATGGCGTCTGGCGGCTCACGCTGACCGCCCGAGGTAGACGAGTCTTGATGGCGTCGGTTGTTGCACTAGGTGGGCGAGGCTGCCGAGAATGGTGGTCTCGCCCTGTCCGTATCTTTCCGGAAGCTCGCCCGACTGTCCGGGCCGTGAGAGCGAACCTCTCGTAGTGCGACGATTCAGGCCAGCCCCTTCTCGATTCTCCGCAGGAACTGACGGACCTCGACCGGATTCCTGAGCCGGAAGTTTGCGTTGGTGCGTGCGGTGCGGCCCACCCGCACCGTCAGGGCGCGGGGCAAGGCCCGAAAGGCTTCCTCGTCGGTGGTGTCGTCGCCCAGGTAGATCACGAGCGTGCCTGCAGGCTGTCTACTGGCGATCGACCGTGCGGCCTCACCCTTGCCCTTGACCTCAGGCGGAAAGATCTCCCAGATTTTCTTGCCCACGACGAGGCGAAAGGCGTCTCCCAGCTCGTGCATCAACTCTTGAACAATTCTCCACGCCCTGGAGACGTCTCCGGATCCAGCCTGGCGATAATGGACGACAAAGACGGGCCCCTTGTCTTCGATCCAAACTCCCGGCACGCCAGCCAGCGCACTCTGAAAGCGCTTCTTGGCCCGGTGAATCGTCCGTTGGCTGGACGCCGGCAAAGGCCGATGATGTCGTCCCTCCCATCCGTGCAAGCCCAGGTACTTGACGCCCTTGATGTCCGCCAATCGGCGCAGAACAGCCAGCTGGCGCCCGCTGATGATCCAGATCCGAACTCGCGGATGCAGCGCCAATCGGGCCAGCGTCTGCCCGGTCGACCCATCCAGAGAGACCTGCTCGGGCCGCGGCCGAATGGGTGCCAGAGTTCCGTCGAAGTCGAGCAGGAAGGCGACGCGTGACGCGGACCGCAGTCGTTTTCTGATCTTGTCAAAGCGTCCGAATAGATGTGGGACCGGGCGCCGGGCCGCGTCGAGGGGTTGAGGCTGCGCTTTCGATTGCGGGCTCACGACCTCCCAGGTCACAACAGGCTCAGCACACTGCGCACCTCGCGGCTTCGCCCGTCGGCATCTCACCACATCGTCGGGAGGTCAGGCGAAGCGAACTCTTCGGCCGTCCTCGCGAAAGCGTGGTTTTCGCTGCTGGGCCGGTCGAGTTTGATCGGCACTCCCTGATCCAACCGGATCTCGGAGAGCGCGCCGATGAGGTTTGCGGCCCAGCGGTAGATATTGTGCTCACGCACGGCCTGCCGCATCCGGCGCATTCTGGCGCTCCTCTCCTCCGGCGCCATTTCGAAGGCCACCAAAATGGCGGCTGCCACCTCTTCGATATCGTAGGGATTCACAATGATGGCGTCGGTCAGTTCCCGGGCGGCGCCGGTAAAGCGGCTCAGGATCAGAACGCCTTGCTGGTCGGTCCGGGCGGCTACGAACTCTTTGGCCACCAGGTTCATGCCGTCGTGCAAGGATGTCACGAGGCAAAGGTCTGCCGCCCGGTAGTGTTCCGCGATCTCCCGGTGACTGTGATGCCGGTTCAGAAAACAGATCGGCTTCCACCGTCCTGTTTGAAAACGCGCATTAATGCGCTCGGATTCCAATTCCACCTCGACGAAGAAGCCCGCGTAGCGATCGATCTCCGTGCGGCTCGGAGCGCCGATCTGGACGAAGGTAAACTGGCCGCGGTACCTGGGGAACTTCTCCAGGAACCGCTCGATCCCACGGAAGCGCTCGACAATGCCCTTGGTGTAATCGACGCGGTCCACGCCGACGCCGAGGAAGGTGGCTTCAACTCCCAACTGCTTGAACAATCGGGCCCGTTCAAGGTAAGGGTTGGGCGTTTGCCCCGGTCCGGCCTCTTCGGTGAGCGAAACGCTGATTGGAAAGGGCCGGACCATCGTTCGATGCCCGTGGCGCTCGACCGCAAAATGCTCCCAATCGACGCGCGATTCCAGGACGCTGTCCACGGTCTCCAAGAAGTAGTTGCAGTTATCTTGAGTCTGGAAGCCAACCGAGTCTGCCCCCAGGAGCCCTTCCAGCAACTCGCGCTGCCACGGGCAGATGCCGAACACCTGAGGGTTGGGCCAGGGGATGTGCCAGAAGACCGAGACCCGGGCGTCCGGCCGCTGGTTCTTAATGAGGCTCGGCAGAAGGGCAAAGTGGTAGTCCTGGATCAGCACGGAAGGATTGGGCGTGTCTCCAATCTCTTCGAGCACGGCGTCCGCAAACCTCTGGTTGACCTGCTGGTAGTATTCAAAGTCCTGGGCCCGGAAAGTGGGTCGTGTGAAAGCGATGTGGCACAGCGGCCAAAGGCCTTCGTTGGCGAAGCCTAGATAGTATCCCTGCTCTTCCTCACGGCTCAACCAGACTCGTCGCAGCGTGTACTGCGGCTCATCCGGAGGGACGCGCAGCCGGCTCCGGTCGTCGCTGTTCTCGCGATCGGCATTGCCGGAACCCTGGGCGATCCAGGTGCCCCCGCAGGCGAGCAACACCGGCTCCATTCCCGTCACCAGACCGCTCGCCGGAACCACCACTTTGGTGGTGTTGTCCTGGCGAACGTGCATGTAAGGCTCGCGGTTCGAAACGACGAACAGGGATCCTTCCGGGAGCTTGCTGCGCAGGTGCACGCGCAGGCGCTCAGCCGTCCAGAGAGATTCTGCCGAGTCGCGCAGCCGGGCCTC
This sequence comes from Terriglobia bacterium, assembly GCA_036521995.1. GTDB lineage: Bacteria > Acidobacteriota > Terriglobia > UBA7540 > UBA7540 > Gp13-AA77. Next base: position 21,099 of record DATDGR010000043.1, on the reverse strand, counting down.
CACCTCGGCCGCCGACCGCGCATCGGCCAGACTCCGCGTCAGAGCAGTCACTTCGCGGACCATGGGCTTGAAGACGTCCTCGGGGACTTCCGAGGGGGGTGAAGGGTGTCCGGAGCGCTGGGCCCTCATCCACTCGGTCATGCGAGTGACGGGTCCGTGAATGCTCCAACGCACGATCAGAAGTGTGGCCACCACCACCAGAACGATCTGAATCAGGACGTGCAGCAGCGTGTCGCGCCAGATTCCCGAACTCTGAGCGTTGATGTAACTGGCGTCGTGAAGAACCACCAGCGCTCCCACTACATTCCCGTCGCGATGAAGCGGAAGGGCATAAATGTGCGTCGGCCGCCCATCGAGCGTCAGGAACTCCCCCTTGCCCTGGTTCGCCGTCATGGCTTCAACCACCGAGGCGGGGCGAGTGGTCAGGCGCTGCCCGAGCCCGGGAGTCGCGACCGGCAGGCGGCCATCCAGGCTATAGATGCCGATCCCGGCCAGCCGCTGGTCGGTTCCGAAACGGTCGACCAGGCGCTGCAGATCGTGTTGCGAGCGCGGGCCGAGCAGAGGCTCGATGGTCTCCCTCATGCTCTCGGCCAGGACCTCGGCCCGGGTTTCCAGGTCGTTCTGCAAACTGCGCTTCCCGGCACGCACCTGGTAGCGCGCAAAGATGAACGTTACGGCGGCAATCCCGAGGGCCAGCGAAACGATGAGGCGCAAGCTGACACGCATAGGCGGCGACCTGAAGCCTGGATGGTTGGCCTGGCGAGCGGGAGCCACGCGCAACACTCCAGCTCATTATTCTGACCGCGTTCCCCTGAAGAGTAAAGCCTAAAGGGTAAAGGGGCCGACAGACGGTCAATCAGCGCTCTCCCGGAGCGCTCCTATACTGTTTCTATTCTCCACACACCTGCGCCATCGCACGCGGGTTGCCATGGCGACCCGAATCGACTGGGCGCCTTTGCAGATCCTTTATGGACAGAGAGGTTCGCAGTGCTGTCCAACTTGTGAGCAGTAAGGGTGTTTGTGCAATTCCGGCCAGACACTGGTATATTTTGTGCGTTCAACCCGAACGACACCCATGCGACTCCCGGGAGGGACATACAACGTCAGGAGGAACTGATCGAGAGCGCGGGATGAGACCCAGCCGAGGGGGATCAGTCTTTCGGGAGGTTCAGGTGATGACCGTTGCCTGACGCCTTGGCCCGCGCCTGCTCGCGCAAGTCAAGCGCGGGGATCAGTTTCTCCATCACATCCACCAGACGGCGCAGACGGTCTTTCTCGCCCCGAAGCGCGAGGACCTGCTGCTTGAAGTCAAGCCCAAGAGGCAAAGCGGCAGCGATCTGAAAGGATAGGTGACGGAAGGCCCGGTCCAAGCCGGCCCGTTCTTCGCTGATACTCAGTCGGCTCAAGAGCTGGCGCAGCAGAGCGTGAGCGTGCTCGGTTTCGGTCTTGGGAGGCGAAGCCCCGTCATCATCCTCAAAGAACGAAACCGCAGCTCTCAGATAAGACTTCTCGTTGTTGGTGACGAGAATCTCAAAGCGCCGCTGGCCCGCCGTCAGGATGTCGAGGCGGCCGTCCTCGTAGCGCCGAACCACCTGGCTAACGCGCGCCGAACAGCCCACCACCTGCAATTGTTTTTCCCGCACGCAAACCACGCCGAACTCGGCCTCATCCGGCGCGAGATCCCTCTTCTCCAAGCACTCGCCGATCATCTCTTTGTAGCGCTCTTCGAAGATGTGCAGGGGCAACACTTCCCCGGGGAACAGCACCAACTCGAGCGGGAAAAGAGGAAGGAGAAGTTCTTCCATGGCGCGACAAATCTTCTTGCGACCCAGAAGACAGTCTACGCCACTCGAAAGCTCCGGAGCCAACTCGCCGGGCTTCTTCCCTCGATATCCGCCGTTTTCCAGACGGGAGCCCGCCGAGCGGGCCGACCAAAGTGTTAGGACCCTGCCAACCGGCGCGAAAAATGAAACGGGCCCTCCCGGCAGGTGCCGGGACGGCCCGTTTCGAGCATTCGCGAGGGATCAAGCTCACGGCTAGCTGCAGCCAGTGAACCTGAACGAATTGATGCGAGTGTTCCAGTTAAAGCTGCCGGTTGTCTTGATGTACTCCTGGGTGTACCAGAAGGTGCAGTCGTCCGTGGGATCGATGCTCATGAGAGAGTAATCGCCCCAGCGGTTATCCGTGTTCTCCTGGACCCCAGTTCCCTTGACGACCAGCTTGGGGGACTCCATGGTGCCCAGCGCGTCGGTCGGGACGCGGCCATAGTAAATGACGCTAGGATCGATCGTAGTGCTGGCCAGACTCACACCGAGGGCGATGTCACCGTTCTTATCCTGAGCGATGCTTCCTGCCCAGACGCTGAAAGCCTTGAATTGGACGGTGCCCTGCTGGAAAACAGTGGGGCTGGAACCGGGGCTGCGAATCTCATACCAGCGAGCGGCTCCCACCGCTGTGCTGCCACTCGCCGGCGCCACCGTGTGGTTCACCAGCAGAGATTCGTAAGTCCCAAAGTTGCGATAGTTCAAGCGGTACATCATCCGGCCCGTCAGCGAATCAACGCCCTCTCCCGGCGACGGTTGCTTGATGCAATCACGATTGGCGCCGTCGTCGCAGATATTGTTGAACGCCGCCGTGGTGATCAGCGTGGGGCCTGTGAAGGTCGAGTTCGTGGGGGTGGTGAAGTCCACGTGGAATTGCCAGATGTTCAGGTTACCCGTCGCGCTGGCAAGATTCACATAGTAGTTGGGCGAACCGCTGGGTGGAGCAGTGCTGCCATCGAGGTCGGCAGGCAACACGTTGAATTGGTTCGTAAGTGGAGTCTGGAAGCAGACGAAATTGGGAGCAGCCGCTCCAGACAGCATGTCAGCGCGGTCGGCGGCACAGGCCATGGCGCCGGTCTCGTTGACACCATTCGCAAAGATATTGAACGTCTGGAAGTAAGCGTTGTTCACCGTATCCGGCCAAACGCCCCACTTGGGGTAGTCAGGGAAGTTGACGCTCCCCAGCTTGTAGGCGTAGCGGTTGTAGCTGCCCGTGGCGTCGTCGGAAGTGGAGACGGCGATGCACACATAATAGGGCGCCACGAAAACGTTCTGCGCGAAGACCCAGCGTTGGGCGAACTTATCGTACATTACGATAGGGTCGCCATCATCGTTGTTCTGGCACGCGCCGCCGAAGCCGCTCCAGAAGCTGTTGCCGGCGAGTGGGCCCAGAATCGAAGCGCCGGTCGTCTTGTCATACACCTCGTAAGCGGTGTTCACATACTGCACGAACTGGGTGGCGCCGACGACGCCTTCCGTATCCGGAGGCGCGCAATCGCAGATCGACTGCGATTGAGGAATGCCATCAAAGTTCAGCAGGTTCGTGGTCGACACCTCCGGACGGCCCTCGGTGACCGGATCGTCGCCAACCGGGTCGTTCACATGGGCGGCGCCCGCGAACGGGTGCGGGTTTCTGTTCTCGGGGATAAGGATGTTTACCTCTCCAGCCCCTTTCTTCGGCGCTCTGGCCATCAGCCACAAAGGAAGTGAAACGTCGTGGTTCGTCACGTGATACACAATCGGTCCCCCGGACGTCTTCGCGTCCTGAGCGGCGGCCGGAAGTGCTGCTGACAACATCGCAGCGCCCAGCAAGGTGAGTGCTACGAGGCATGCTCGTACCTTCCTCATTCAGGTGTCCTCCTGACCCATGGGTCTTTCTCTTAGTTTTGCGCAAGAAGCGCTGTCCAGAAGTATCACGGACAAGGTCGAGGCGCAAGCCGTTAATTTGTAAAAATTTTGTCAACACGCAACAAGTCTGTGACCAAGCGTGGAAATACCGCTCTGATAATTTTGGAGGGCCGAAGGATTGAACCCGGGTGCGGGCGTCTCGATATCCTGCACAGCCCCTGGGACTTTGAAGCGCCCGTCGTGTCGCGCAGAAGAGCCCAACGCGCAGGCAAGATTGCCGGCGAAATGAGCGGCGGACCGCTTCGAGCAAAAAAAGGCCCCATCGCGGCGGCAGGGCGTTTCAAGTGATAGCGTTATGTGGACACGGATCTATTTACACCCTGCGAGGCTGACGGGCACCCCGAGACGATGGGATCGCATACTGCCAGGAAAGTTCCCGCGAGATGGAGGGCGTTGAGGACCTTCACAGCAGACCGCCGCATACGCTCGGCAAACAAGAATGGCCAGGACCATCTGATCCGGGCCATTCCTGCGCGAGCTTACCGCCGTGGTCACCGAAACAATACAACGTTACTACTGCACGATGGTGACAGTGACTTTAGTCGTCTGCGTAATGCCTCCGCCCTTGCCCGTTATGGTGAGGGTAAGGTGTCCGAGTGGTGCATTGTTGGGCGCCGTGAACGTCATGGTCGATGTCCCTGAGCCGGGCCCCGCTATGGGATTAGGATTGAACTTTACTATATTGTTGCTGGGCGACAAGGTTATCGTCGAGTCGAAGCCGCCCTCGATCGTCGCGGTAATCGTGGACGTGCCGGAGCTACCCCTGGCCACAGTGATCGCGTTGGGATTCGCATTGAGGGAGAAGCTGGGAGACGACGCTCCGGCCAGTGCGTTGATCAGACCGGCTCCGTTCGGACTGCCCCAGCCGGTCGCCAAATCGTAGCCGGTGACTGCCGGAAAGCCGTTAGTGCCGCTGGTAGTGTCGTGAAAAAGGGTGGAATAAGTTGATCCCAGAGCCAGCGGATAAATGGTTGGATTAATGAAACCGGGCGGCACGTCGCCGTTGGTGACTGCCTGTTCATTCGCCAGAGCCAGGTAGCCGGCCCACATGGGAGCCGCAAAACTGGTCCCGCCATAATCGTTGGCGGTGCAGGTGGTTTGGTCGGCGCAGACGTAAAAGCTAAAAGCCGCGTTTCCCGAGACGTCCGGACCGTTCCGATAGACTGTGGACCCCTTGTTGGCCGTGGTGATCACGCCTGTGAGCTGCTGCCAGGAGGGGATCGGAATTTTGTCCGGGGAGATCCCGCCGCCAGTACCGTCTCCGTCCTGGTTCCAAACGATTTCCGATGCCCAGGGGCCACCCGCGCCAGTGGTCGTTAAGAGCGTGCCGCCGACCGTAATCACATTCGCATCCTCTGACGGGTAAGGGAAATTGCTCTTTGTCCACTCTTTGTGGTCCCCGGCCGCTACAAAGAAGCTCTGGCCTTGTGCCGCCATCTTCTCATAGTACGGGTCATCGGTGCTGGGGTCGGCCGGAGTCCAGCCCCATGAACAGCTCAAATTCAAAGGCAATGGAGTATCCGAGGACATGGCAGCCAATATACCGCTATCGTCGAGAGGATCGCCGGAACCCACGTACACGTTCACTGTGGTCACGCCCGGGGCCATGCCGAGCGCCTGAGTGATGTCAATGGTCTGTTCTGTATCGTCACAGCCACCCGATGCGAGGCAGGTCACGGAGGTTCCATCCACGGAAATGCCAGTTACAGCGGCGGTTCTCGTTTGCCCGGCGTTCTTGTAATAGGCGTTCACGTCGGCGATATCAAATCCGGCGTACTCAAACAAGCCGATGTTCTGGCCGGTGCCGGTGAGAGTTCCTCCATAGTAGGCTGCTCTCATATCGCTGCCGCAGAAGGAGGCCGAAGGACAGGAGCCCGTAGTGGCAAGAGGCTGCACACCCGCATTCCTACGCACAAGGGCTGGCTTCGGGATCGAATAGTTGTCCAAGCCGGAGATGTGCCAAAGCTGGAAAGGCAGGTCCACCGTGGGCTCCCGGTCCGGAGCATAGAATGTGCGGTTCTCCGTAGGGTGCTGGTAGACACCCATAATTACATGGAAGGCTCTCTCGATGGTGGCCACCGAGCCCGCGAGCTGGACGTTCATACCATCGCGGGAGCCGCCAACCACCGCAAAGCCGTTCGCTTTTGCGAAGCTGATTACGGCGTCATAATCTTTCTGGCTGGGACCGAACATCTCGGTAAACTCTGGCACCGAGAGGAACTGCCGGTAGGAGCGGCTTGAAGGATCGTAAAGCTCTCGCAAGAAGCTCTCCAACGCTCCCTGATCGCGCAGCGCCAGAACAATATCGATACGCATGGACTGCTGTGCGGGGAGCCGACCGACGGACTGCGCCTCCCCATTGAGCGTCACTTCACGCACATGACGCGTCAACGGGGGCTGTGGCTGAGCAGCTTGGCAAACGACGTTCGCGCCGGCCATTGCGGCGATGATCATAAACAAAGACAGGCTTAATTTTCGGATCACGATTTCTCCTTAAAGGGATTGATCAGCATGGTTACTGGCAGCGAACCGTACCTCCGGAGCGGGGGTGCCTCACGTGCGGTTGTGACCACTTCAGAAAAGAAGCGCAGGTCATTCATTTACGCGCATGGTCGTTCGTGACGGTTGACGCAACGGCGAAGGCGGCGTACCAGTCTCAGGCAGGGTATTTTCGAAAAACGGGCACCCTCATTGACCTCGCCGCCCCCTGCTCTTCAAGATTGTGGCGGAACAATTACGGAGCCCAACTCGTATTTTGGGCAAGGGGCTGCTGTCCAGTCGCCCTGTCGATTTTCGTAAGGAGTCGAAGCGGATGCCCTTCCATGAATTACGAATCGCGATCCGCCATTTACTGAAGTCGCCCGGATTCACGACCACTGCCGTGCTGATGCTCGCACTAGGAATCGGAGCCACGACCGGCATTTTCTCTATCGTGGAAGGCGTGCTGCTGCGTCCGTTGCCATTCCCGCATCCCGAACGGCTGGTAGCGCTCTCTGACATCTTGCAAGGGGCCGAACTCGGAGGCAATGGCGAGGCTGGGGTCACCGCTCCCGATATCCGCGCCTACACGCGGGATACGCACAGCTTCGAGGATCTTGGCGGGTATCAGCAACTAAGCTACGAACTGTCCGGCATTGGAGAGCCGGCGCAGGTCAATGCGGCTCGGCTGTCGGGCGGAGTGTTACCAGCCCTTGGGGTCGTGCCTCTGATGGGCCGATTTTTTACGCAGCAGGAGGATGACCGAAACGAGCACGTGACGGTCGTCAGTTACAGGCTGTGGCAGAACCGCCTGCACGGCGATGCACACGTCTTAGGAAGCAAGATTCTCCTCGATCGCAAACCCTACGCAGTGATTGGCGTAATGCCGCGAGATTTCGAGTTCCCCCAAGTGGCGGGACACTTGAATAACAGTGAGCTGTGGGTTCCGATGAGTTTCACTCAACAGGAACTCACCACCGGAGCGGCATCCTGGAACTTCGACATGGTTGGACGGCTTAAGGCGGGAATCACTCCAGCTCAGGCACAGAGCGATGCCGAGCGCGTTGCCCAGAAACGATGCGCAGCTATCCCTCTTTCATGTTGAGTCTGCACATTCGGGCGGTGGTGCATTCGCTCCATGAAGAGACCGTTGAGCAGGCTCGTCAACTCGTACGCACGCTTTTTCTGGCCACCATGGCTGTGCTGCTGATCGCGTGCTCCAATCTTGCCGGGCGGTTGTGCCCAATCCAACGCCCGCCGCCTCAGCGCGCCGGGTAAAGGCATCGGCATGTCGAGCCTCATCTGCTACCTGCACGGCGAGCACTTCCACCACTTCGCGATAGTGGGGATGGATTCTGGGAATGAAGCGCGCAGGGACATAGAGCGCTGCAAATTCATTTTCAGTTAGGAAGGTCATGACCTGGCAGACGGCTTGTTCCAGATCGACCGAGAGTTTCGGAAGCTGGTGCCAAGGGATGTCGCGCGCTGCCGACCACTGGTTGGCAACGGCCTGACGGAAGATTTTGTCCAATTCACTTGCCCACACATCCCGCTTCCGGCGAAGCGTAAAGCTGAACGGGGGTCCTCCGACCTCGATACGTGCGCCGCGCGGCGCCAGGCCCCAAGTGGGTTCCGCCACCTCGAAAGGTTTCGAGCGCAAAGTTGCGACGAGAGGAGTAGAGGCAGCCTTTTGGATTCGTTGCAGTCCGGGCGCGGCGCATTCGTAACGGCGCCCTTCCTTGCGACACCACGCCAAGAGGCTTTCGGCAAAGGCGGGCGACTCTGCGCGCACCTCAAGCCAGTCCCCTTCCGCTAAAGGCGACAAGGCGCGCCGCAACAGTACGGGAGCGTAAGGTCTTCGGGATCGAGCGACTGCTTTGGAGTTGAGACTGGCATGGCACGAGAATGAAAAGCCAGCACCGCTTTCCGGTGGTCGTCGCTGACTAACGGTAGAATCTAAATCGCTCGACAGCTTTTTCAAGCCGCGCGTAGCCGCTGATGCGCGCGGGCAGCCATTGCTTAAGACCCTCGAGCTCCATCAAAGCGCGCACTTCGAGATCTTGAAGGGACATCGCGAGTAGTGAATCGACGAACGGACCAGTACGATCTTCGGGTACCGCCGGGGGCTCCGTAAAGTTGCAGTGACCGTAGGGAGGTGTTGAAGCCAGCACCCGCGTCGTGCCCGGATCGAGGGTGCCTTCATTGATGAAGACCTCGTAGTTGGCGTCGAGCAGGCAGGCGGCATCAGCTTCGCCTTTCACCAGCGCTCGGGCAGCTTTGCGTTCTCCGCCCACGTGATCACAGTGCTTTCCAACCATAATTTCATGATTGAGCACGCGACAGCCGGTGCCCGGAGCGATACCGGCATCGGCGATCAGACTGAGCGGGATCAAGGTGGCCTGCATTCAAAAGATTAATCGGGGCGCCCAGATTTGAACTGGGGACCTCTTGGTCCCGAACCAAGCGCGCTACCAGGCTACGCCACGCCCCGACAAAGCAATGACAGCGACGAGTGATGACTAGCGAAGCGAACCAGCGGCGTCCTTGTGCGGTTCACTCACTACTTGTCACTGTATCCATGGTCGGGACGGCCAGATTTGAACTGGCGACCCCTTGCACCCCAAGCAAGTGCGCTACCAGGCTGCGCCACGTCCCGAACAGGTATCTACACATCATAGGTTACCGGGAGCGGGCACCGGCGTCAAGCTGATTGGGGCCTCCTCCGCTGCCTCTCACCGATCCCCTGACCTTCGCGACAGGACGGTCAAGATGCCCTGCAGCTCGCGACGGATCGCACGCAGCCCGGAGTCGTCGAGGACAGCCCCGGCTGCGGCGCCTGGGGCCACCGGCCCGGAAAACAGATGCTTCTGCCTGACCTTCTCCTGCCGCGAGACGGCTTCACCGCTCAACTTCTTGCGGGCGCCCTCGATGGTGAATCCTTGCGCGTAGAGCAGCCGCCGGATCTCGAGCACCAGTTCCACATCCCGCCGCTTGTAAAGGCGGTGGCCGGTGGAACTCTTCGCGGGCCGCAGGGTGGGAAACTCGGTCTCCCAGTAACGCAGAACGTACTCCTTGGTGCGCGTCAGTTTGCTGACCTCGCCGATGCGGAAATAAAGCTTCTCGGGAATGAAGACTTCCCCGAGCCCGTCCTGGCCCCGGCGGCTGGCACGAGATCGCTGGCTTCGCGGCATCCAGGCCATTCTAGCAGGAGCCGGGCGCAATTGACTCAGGAGCTTACTGGGGGAGTGGGTGGACTGGCTTACTGGCGGCCCGTCGCAGAGGCCCCCATGACTCGTCGCCGCCCCGGCTCCTCAGAATGACAGCTTCGGGGCGGGACCTAGCGCTCGGAGTAATAGCCGTCGCGGGCCTGTACGATCGGGCCCTTTTCCTTGGTGGTCAGGGCGATCTTGTGGTAGCCGGGGCCAGAATCCGGAGGATCAGGCGTGTAGCCTAGACTGTACTGACTGCGCAGCGCCTCCTGGATCTGGTCGTAGATCTGGTCGAGCGGTTCTTTGTTCGAGACCTCGAACAACTGCCCGCCCGTCTCCTTGGACATGCGTTCCAGGATCTTCTTGCCATCCGGACGCGCCTCCTGCGGGTAGCGGCCGTGTCCGCCGCCCCCGCCGCCGTGCCGCCCCATTCCGCCCATGCCTCCCATGCCGCCGCCGCCCCAGCCGCCATGGCCACCGCCGTACCCTTCCTGATCGGCGAACAGGACGGAATACACCAGCGTGTCCGCTCGCTGAGCGGCCTCAATCGCGCTCGCCAGAGTCTCCTGGCTGCCGTGATCGACCCCGTCCGAGAGCACCAGCAGCGCCTTGCGGCCTTGCTGCTTCTTCATCATCTCGTTGGACGCCAGGTAGACAGCGTCGTACAACAAGGTCCCGCCGCCGCCGTAGCCGCCCCCGCGGTGCGGACCGCCCGCCGAAGGGCCCGTCGAGGTGCCCTGCGGATCGTCCGGGTCCGCCCGGGCGAGCTCCGGCGTTCCGATCTCATTGAGGGCGGCCTGCAGCTTCTGCCGGTCCGAAGTGATGTCCTGCAGAAGCTCCACTTGGCGGTCGAAGTGGATCACGAAGGCCACGTCCTTACCCACGCGCAGCACCTGATCCAGAAAGGTTGTGCTGGCGCTGCGCTCCTGGTCGAGCACGCGCCTCTGGCTCATGCTGGTGTCCACCAGCAAACCCAGCGTGAGAGGCAGATCGGTCTCGCGCGAGAAGTATCGGATGGTTTGCGGGCGGCCGTCCTCCTCGAGTAGGAAGTCGTCTTTGGTCAGATTGCGGATGATCTCCCCGTGCTTGTTTCGCACGCTAGCAAGCACGCTAACGACGTTCACTTCTTTGGAAATGGTGGGAAGTTGCTGGCCCGGCGCCGGCTGACCTGTCGGGGGCTGAGCCGGGGGCTGTTGGGCCGCGAAAAATCCGGGGGCGAGAGCGGGCAGCAGCCAGAAAGACAGCCAGAGTGCCATCCGAAGCCGCCGGCGGCGCTTCGCGCCCGCGAAGCCATCGCAAGGCTCAGTCATCCTCATTCTCCGGATTTCCGCCGGGTCATTGTCATGGAGCTACCGTTTTACCGGGGTTCACGACCTTGGATGGAAAAATCCATGACTGAGTTGGCCGCGCTTGCCGGGATGCGGTCGGCGATCAGGCGTTGCAGCCGGCATCAACCTTCAGCACCGAGCTGGTGACAGGGCCCGCACGGAATTTGCTTCGTGATTCCTGAACGGGGATCATCGGGCCATGGACACCGCGACCCGAGACGCGGCTCTGCGGAGAGCTCCGGGGCCAATGCCTGCCTGAGAACGTCATGGGCTCTGTCCCTGAAAACGAGGACGAGACGAGGCCTTTTGCGTTGACACCCGCCGGGCCGGATGGCAGAATCAATGCACGCGGTTCCGCGCCGATCTGACGCGAAGCGGCGTTCCGTTCCTTGCCGAAGTGGCGGAATTGGCAGACGCGCTACATTCAGGGTGTAGTGCCCGTCAGGGCGTGGAGGTTCGAGTCCTCTCTTCGGCACCATCAGCTTCCAATCCCTAGCGTGCTTTCTAAGGTTCGAGTGTTCATGCTAGGGACCCTCACATCATGGAACGGCAACTCCGTAGCGTTGCGCGACCGGATTAGGCGGTAGAGTCCTGGTGTCGTCTCCGCGAAGTTCCCTTCACGAAATCAGCCGCGTGATTTGCCTGCTCTCCTGGTTGCAGCCCATCTGGCTGGACCCGGATTTAAGTGCACATTCTTAAAGCACCATCCTTTTAACCTGCTGACTATAAATGAGTTGTACGACGCTAAATAATGATAGTGTACAGCACACTTTTGTTGATTCTAAAGGACATTCCAGCTTTGGGGGTGGGGGGGTGGGGGGGGGTATACGGTTTTTCGAACCCTGGGAGCCTGATTTTGGCCTACATAGGGAGGCTGTGTCCAGAATCTCCAGGCCCCGAACTTCCGGCACGGCTCTAAACATATCGATAGTATCCACTCAGTTCAGACCGGCTGTCAAGGCCTTTGCGGGTAAGGGTAGGGCGGCTAAGGTCGGGACGGGGTGCTAAACTAAGAGTCAGATGCGTGACTTGCCCTCTGACTTTGAAATCCTGAAAGTGTTTGAGCGGCATCCGGCCAGAACCTTCCGCCTCCGAGAATTGGTGGTCGAACTCGGACTGCGCTCCAGCCAGGCGCGCGATCTGAAGCACGCACTCAAGGAACTCTCCAGCCGCCGCAAGATCCTCTATCTCAAGAAGGGTCACTTCGCGCTGCCCGAAAGGCGCGGTCTGGTGCATCAGCAGCCTCGCGAAGAAGGGAGGACCAAGCATGGTACCGAGACTGGTCCCCGCTTGACCGCTGGCCTTGGTTCTGCCAGCCGCCGAGGCCTGGTGAGCGGCCGGTTGATCGCCCATCGCGACGGCTACGGCTTTGTGGTGCCTGACGACACAAAGGTGGGTGCGGACATCTTCATTCCGCCACTCGGCATGAGTTCCGCCTTGCACGGCGATCGGGTGGATGTGCATGTCATCGAGAAGCGGCCCGTGCCGGCGAGTCGTGGCTCTGAGCGGCCTCATCGCGGGCCTGGGCGGGGACGAGGCCGCGACGAGGGCCTGCGGCTCGAAGGGCGCATCGTCAACATTACCGAACGGGCACAGAAGACGGTGGTGGGCGAATTCCGGTGCGGCGTGCGGACGAACTACGTCGTGCCCTACGACCGGCACATCCCCTTCCAGATCATCATTCCGCGCGGCGAGGAGTGGCCCCCAGCCGCCTCGCAACGACAGTCGAGCCGAAACCGGCAATTTGGGGGAGAGTCCGGCGAGCCGCGGCACAGTTCGCATCCCAGGCACCGCCATGATCACAGCGCCCGCGAGCTGGAGGGGCAGATTGTGGATGTCGAGCTCATTCGTTTTCCGGATCCCGTGCGTGGCATTCCGTCGAGCGGCCGGGTGATTGAGGTGCTCGGCCGCCGTGAAGACTTCGGCGTGGACGTCGAGATCATCATTCGCAAGTACCACTTGCCCCATCGCTTTCCGGACGAAGTACTGGAAGAGGCTGCACGTGCGCCGGACGCGGTGCCCGCGAGCGACTGTGCGGGCCGGCGTGACTTCCGCGATCTGCCTATCGTCACCATCGACGGAGAGACCGCCAAAGACTTCGATGACGCGGTGTTCGTCGAGCGCCTGCCCGGCGGCCGCTATCGTCTCCAGGTGCACATCGCGGATGTGGCCCACTACGTGCGACCTGGTACGGCGATCGACCAGGAGGCGCAGTTGCGCGGCACGAGTGTCTATTTTCCCGACCGCGCCGTGCCCATGCTGCCGCTGGAGCTCTCGAACGGCATCTGTAGCCTCAATCCCCACCTCGATCGCCTGACCATGTCGGCGCTGATGGAGATCGACGCCGAGGGTCACGTGCTGGCCTACGAGCTCATGCCTGGTGTCATCCGCAGCGCCGAGCGCATGACCTACACTGCCGTCCATGCCGTGCTTGGCGGCGACCGCGATGCTCTGGCACGCTACTCGCGCCTGGCCCAGCACTTTCACCTCATGGAGGAGCTAGCCCTGATTCTGAATCGGCGGCGGCAGGCGCGAGGCTCGATTGACTTTGACCTGCCCGCACCCGAAATCGAGTTCGATGAGCAAGGCCGGATGGTGGGCGTGACACGCTCGGAGCGCAACATCGCCCACCGCCTCATCGAAGAGTTCATGCTGGCCGCCAATGAGACGGTGGCGGTGCATCTCGAGCGCTGCGGCGTGCCTACGCTCTACCGCATTCATGAACAACCGGATCCAAAGAAGGTGCTGGAATTCGAAGAGATCGCCGCCGCCTTTGGTTACTCGCTCGGTATCGAGCTGCCGGCGGCGCATCGCCAGCGAGTCCGCGCCCGTGAGGACCGAGATCGCCACCCGCGCTTCGAGCAACAGCTCGAGGCCGCCAATTTCAAAATCACCTCGCGCCATTACCAGCGCCTGACGGAGCGCATCGCAGGCAAGCCCGAGGAGCGGATTCTTTCATACCTCATGCTCCGCTCGCTGAAGCAGGCCCGCTATTCCGAAGAAAACACCGGCCACTTCGCGCTGGCCTCACCCAGCTACACGCATTTCACCTCGCCCATCCGGCGTTACCCGGACCTGATCGTGCATCGCACGCTCAAGGCCTTGCTGGCAGAGCAAGGCGGCGCGTCCGTCAGCGGCTTCGGTGTGGCGCCGCCCGTCAGAGTGGCAATTGTCGGCCTCAAGTCCGGGGTGGCGCAGACTGTGACATTCGACGGTTCCCCGGCCGGTTGCGAAGGCGGCGCGCGGATTCCGACCGAAGAGTTGCAGGCCCTAAGTCTCGAAACCTCCGAGAGCGAGCGGCGCGCCGCGGACGCCGAGCGCGAGCTGATGGATTGGAAGAAGGTTACCTTCATGTCGGAGCGCCTGGGCGACGAGTTTGAGGCCCTCATCATCAGCCTCACCCGTCTCGGGTTCTTTGTGGAGCTCACGGATCTCTTTATCGAAGGGTTGGTCCCGCTCGACAGCCTCGGCGACGACCGCTATGCTTACCGGGAGAGTCTCCGGGCCATCGTCAGCACGGAGTCCAAGCGCGCCTATCGCCTCGGCGACGTATTGCAGGTGCGGCTTGACCGCATCGACCGGGTGGACAACCGGCTCGAGTTCTCCGTGGTCGAACGACCGCTGAGTGATGGCGTGATCGAGTGATTGTCTTCTGCCGCCGTTTTTTTCGCGAACGGGTTCTTGTTCGCTGGAAGCCTTCCTTGCGCTTTCGTAGAGCCGTTCTTATAATCTTCGCAGGAGGCAATCCGTCATGAAAACATGTTTCGCGGCTGCTTTTCTAGTGGCGCTGTGCGCTTTGCCGGCCGCCGGCCAGAACACTCCGCCACCCCAGAAGACGGCTTCCTCCGGCCCAGAGACCATCAAGAGAGAGGTGAACCTCGTCAACGTCCTCTTTACGGTCACGGACAAGAAGGATCACACGATCCTGGACTTGAAGCAGGACGACTTCCGCATCTTCGAGGACAGGCAGGCTCAGACCATCCGTTTTTTCAGCCGTGAGACGGACCTGCCGCTCCGCATCGGAGTGCTGATCGACACGAGCAACAGCGTCCGTGAGCGCCTTCGCTTTGAGCAGGAGGCGGCCATTGACTTTCTGAACGAAGCCGTGCGGCCTGGCCAGGACCAGGCCTTCGTGGTCGGCTTCGACGTTGAACCGCAGGTTGTGCAGGATTATACCGATGATGTGGACAAGCTTTCGACTGCCATCCGGGGTCTTGCGGCCGGGGGGACAACGGCGCTTTTCGACGCCATCTACGATGCCTGCCAGCAGAAGATGCAAGTCTCCCCGCCGCCTGAGCCTTACCTGCGCCGCGTCCTGATCGTGGTAAGCGACGGCAAGGACAATACCAGCGAGCACTCGCGCGAAGAGGCTTTGTCCATGGCCCAGCACTCGGAGGCCATTATCTTCGCTATCGGCACCAATAACAGTGGCACCAATACGGCCGGGGGGAAGATGCCGAATGGCCTCAGCCAGGGAGACAAGACTCTCATACGCCTGGCTGAGCAGACCGGAGGGCGTGCGTTCTTCCCTTTTGAGGCCAGTGATCTGGCTTCGAGCTTCCAGGAGATTGCGCGTGAGCTCCGGAGCCAGTACAGCTTGGCCTACGTTTCCACCAATCAGGCCCACGACGGAACTTTCAGGACGATTCTACTGGAGACTGCCGAGAAGGGGATGAAGGTTCGCGCCAAGGCCGGGTACTATGCTCCCAGTCCCAACAAGTAGAGAGGGAGTCCGCAGGGTAGCAAGAATCCCGAAGTTGCCCCGGCGCTGCCAAAAACGGCGCTTTTGGGGGGCCAACGCTATTGAGATGGTGCGTAGTAACCGCGCCGGGTCTGGACTTCGTAGTGTCCGTCCTTTGTGCGGACCTTGATGTGGCGAAAAGTACCATCGGCGTTCTTGTTGGTGGGCGTATAGCCGAGCAAGTACTGCGTGCGGAGTTCGGCCGCGATCTCCTGGAAAGCCTCGGAGGTGTTACGCGGGTTGTCCGCGCGGATCACGCGGCCCCCGGTCTCACCGGAAAGCTTGTTGAGGGCTGACTCGCCACTGTAACCCACCCCAGCTCGAGCGTAAAACCCGCGGTCGGCGAGAAGGATCGAGTAGATGATGACGTCGGCCTTTTGCGCGGTTTCCAGACTGTTGTTGAGTGTTTCCCTGCTGCCCTCGTCCTCTCCGTCGGTTACGAGGATGATCACTTTGCGGCCAGCTTCGTTCCTCAGCATATCGTGCGAGGCCAAGTAGACCGCGTCGTAAAGATGGGTTCCTCCTCCAGTGGTGGGGAAAGTCCCTGGCAGCGGGCCGCCACCGCCGCCATTGATCTCGGTTACGTCAATGGCGCGCGTGAGATATTGGGCGCTACTGGTGAAGTCCTGCAGCAGTTCGACTTCGACGTCGAAATGGAGCACGGCGAATGCGTCCTTCGGGCGCAGAACCTGATTTACGAACTGCTTCGACGCTTCCTGCTCGGCCGGCAGCACTCGTTGCTGGCTCGGGCTGGTATCGACCGCTAGCACCAGCGTCAGGGGGGTGTCCGTCTGTTTCGAGAAATACTTGATCTCCTGAGGAGCATTATCCTCGGTCACCTCGAAATCACCTTGGGAGAGATCGGGTACTAAGCGCTTGTGGTCGCGCACGACGGCGTACACGTTGACGACGTTCACCGAAACTTTCAGGGTTTGCCCTGAGCTGGGAACCGTCTGCTGGTCCGTCTGGAAAGGCATGACCACGCACGGGGCGACCCCCAGAAGCCAAGCTCCAATGACTAAGGAAAGCGCGCGCTTGCACCCGCCACTCATGATTTTCATGTTGAGACCCTTGATCCGCCCTGACGACAGGAACCCTCGATATGATGCACTTCCCGCGTCGCGCGTTACCATTATCCCCGTGCCGGCCGCGCCAGGCTGGTTGGGTGTTTACCTTGGTCCGTCGACACCTCAGGGCTCGAGAGAGACGATCTCAAGTGGTGGCATCCGTGTAACTCATCGCCTGACTTTGATGCCGTGTGAGACGAAAGAGCCCAGGTGGACGAAGTTGTTTTGAGTGATGCACTCACTTTTTTCTTGACAAGCGAATCGACACTCACTATACATTGAAACTGACAACGCGCTCCGCCGATTGATTCGGCGGAAATTTTTGAAATCTGAGAGGAGAATAGAATGGCAACGAAGAAGAAAGCTAAGAAGAAGCGGTAAGCTTCTTGAGGCTTCTGACAGGACGTTCGGGGATGCAGCGATGCATCCCCGAATTTATTTTTGGGGCGTTCTTTCCGAGCCGTCAGCAGGCACCCGATCAAGCCGAGAGTTGGAATCCGGCGTGGTCGAGGGCTCTTCCGGCGGCTCTGGAAATTGCAGAGCCCGCGGCTCCTCGTCAAGGTACTCAATGTCCGGGATATCCTCGCCGCCGGCTGCTCCCAGCTCCTTGAAGTTTCGGGCCGCGGTCAGGACGCGGCTTTCCAGCGATCCCGCCGCCCGATTATAAGCGTCCACAGCTTTCTTCAGGCCGGAGCCGGCTTCGGCAAAATGGCTGATGAAAACCCGTAGACGGTCGTAGAGTTGCCGCCCGAGCTCGCTGATCTGCTTGGCACTCTTCTCGACTCGTTCCTGCCGCCACCCATAAGCCACCGCGTGCAGCAAGGTGATCAAGGTGGTAGGCGTGGCGATCACCACATGCTTCTGCGCGCTGTCTTCGATCAATGTGGGCTCCTGGGCCAGGGCCACGCTCAAGAATGAGTCCCCGGGCAGGAACATGACCACCAGTTCCGGCGCCGGCTGAAGCTGATCCCAGTAGGCCTTCGCTCCAAGTTGGTTCATATGCGCCCGCACCACGCGGCCGTAGTTCGCAAGGGCGGAGCGGCGATCGACCTCACGAGTGGCGCTCATGGCCTCCAGAAACGATTGCAGCGGGGCCTTGGCGTCCACGGCAATGCGCCGGCCGCCGGCCAAGTGCACCGTCATGTCGGGGCGAGAGCGCCCGCCCGCGTCCTGCAGCGTCGCCTGCTCGCTGAAATCACAGTGCTCGGACATTCCGGCGAGCTCCACGGCTCGCCGCAGGGTCATTTCGCCCCAGCGGCCCCGCACCTGGGATCCTCCCTTAAGCGCTGCCGCCAGGTTCCCGGTTTCCCTCTCCAAGGTTTCGTTCGCCGCCAGCAGACTCCTGATCTCGCTCCCCAGGGCCCCGTACGCCTCCGCCCTTGCCTTCTCCATCTCACGAATCATGTCGCCAGAGGCCTTTAGTGACTCACCCAGAGGCCCCACCAGCGCTTCAATCGCCTGATGACGCGCCATCAGCTCACCGTTGGCCTGGGCGCGCAAAGTGCTGAAGCTCTCGCGCGCGAGTTGCAGGAAGGATTCGCTTTGCGAAGCCAGAACGTCTCCCGAGAGAGCCTTGAAGCTCTCAGCGAGCTTAGTCTGAGCGTCATTTAACAGCCGCTGCTGTTGTTCGAGGGCTTTCCGTTCCGCCTCAAGTAAAGTCTCCGCCGCCGTCCGGGCGTGCTGCTCCATTTCCAGCTTGTCCCTCAGCTTGAGGATCTCCTGCCGGTCGGCTTCCTGCTGAAGCCGCATCGCCTCGGCGCCAATCTCGGCAGCCACGGCGCGATGGTCGGCTTTGCGAAGACGGCTCGAAGCTACCATCCAGGCCCCAATGATCCCAACCGCAAGGCCGACGGCGGCGAACATCAAATCATTCATAGGTCTATCCCGAGTCGTGCGAAGAGCAATCCCGCCGCGAGTCCCGCGACACCCTCAGACCCTACCTTTCCTCCTGCGCCGGGCATATCGCCGCGTACTCACAGCGACGGCAGGCGTAGCCGGGCGACGGCTCAAACCGTCCCTCGCGGACGGCGCCGGCCACCTCACGGATTTCTCTCACCACGTCGTCCAAATCCTTTTCCGTGCGGATCGTAGAGACGGCCTGGTTATTCGTCAGATTGTAGAATGTCAGCCGCGAGGGGCGCAGTCCAAGCGCCCGCTCGGCCGCGAGCGCGTATACGGAGAGCTGCAAGCTGGTGTCCGCGTCCTTTTGCGACTTGGGCCGCCCCGTCTTGAAATCAATTAATTCTACTTCCGACCCTTCTGCAGGCGCCGACGGAGGGGCCGGCTGGTCCAGCCGGGCTTCCTGGAGCAGAAAAACGTCTCTAGACCGCGAGTCGTTCCGCGCTGGCGGAGCACCGTCCTCCGCAACGCCCTCAGGAACCAGGGTTTGAACTTGATCGATTCGCCCTTGCACCCTCACGCCATGCACCTCGAAGCTGAAGCCCTGCTCGCTGATTGCTTGTTGGGGAGATGGCAGCGCGTTGTGCAAGGTGACAAATTCGCGAAGCTGGTCGAGCCCCGTTCGCTTGGCCTGCTCGGCATGATCATTGTCCTGGAAGCCCGCGTCCTTCCAGGCATGAAGGTAGAAGCGCTCCACGTCTTCAAAGCGCGGAGCTCCTTCCTGGCGCAGCCTGAAGTAGTGCCGGACGCTCTCATGCATCACGGCCCCAAAAGTGAGCTGGGCTTGCGGTGCCGTCTGAATCTTAAGGAGGTGTTGAAACTTGAATCGAAGCGGACAGGTCTGGTACGTCTCGATGGCGGTTGCGCTCAATACGGGCAGGCGTCCCGGTTCCTCCGCGCCACCCACCGGCCTCCGGGCCCACTTTTCAAGGTCAGGATGAAGCCAGGCCGCGGTATCTTGCTCGTCAGGGAAGAGATTACCTTGGCCGTTCTCATTTGGATTGCGTTTCGAGGTCGGAACGCGACCGAAACCACTGTTCGGATGCGCCACCGCTCCGGTCCGCGAGCCTGCTCCCGTCTGCGACGCTGCCGAACGAACGGCAGTCGATTGACCCTCAACCGCCGCCGCCTTGATGCGCTCGATGTCTTGGGCTTCCACCACGTGGTCGGAGAGCAGGTCCTCGACGAAGACAGGCTGCTTACGCCCTGACTTGCCGTAGGTGGAGACGTACAGCCGCTCGCGCGCCCGAGTCATGGCCACGTAAAACAATCGGCGCTCCTCTTGAAGGTGGATGCCACGGGGAGCCGGGGGACCTTTGCGGAGGGCGTCCGGGAACTCGATGACCGGCCTCCTTTCGGTGCTGGGGAAGCGCTGGCGGGCCACGCTCAGCACGAAGACGATCGGAAACTCCAGCCCCTTGGCAGCGTGCACCGTCATCATCTGCACTGAGTTCGAGCCCTGGGGCGGCTCCGGCGCTTCGACTTGACCGCCGGCTTCAATAAAGTACTGGAAATACTCCATGAACTCGTCGAGCGCGGTTCGCAGGCCATTAGACTCGTCTTCGGGCGGCCTTGAACTCCCAGTCTCGTTCTTCTGCTCCCAGGCCTCCAGGAATTTACGGAAGGCCATCACGGAGTCCCGGTCGCGCCCACGGCCGCCCTGAACAAGATGAGTAAGGCCCAATCCCTCGATCAGGCGATCGAAGAGCACCGTCACCGGGGCCATCCAGGCGGCCTCGCGCAGGCGGCCGAGGAAGCTCTCGAGCTCCTCCCAGCCGGTGCGCCGGAGATCAGCTGCGAACAGGGTCTGTCTTGTGGCGCGAATCGCCGTGTATAGAGAGGAGCGCGCCTGGCTGGCACGCCGGCAAGCATCCAGGGCCAGCTCTTCGGGGAACTTCCAGCGAGGAGCCAGCAGCACGCGCGTCAGGCTGACGTTGTGGTGCGGCGACTGAATGAGGCGAAGAAACGACACCAGATCGCGGACCATGGCGGTTCGGAGGATCGACAAGCCGCGAATGTCGAACGGGATTTCACGGCGGCGGAACTCCGAAACCAGTCCTTCGCGATGCAGGTGCCCGCGATAGAGCACGGCCATGTCGCCAAGCCGCGCGCCGCGCTGCGCTAGGCGTTCGACCTCGTCCGCCACCCACCCGGCTTCGCTCCGGTCGTCGGGAGACTCCACCAGATGCACGCGCGCTCCGTCCGAGTTCTCGGTTCGGAGCGGAGGCTTCAAGTCATAGCGGCCCTCGTTCTTCACGATTACGGTCTGGCTGGCGCGCAGGATCCGGCGGCTGGAACGGTAGTTCCGGTTCAAGTAGACGGTGCGATGGCCGGGAAAGGCGCGGTGAAACATCTGAAAGGCGCCGTGCGAGGCGCCCCGGAACCGGTAGATGGCCTGGTCATCGTCGCCGACGGCCGTGATGTCGCACGGAGGGGCCACCAGACGCTTCAGGAGCTCCATCTGTGCGTAGTTCGAATCCTGAAACTCGTCGACCAGGACAAACCTGAACCGCTCGCGGAGCCTGGCCAGCACGGCCGGCTCCCGATCCCATAGGCGCAGCGTCTCGCTGATCAAGCTGCCGAAGCTCGTGCAGCCGGCCTGTTCTAGCAGCTCGCGGCTGCGGCGAAAGACGCGTGCCAGCTCTT
>DATDGR010000042.1:0-3809 GCA_036521995.1 Terriglobia bacterium | reverse complement strand
GGTCGTGGCAACCATCCTCTTGGTTTTCGTCGGAGGATTTCAAATATTCTACCTGTGGCGTGCCGTGAAAGCCTCGAAGGAATGCGCTGAAGCTGCGCTTCTGAATGGGCAAGCCTTGATAAACTCCGAGCGCCCATGGTTTGTTGCGGTTCCCCAAACACCGGAAATAGGGGAATATCCACCCTCGTACTTCGGCGCTTTCCAAGAGTGACCCAGTAGTGCTCAGTTGAAGTGACCCACCGACAGGACCAGCATTAGGAACAAGATTGGGAGTAAGAGCGAGGACATCATTATCATCCACGCCGAAGGCGTGCCGTGGCAGTTCTGGATTGGAGCAGCGCGAGGCATCATCCCACGCCGCAGGCGTGGAGCCGTCGCAAGGGCGGAAGCGATATCGTCAATGGTTCGTCGGGGGGTTGGAACGCCTGGAATAGAAGGCAGCGATTTGGCGGCGGAGGTAGCGGAAGTAATCGGGGCTGACGGTGAGATCGCGCACCTCGTTGATGACGGGGAGAAAATAAGCCAGGGAGCGAATCGTACCCAGCGGCAGAGCCTGGGTGGGGCGGAAGAGTCGGCGGGAGGCGGCGAGCACGAAGGCGTTTTCCACGGTGTCGAGGGGCACGCCGCGTTCATAGAGTTGGGCGGCCAGGAGACGGTCGTGGCGACGGATCGTCCGCGTGGTTCCCGGTGTCTGGCGGTAAGCGCGGAGTACCCTCTTGATGTATGCTTCCCGACCGATGGAGTTATCTTCCACCTTTTCCTCCTTACCCTTGGGGCTCGCGCAGCGACGGACCCTTGATGTGCAAGGTGTGGCAGTAGTGGCGCAGACGGCTGAGCAGGGCTTCCACCATGGGCCGGCTGCCCAGAAAGTTCGGCCATTCGTCATAGACCAAGTTGGTGGTAATAATGGTGGAATGCTGGTGGTAACGCTCTTCCATGAGCTTGAAAAAGATATTCGACTGTTCGGGTTTGAGATTTAAATATCCCAGCTCGTCGACGACAAGGACGTCCAGGCGTGCCAGGCGTTGGAGCAACTGGCGGGTGGAACGATCGGCCAGCGAGGCATACATGTCGTCGAAGAGGTCTTGGGCGCGGACGAACTGGCCGCGGTAGCCGTTCTCCAGGGCCTTGAGCAGGAGGCCACAAGCTAATCCCGTCTTGCCGCGGGCGGTATCGCCGATGAAGACGATATTTTCGGCCTTGGCGATGAACTCCAGTTCGGCCAGGGTGCGAATCTGTTTGCGGTTGACGCCCGGTTGGCGGGCGAAAGGAAAGGTCTCCAGCGACCAGCGTTCGGGCAGGTCCGCGCGTCGAATGCGCCACTCCAGGGCACTTTCTTGCCGGGCATGCCACTGGGCGCGCAGCAGGCGGGTGAGGAACTCGGTGTAAGAGACGTCCTCCTTCTGGGCCCCTTGCGCCTGCTCGTCGTAAATCTCCAGGATGCGTTTCAGGTGGAGATTTTTCAGCAGTTGTTCGAGCTCCTCACTGACCTTCATTTTCACCTCCCGTGCCGTCCTTGAGTAAAAAGTATTCACGCGCCACGCGGCGCAGGATCATGCGCTCCAGCCGGTCCAGATCATAGAGGCCATAACGGGCAGCTTCGTGCACCGCCGCGAGCAGCGGCTCGCGGGGATACTCGCGCACCAGGCGGAGGAGTTGGCGCAAGGCAAGCGTGCGCACCTTGCGGGTGTGCTGTTTCAGGGCCGCGAGGTAGTCGGCGATCTCCGGCACGGCGGCCAGAATGGCTTTCTCCTCGGGATGGGGATCGGGACGTGCCATGCCCTGGCCGCGCGGGGGGCGGTGCTCGGCTAACATCACGCGCTGATGCTCGGCTTCGGCGACACGGCGGTGAGTGACCAGGCGGCGGGCATCGAGTTGAATCTCGATCCGGTCCGCGGTTTCGCGGACCTCCACGCGGCGGCCAATCCAATCGAGGGGAACCGAGTAGCGGTTGGTGTGCAAGGCGACATAGCCCTCGATGTCCACCAGGCGCGGGTGCAAGCGATAGGGCTCCGGAATCCAGGCGGGCAGCGGCTGCAGGTGCAGTCGTTCCACCGCGAATAACTCGCGGGGAACGGCGCGGAGATGTTTCTTGTAGGTGGAGTTGACCTTGTCGCACCACTGGCGGGCCTGCTGATTCAAGTCTTCCCAAGTGGCGAAGGTGCGCCCCGCCAGGAAGTTCCCCTCGATAAAGCTGAACGGCCTTTCCACGCGCGCCGAACGGTTGGCATCGCCAATCTCGTGCGCCGCGAAGTGAAAGCCGAAACGCTCGGCGAAGGCGGCCATCTCGGGCACGGGAATCATCTCCCGTCCGCTGCCGCGCAGCACCACCACATGGGTGTTGTCGATCATCACCCGGCCCGCCGCGCCCGCGAAGTAACGCAGGGCGGCAGTGAGAAACACCTTGCAGTCAAAACGCTGAAAGGTGGGATAGCACTGGAAGAACAGCATCCGCGAATAGCACAACACGGCCGAGGCGGTCTGCACCTTGCGCTGCTTGCCCGCCAGTTCCAGTTCGTGCGGAGAGGTGTCATGCTGCATCTCCTCGCCCGGCGCGAAGTGGTACTGGCCGGCCGGCACGGGGGGCGCTTGCCCGATGCCCTGCCGGCGACAGAAGGCCGTCAAGGCTTGATAAGAGAGCTGGGCGCCGCGGGCGGTGAGCTCTTCATGGACTCGCACCAGATTCCCCTTGCAGGTGGCGAATAGTTCCAGGATCTGGGGACGGTAGGGTTCGGCTTTCTCGGGACGAGGTAGTTCCGGCACTTGGGGAGAATGGGAACGCAGAACTTTGCGGACCGACAGGCGGGAGATGCCCAGCACCCGCGCGATCTGGCGTTTGCTCACTCCTTGTTGGTTCAGTTCCAGAATCGTGGTCCGTTGGGATTGACTCAACATAGGTTGCTTCTTCCTCCTCGGGGATGCGCTCGGCCAAGCGGTTCAGTTGCTGGCGGAGATGCTCGATCTGCCCGCGCACGGATTGGCGTTGCGGGCGATCCATCTCGGCCGCTCCTACCCCCGCCAGTCGCCGGCGGGCGCGGCGGACGAGGGCGGCGGCCATCTCCAGATCGCGCCCCAGTCCGGCAGCTCCGGCGGGGGAAGCGTTCGGTTCGGCGGGCAGCTGGGTTTTGAAAAACAACTCGGGTTGCTCGAGAAGACGTTGGCGAACCAGGGGCGAGCCGTCACGCCAGGCGGCATACAGTTGCCCGGCTTGTCGCGTGTTGCAGTGATGCTGAACGAACACGGCGGCCATGCGCTGGCAGTCGTCCGGGCTGACGCGCGCCACCGGCACCAGAAACTTCATGGCCACGTGGGCGGAGAGCTGGCCCTCGCGCACTTGCTGCTGGAGGGCCTCGGGCAGAAGATCCACCAGGGCCAAGCGCCGCGACACCCAACTGAGGCTGCGATCAAAGCGGCGCGCCAGCTCCTCCTGTCCATAGCCGTAGCGCTGCTCCAACTCCGCCAACAACCAACCTTCTTCCAGCGCCGTCTCGTGGGCGGAGAAGCGCAGCGAACGGTCCAGCATCAGGGCCTCGGCTTCGCGCAGCGGCCAGACCACCGCTTCCACCGTGTCCCGGCCCAGTTGTTGGAGGGCCGCCAGGCGCTTGTAGCCATCAATGACCAGGTAGCGGTCCGGTTGGCCTTCCACCGCCACCACCACGATGGGCGTCTGCTGCCCCACTTCCGCCAACGAGGCCAGCAACTGCCGTTGCCGCGCGGGATGGCGAACCCGTAAATGCTCCCAGCGTCGGTCCAGTTGGTGAAATTCCAAGCGCATTCGCCCGCTCCCTTACGATGGCCAGGGTTAGTCT
>DATDGR010000041.1:0-5107 GCA_036521995.1 Terriglobia bacterium | reverse complement strand
ACGGTGACTTTCCGAGTGTTGTATTGCTTCTTCGTTATCGAGCACGAACGGCGCAAGATTCTGCACTGCAACGTTACGGAACATCCCACTGCCGAATGGATCGTGCAACAACTGCGGGAAGCATTTCCGGAACCTTGCCGCTACCGTTACGTGATTTTGGACCGAGACCGAAAGTTTGAGGGGGAGGTGATAGGTTTCCTAAAAACGGCAGGCCTGGAGCCGAAACGAACCCGTGTGCAGGCGCCCTGGCAAAATGGCATGGCCGAGCGGTGGATCGGCAGTTGCCGCCGCGAGATTCTGGACCACGTCATCCCCCTTAATAGGGACCATCTACGCCGTATCCTGCGCGATTACGTTACCTACCACGAGGCGGATCGGCTGCATGACTCGCTGGCAAAGGACGCACCGAACGGACGTGCGGTAGAGCAACGGCCGGGAAACAGCACCATCGCTATGCGTGGCGCCAAGCCGCGTAGGTGGGGAAGAGCGTTTTTTACGTTGGCGCCGAAGCAATCGCAGCGGGCTGTTAGGCTGAAGCCGACGGAGACTCCTCAAATCCTATCGTAACGAGCTTTCTCTTCAGTCTTGGGAGTATCGCTGAAGCGGGCTTCCATGCCTCGCGGGAATTCATACCTTCAGCACAGCACGATAATAAAATTGCGACGGTCTTGATCAGGTTTTGGCTACTTACAGTAACGGTTACGGCTTTGAATGGAAGGCAGATCCCCACATGAGGAAACCACGCCTGGTGACCGATGCAAACGAGCGATTGAAGTGGCGGGACGAACTGAATGCGGCCACGGCGCGCGCCCTGGCCGACGCGCTCTCGGCCGTCGATCTTCGATCAGCACGAGCTCGGGCCGCAGACTTTGGGCCAGATCGCGATGGCGATCCAGGAGCAGCTCGACATCATCACGGATCGCGCGGCCGCTCTCTGGGAGGCCTCGGCCGAGCGCCAGGAGGCGCCAGGAAGCGTCAAGGCGCCTGCACCGGGGCCGGGAAGGTATAGGGCCGGACGTCAACGATGCGGTACTTGACCGTTACCTTCTTACCCATATTCCCGCCACGTTGGAGGTGGATGCGCATCTCCTTACCGCTGATTTCGGCAGTGTAGTAGTCACCGTCCTTCAGCTCGTCCATGTTGCTCCAGACCCATCGAGCCGTCCTGCTGAGCTTGTAGGCAGTCTTGGTCTGTTCATCGAGGACCACCTGCGCAAAATGGTACACAGCACCTGTGGACTCCGAGGCTGGATAGCCAAAGGTATTGCAGCTCACACCGTCCGAGTAGGCGGCGCAGGTCGTAGACGACCAGCCCGGATCCCGAGTCCTGTAGTCTTGCTCGCTAGTGCGATGGTCCCAGGCTCGGACCGTGAGGGTCTGGCGCTCCGCGGCCAGAGCCGTGGCGCTGGCGCCCACCAACAACGCTACTGCTATCATCATTCCTTTCATTGTCTTGTCTCCTCGCCCCTTCCTGAAGCACGCGCTAGTCCAAGCAGCTCGTTAGAACCGTCTAATCCGGTCAGAAATCGGCCGGGGGATAGGGCCTGCACTCTGTGGAGTGCGGCCGCGCGGGTACCGCGCGCCGGCCGTGTGCACGCACTCGCGAAATTCGCATAGGGGGGGTCCCAATACCGGCTTCGGCAGGTGCATTTCGCCCTGATTCCATGCGGCTTTCGGTGCTTTCGGGTATCATTTCCGGCATCGAAACCTAAGCAAAACTCGGCTGCGTCGGGTCCGCACGGCCGCTGGACGGCGTGGAGGCCTCGTCCCGGAGCGCGAAGAAGGCGCGCGCCGTGCGCCAGAATGACCACCTCGGAGGCCGTCCGCCCTGGTGGGCTAGCCTGACCTTGCGCGGCCGGCGATCACGCGTGCCAGGGCCAAGCCCGGCCTCCGGACAGGCGAATCTATGCTAGAGTCGGCACGCGAGCACGGCCGGGCGTGGCGAGGGCGGGGCGCGAGGATCCCGCGCGCTGTCCAATACGCCACGAAGCCGGCGCCCAACCCCTACTGGACTCGCGAGCTTGTGCACCGACTCGAAGCACGCGCTCTGGCGCGACTGGAGCACGGCATGGAAAACACCACCACCAACGACCTGGCTGAGGTTCGGCGCGACGTGGCCTCCGGCATGAGCGTTGCGGCCGTTGCGAAGAAGCACAACGTGCCGCCCTCCACTTTGCGCGGCCGCTTGCGCAAGAACGGAGCGGCCGAGTCGCAGGCTCACCTCGCGCCTAACGGCGCCGGCGTGATGGAGGAGTTGGAGAACCGATACCGCGCGCTTCTCAGCGGCGTCTTCCGGCTCGCTATCAAGAACAAAAAAGCCACCTCGAACCCCATGCGCGACACGGATCACTACAAAGAGCCGGACGGGCGCGTTTCGATACCTCAATCAGTACTCAGACCATGAGGAGGCCGACCTGTTCAGGGTCATCCGGGAATCGTGGCCAGAGTGGGAGCCGGCCGTCCTGGTGGCCTTGCACACTGGGATGCGCCGCAGTAACCAGTTCCGAACCGCGCAGGTAAAGGACGGAGGCCTGCGCTGGTCTGACATCGACTTCGGCGCCGGCATCATCCGGCTGCCGCGCACCAAGCCTGGGAAGGCTCACTCGATACCTATGAACTCGGTGGTCCGCGAAGTCCTCCGCTCGCTGCCGCGGATTATCAACTCGCCTTATGTCTTCCAGCAGACCGACCCTGGGAAATTCCTGGACGAGGCCGTCCAGGCGGCCGGCATTCAAGATTTCACGTGGCACTTTCCGGCACACGTTTGCCTCCAGGCTGGTGATGGCCGGCGTCCCGCTCCGCCACGTGGCCGAGCTCATGGGCCACTCAGAGATTCAGACCACCATGCGCTACGCGCATCTGGCGCCCGCGCATCTGGCCAACGCCGTCGAGCTTCTCGCGGCGCCTCAGAAGGCGGATCTCAAACAGCCAGCAAAACGTCCAGCGAAAGCTTTCGCCAACTCTCAGAAATAGGCTAACTCTTTTAGAATCTGGTAGCGGGGGGGGAGAATCGAACTCCCGACCTAGGGATTATGAGCCCCTCCAATGATGGGGCAATCACAGAACATAAACGACTTACGTCGGCAGTTTCAGGACAAGTCGGGCAGAATCCGCAACCCAGCCGCAACCCAGATGACCAATCGAACGAATCCAACAAAGCCCCTTCCCAACGCTCCGACGAGGGTCAGCCGTGAGCCTACTTCCGGGGCCATCGGGCAGAGTAGCCGGTGCCGCAATTTCGGCGTCCTTTTCGGGTGGCCGACCACACCTCCCTTTGACCCCGTCACTTAACCATGCCGTCCGACACCGAGCGCCGCTAAGTGTCCACACTCCGACTTCAGCCCGTTCGGGCTTTGCCCCTGTTCAGTCGATCCTTGATACCTTTACAATCTCAAAGTCAACGCCTGAAGCATCTTGACGCTATCGCCCTGGTTCGAGAGCAACGGGACCAGGCGAAACAGGACCTTGGGTTCCATGCACGGCCATTCGTCCTTTGTGGCATTCCCCTCCGTCGTCCGCCGGAACGGCAATTGGTCCACCGACGCCGTAACGGTAAATTCTTTCTTGAAATGACGGCTCACGCGGTCATTTTCGATATTGTCCTCTACAATCGAGGTCGGATCGAGATACACCACGTAGATCTTATTACACCCTGTTTCGCAAGGCACTCCAGAGCTCAAAGCGCTGGCGGCTGGCTAGCCAGCAGGGCTTATTGATCGCAGAGGGTAAATGTAGGGTAGATCTAATGTCTTCCTCCGAAAATGAGCGGAGTGCCCGCACGCGCGTCCAGTTCCTTTTTGGGCGTCCTGTTGCCTTCCACCGCTGCTTCGTTAAAGTGGCGGGGAGCGTCCATGCTGCCTTGATGGTTTCGCAAGCCATCTACTGGCTCAATCCCGACAGACAGGGCCAAAGCCGAGGCAAGGACAACGGATGGTTCTGGAAAACTCGCGACGAATGGGAGGCCGAACTCGGCTTATCGCGGTGGGAGCAGGAGACAGCCCGAAAACAACTGAGACAAACCAAGTTCTGGCTGGAGAAGGACAAGCGCCTGGAGCACAAGATCTTCTTCAGTCTCGACTTCGTGGAACTTGAAAAGGCCTTAGAGCGGGCGGCAGCCAATGCCTCCAGAACCGAAGCGCCTAACCTCCTCCCCGAAGGTGGGAATCCCACCTTCGTCGGAGGAGGAAAACCCACCGCCGCGGAGGAGCAAAAGTCTCCGCCGTATTAAGGAACATAGATTACTTCAGAGAGTACCAGAGACTACCACGACGTCGTCGGAATTTGCCGCCGGCCTTCACAAACTCATGCCCGACACGATTTGGGATGACGGCGCAATTTCGATCCTCTGGAATGACAGCCGCCAAAAAGCACCCCAATGCACAGCGGAAATGATCCTCGAGCAGGTCAGCAATAAGCTGAAGATGAAAAGTTGGGCCCGCATCCAGAATCCAGTGGGTCTCCTCTTGACTTCTGTGCCCTCGGCCGTTCAGGCAGCCTTCAGTGCCTCAAAGAGGCGGGAGCAGGTCCGAACCGAACGCGAGATAGCCTTAGACAAGAGAGAAGCCCAGATACGGCTTCAGCACGAACAAGAGCTCGCAGCCTGGAAACGGGCCGAAGAGGCCTTCGAATCGCTCTCTCAGGACAAGAAGCAGCACCTGGTCAATGAGGAACGCCAGCGTCTTCTCTGTGAGCACCCGGAGTACGCTGATCGCGCCCAGCTCCCTGGGTGGGAGCAGTCATTCCGTTCCAGGGCAATAAAGGCTCTCTTAGCAAACACCGGGCCGCCAGCGCACGAGTTTCAGTTTGCCTTCACCTGAACGGCAATGAGGCTTGACGGTCGCACCGCACCTATCCTGATCACCGAGATCTAGAGCCAGGAAGCCATACATCGCTCATCTCTTCAGGTTCTAGCGAAACACGCTGCGAGGCTCATGTTTCTTATTCTCCGTATCACCCTCGGCACAGTTTGGGGTGGTCCCCTGGGCTGAGACAAGCAGTTAAGACACTGCCCGCCGTTCGCTGGAATTCGATTGTACAGCGAAGCGGTTGTCCTGCAAGATGGCGCTCGGCTGGTGAAGCGGAGGCAGGCTCTGCAGGAGTGCAACCT
>DATDGR010000040.1:0-2141 GCA_036521995.1 Terriglobia bacterium | reverse complement strand
GGCCAATATCAAGGCCGAGTGAACGAACCAGACGTTCCATAGTTCCCCTTCCGCGAATCCGACCATCCAATGTCCGCTTCGGGTGTGCGCCGTGACAAGGCGGCGCTTTCCAGTGGGTGCAAATCCCACCCGGCGAACGCTCCAGCCGGAAGCAGCCGGAGCAGCTATGGAGGTGACAAAATAGCTGAAGCCTTCGGAAAGCGTGTCACGAAATACGGTGACAGCGCGAGTGTGCAGGCCGTAACGCGAGTGAACGCCGAGCAAGCCTCGAAAAGGACGATGCGCAGGCCGACCCGACAACCCTTTCGGGGAAGGCTGACACGGCTGGAATGGATGAGCGAACTCTCACGCCCAGTCGCTGCGCCGGGGTAGTGGCGACAGCATGTACACAAGGAAAGCGTACGCAACACGGGAAGCCCCAAGGCGTGGTCAGCGATGATCAACCGGACACCCGCGAGGGACAGGCTGGGCGCTCTGGGGTGGCGGAGAGGTCCGCAGTACCGCTGAAGCCGGTTAACTCCGGGGGAGGGAAGAGACCTCAGTTCAAGACGAACGCAAGACGCGGTGAGGGACCTGGAGATTGGGCAACCTATCAACTCCGAAGAGTGTTCAGAAACTGCAGACGGCGTTGCACGCGAAAGCGAAGGCAGAAGCCGGCTATCGCTTCTATGCCCTGTACGACAAGATCAGCCGCGATGACATCCTGGCCCACGCTTACGCTCAGTGTCGCTCCAACAAGGGCGCACCGGGTGTGGACAGGCAGGAATTTGCGGACATTGAAGCGTATGGGGTGCGGCGGTGGCTTGGCGAACTAGCGCTTGCGCTCAAGCAGGAGACTTACCGACCGGACGCCATCAGAAGAGTGTTCATACCAAAGGCCAATGGCAAGCTCAGGCCGCTGGGCATCTCGACCTTGCGAGATCGGGTCTGCATGACAGCAGCGCTGCTGGTTCTGGAACCGATCTTTGAAGCCGACCTTCCACCAGAGCAGTATGCCTACCGTCCTGGGCGCAACGCCCAGCAGGCGGTAGTCGACGTGGAAGCGTTAGTGTTCCGGGGTCATCCGGAAGTCGTTGACGCCGACCTCACGGACTACTTCGGGAGCATTCCGCATGCCGAACTTCTAAAGTCGGTAGCGCGCCGGATCGTTGATCGGCGCGTGCTGCATCTGATCAAGATGTGGCTGGAATGTCCCGTAGAAGAAACCGACGATCGAGGAAGGACGACGCGCACGACCGAGGCCCGGGACAAACGGCGCGGCATTCCGCAAGGCTCACCCATCTCACCATTGCTGGCGAATCTGTACATGCGCCGGTTTGTGCTGGGATGGAAGATGCTCGGGCTGGAGCGAAGCCTCGGCTCTCGCATCGTGACCTACGCCGATGACCTCGT
Source organism: Terriglobia bacterium (assembly GCA_036521995.1). Lineage (GTDB taxonomy): Bacteria > Acidobacteriota > Terriglobia > UBA7540 > UBA7540 > Gp13-AA77. The sequence goes on along the minus strand of DATDGR010000040.1, from coordinate 749 downwards.
GATCCTGTGCCGGAAGGGCAAAGCCGAAGAGGCCTTGCAACGACTGCGCAAGATCATGGGAAAGCTGAAGCTCACGGTCAACGAGGAGAAGACACGCATCTGCAAGGTACCGGAAGGAGAGTTCGACTTCTTGGGCTACACGTTCGGGCGAATGTATTCGGCGAGGACCGGCCAGGCGAGCCTGGGGCACCGGCCATCGAAGAAGAGCATTAAGCACGCGGTGGACAACATCCACGCGCTGACCGTCCGAACGGGGACCTGGCAAGAGACCACAGAACTGGTGGACAAGTTGAACCGCACGCTGCGCGGATGGGCGAACTACTTCAGTGTAGGCACCGTCACCAAGGCGTACCGGGCGATCGACAACTACACCGCTGTGCGGTTGCGCTGGTGGTTGCGCATCAAGCACAACGTCAGGCGACGCAAGGGCGGGACCTATCCACTCCCGCACCTGTACGGGTACTTCGGACTCGTCCGCCTGACCGCGCTTGGACACGACGTGCCGTGGGTGAAGGCGTGAGCTCTTGTCCGAGAGCCGGATGTGGGAGATCCACAAGTCGCGGTTCGATGAGAGGGATGTGAAAACGGAGTCATGGTTGAACCACTAAGGCACCGCCAGACGAAAGAGGCGGCAACCGATATGTTCAGCCTACCGCCACCGCGTCACATTCCGACTCTACGCCTAAGGACACTCGGCGAAATAACTGCAACGATTTTTGCGGCGATCGCGTCGCTTACGTGAAGCGAAT
>DATDGR010000039.1:0-2499 GCA_036521995.1 Terriglobia bacterium | reverse complement strand
GTAACCTCGAGCCGCTCCGCCAATTCGCGGATGCTCTCCCCGTCTGCACTGCCGAGCACGATTCTCGCCCGCGTCGCCAGCGCCCGAGGTGTGCTATGGCTGCGCAACCACGCTCCCAGCTGTCGCCGATCTGCTCCACTGACCTCCACTCCGCCACCTTGTACGCCCATGCTGCATAGACCAACAACTCCAATACTTAATTGTAGAGTCGAGATGTGGCGCGGTGGTTTAGGTGCAGCCTATCCGTTGCCGGCCCTTTCGTCTGCCGGTGCCTCACTAGCCTCACCATGTTCCGTTTCCACATCCCGCTCATCGAACCGGACAGGCGGAACTACCGCATCCGGCTCTCGGAGGAGGCTCACGCGTTCGCCCACGGAAGGCTGGCGGTCCGTAATGTTAGCCGGACCAGACCAAGCTCGTCATGCAGAGTGTCATCGGGATACCGCTTGATTCCGCCACCCGGCACTTTGTGCTTGGCGCACAGCCACCGGCGCAGCCGCCGGCGGGTGTGTTGTTCCACCGACCGGTAGGCTTTGCTGACCGGACCCAGGCAGAAGTAGTTCGCCCAGCCGACCGTCAGTCGGTTGAGGCTTGCCACTAATGTTCCTACGTCCAGCGGTGTCATACTGCTTCGGGTCGCCTGGCTAATTGCCGCGCAGACGCGTTGCACGCGTTGCTTTGACGGGGTGGTACCCATATAGGTTCGGCCCGTCTGTGGCGAGTAGCAGCGCCCGAAGGTGTAACCCAGAAAGTCAAACTTCTCTTCCGGCAGCTTGCAGACCCGCGTCTTGTTCTCGTTCACCGTCAGTCTCAGCCTTCGCATCATGTCCCGCATCGCGGCCAGGGCCTCTGCTCCTGGGCCGCGGCAGCAGATCACCAGATCGTCGGCGTAGTTGACGATGCGCGCCTTCAGACGCTGCTCGTGGCCCAGCTTCTTCCAGCCGAGTACGAACCGGCGCATGTAGAGATTGCTTAGCAGGGGGCTGATCGGTGATCCCTGCGGAGTACCCCGATCTTCGTCCCGATTGCGCGTGCTTCGACGCTTGTTCCCCCGCTCGTCGGTCTCCTCGAGCGCCGCTTCCAGCCACATCTTGATCAGATGCAGCATCGCTCCGTCGACTACCCGGCGAGCCACCGACTTGAGAACGTCGGCGTGTGGAAGGCTATCGAAGTAGCTGCTTAAATCTGCGTCAACAACTTCCCCATACCCGATGTTGATCAGCTTGTGGACCTGGCGCACCGCGTCCAGCGCGCCTCGGTCGATCCGATAGGCATACTGCTCTGCCGGCAGATCCGCCTCGAAAATTGGTTCGAGTACCAGAACTGCCGCCGTCTGCGCCACTCGGTCTCGAATGGCAGGTATCCCTAACGGTCGCTGCCCTCCGCCCGGCTTGGGTATATAGACGCGCCGGACCGGAAGCGGTCGATAGGTTCGACTCTTCAGCTCTTGCGCCAGTTCATCAAGCCACCGTTCTGCTCCATACGCCTCGATGTCCTCGAAACTCTGGTCATCCACTCCCGCCGCACCGCCATTGGCTTTGCAGCATTGGTAGGCGAATGCCAGAACGTCTTCCCGGTACAACTTGTCGTACAGCGCGTAGAACCGGAAGCCGGATGCCTCCTTCGCTTTTGCGTGCAACGCTGTCTGCAACTTCTGAACACTTGCTGGGGTTGCTAGGTTCATCACCAATCCCGCGATCCTTCGTCACTTCTCGCGTTCGCCTTCAACCAAGGCCCCTTCCCTCCGCCGGCATTACCCGGCTTCTCTGGTAGCTACGGGCCTCTCCGCCACCCCATACGGCCCAGCCTCACTCTCACGAGTCGCCGGTTGATCCAACTGCGATCACCGCTGGGGTTTCCCGTGTTGCGTCTGGTCCCCGTTGCCTGCATGCCGTCGCCAATACCCCGGCAGGACCGATGAACCTGTTCGCTCAACCCGTTCATCGGCGGCGGCCTTCCCCGATCTCTGGGCGGGTCGGCTCCTGCGTTGTGCGTTTCGAGGCCTGCTCAGCGTTCACTCGCGTTACGGCCTGCATGCTCACCGAGTCGCCATGCGACCCTCTTCACCAGAGGCTTCAACAGCTTCGTTACCTCCACTGCTGCTCCGATTGTTACCGGGTGGAACGAACCAGCTCCCGGGTGGGACTTTACCCACTGTGGACCAGCGCCTTTTCACGGCGCACCAGAGACGCGACACTAGTCAAACGTATCCAATGAGGTTATTCCCCGAGCTGAAGAGTCCTTGCACATCGTGATCCATTATGTCTTGCAAACGGAAGAGGGGTCTTGAAGGGTGTCCTTCTGGCGACACCGATTTGAAGAGCCGCGCTTTCAGAAAGTAGACAAGCCGAGCGCCATGCTTTTGCGATGTTCCACGGACGGCCCTCCGTCGCGCCCTGCAGTAGTTCCCCGGTCGACTCGTTACTGGCTTGGTTTAGGAACGAAATTCTTTCCGTGCGCTCCGCAGAGAGCACGCAAAGTCGCTAATCGCGATATCGC
>DATDGR010000038.1:0-21229 GCA_036521995.1 Terriglobia bacterium | reverse complement strand
ATTGGGCGCGTAAGGAACCGACAGCGCCGCCGGCGGCTTTCCGGTGAGGACCGCGATGGAGTGTTCAAACTGAGCCCGGGCCACCCCATAGTCAATCAACTGAGCCCGGGCGGTGTCCAACTGGGTTTGGGCCTGGGCCACATCCGCGCCCGAAGCCACGCCGCTCGCGAATCGGTCCTTGGTGAGCTGCAGGTACTCCTCGTAGGACTTGACGGTTGCTTGCAGCAAGCCTTCCTCCCCATCCGTCCCCCGCAGCCCGAAGTAGTCTTGCGCGAGTTCGGCCTGGAAAGACAGGCGTGCGTTTTCCAACTGGGCAAAGCTGGCCTGAGCCGTGTCTGCGCTCGACGTCACGCTACGCCGGATGCTGCCCCAGATGTCCGCCTGCCACGAGATATCAAACGGCAAGTCATAGATGGTCACTGAGCTGGTGGACGAACCCGTAAATTGGCTGTTCGTCAGAGTGTTCGATGACCGCGAGCGGCTGATCGAGGGGCTGGTGGTCACCGTAGGGAAAAGCGCGGAACGCGCCGCTCGCACCGCGTAGCGGGCCTCGCGAAACTGCGCTTCGGCCGCGATCACGTTCTGGTTCGAGATGGTTACCTGCTCTTCGAGGGCGTTGAGCTGCGGATCATGGTAGATCTCCCACCACTTTCCGCGGGAGGCCGAATCGCTCGGCTGAGCCGGCTTCCAGGTGTTTGCGTCCGTGGGGCCGGCGGGCGGTGGCGTTTCCTTGTACGCCGCCGGCACGGGAGCTGCGGGCCTCTGATAATTCGGGCCCACCTTGCAGGAGCTCGTCAGGAGCAGCACGAAGAAGACAGAAAGCAGCAGGCAGTCAGCAGCCGGCAGCCGGCGGAAGGCAGTAGGGAGTAAGCGGTCGCCAGGCAGCGGCACTCCGCAGGCGACATTCTTCGCATTGCATTCTACCTTCTGGGCTCCACCCGAGACGATTTGAATCTCGCAGTTCATAGGGTACTAGGCTGCTCTCCTGCCGATTGCTCTTATACCTCCGAACCGAGGGCATCAATCTCCCGATCCCGCCGGGCGCGCGACGCCCGCCAATTCTGGAGCCGGTCAAAGTAGAGATAGACCACCGGTGTTGTGTAGAGGGTGAGCAACTGGCTGACCATCAGCCCGCCGATGATGGCGATTCCCAGCGGGCGCCGCAGTTCCGAACCCACCCCGCGGCCGAAGGCGAGCGGCACCGCACCCAGAATGGCGGCCATGGTGGTCATCAGAATGGGGCGAAAGCGTAACTGGCAAGCCTGGTAGATGGCCTCCCGTGAACTCTTGCCTTCCTTGCGCTCGGCGGCGAGTGCGAAGTCGATCATCAGAATGGCGTTCTTCTTCACGATGCCGATCAGCAGAATGATTCCGATCATGGCGATGACGGTGAGCTCAGTGTGGGTGAGCATCAGCGCGAGAAGCGCACCCACGCCGGCCGACGGCAAGGTGGAAAGAATAGTCACAGGATGAACGTAACTTTCGTACAGGATGCCGAGCACAATGTAGACCGTCGCCAGCGCCGCCAGAATCAGAAGCGGCTCACTGCCGAGCGAATCCTGATAGGCCTGGGCGGTGCCGGCGAATCCGGTGTGAATGGTCGACGGCAGGCCAATCTTCATGGCAGCCGCATTGATGGCATTTACGGCATCCCCGAGGGCTACACCGGGCCGCAGGTTGAAAGAAACGGTCGCGGCCGGAGACAGACCCTGGTGGTTGACCGCCAGGGGCGCGGTGTTGGGGGAATAAGTACTGAAAGCGCTCAAAGGAACTTCCTCTCCACTCGGCGACTTCACGTAGATCTGGCGCAGAAACAACGGATTCTGCCAGAATTCCGGCGCCGCCTCCATAACCACGTGGTACTGGTTGAGCGGAGTATACATGGTGGACACCTGGCGCTGGCCGAAGGCGTCATAAAGCGTATTGTCAATCAATTGCGACGAGATCCCGAAACGCGCTGCCGTAGCGCGATCGTACTGAACCACGGCTTGCAGCCCCCGGTTCTGCTGGTCGCTGTTGGCGTCGGCAATGATAGGGATGGTCTTTAGCTGTTCGAGCATGCGCGGAGCGAAGGCTGTGAGGTCCTGCAGGTTGTCACCTCGCATGGTGTATTGATACTGAGCGCTGCCGAATCGTCCGCCCACCCGCACGTCTTGCGAAGCCTGCATGTACAGCGCGGCGCCCGGCACGTGGCTGAGCTTGGGCCGCAGTCGCGCGATCACGAGATCAGCGCTGATCTTTCGCTCCGCGAGCGGCTTGAGGGATATGAACATCCTTGCCTGGTTCATGGTCCCACCGCCGACAAATCCAGCCGCGTTATCAATGGCGGGATCAGCGGCGGTGATCTTGACCATCTGAAGGAGAATTTTGTCCATGGCCTGGAACGATGTGTCCTGATCGGCCATGATGGCGCCCATCATCCGTCCGTTGTCCTGTTGTGGGAAAAACCCCTTGGGGACGTGAATATAAAGGTAAATGTTCAAAGCAATCGTGCCCAGCAAGACGGCCAAGGTGACGGCGGGAAAATCGAGGACCTTGGAGAGGGTTCGCCCATACGCGCCCACCACCCAGTTGAATCCACGCTCGCTGGTGTAGTAGAGCCAGCCGTGTGATTCCTGTTGCTTCAGCAGGTGAGCGCACATGGAGGGGGTGGCGGTGAGTGAAACCACCATCGACACCACGATGGCTACCGAGAGAGTGACCGCGAACTCGTGGAACAGGCGGCCCACAATGCCCCCCATCAGCAACAAGGGAATGAATACGGCAACCAGTGACGTACTGATGGTTAGAACCGTAAAGCCGATCTCCTGCGCGCCCTTCAGCGCCGCCTGGAACGGAGGCAGGCCTTGTTCCAGGTAGCGTGAGATGTTCTCGATCACAACGATGGCGTCGTCGACTACGAAGCCGGTGGAGATCGTTAAGGCCATCAGTGAAAGATTGTCGAGACTATAGCCGAGCAGGTACATGGCGCCGAAGGTGCCAACAATGGAGACCGGAACGGCGACGCTGGGAATGATGGTGGTTCGCGGATTTCTCAAAAAGAAGAAAACCACCAGAATGACCAGAACCACTGAGATGATCAACGTTTGCTCGACATTCTTCACCGAGGCGCGGATGGTGATGGTCTGGTCCATCGCGATGCTGAAGTCGATCGCCTGCGGCATGGCTGCCTTGAGCTGGGGGAGAGCGGCAGAAATACGATCCACAGTACCGATGATATTGGCGCCTGGCTGACGAAAGATGATGATCATGACGGAGGGGCTGCCGTTGGAATAGCCGGCGTTACGAAGGTCTTCAGGGCGGTCCTCGGCCCGGCCGATGTCGGCGATGCGCACCGCCGATCCGTTGTGATAGGTAACGATCAGGGGTTCGTAATCAACGGCTTTGAAGATCTGGTCGTTGGCGCCCACCTCCCAGGTGCGAAGACCATCTGAGAAAAACCCCTTGGGGGTGTTAGCATTAGCCCCGCTCAACACGCCCCGGACCTGTTCCAAGCCGATCCCGTACTTGTTCATCTGTGTCGGATTCAGTTCGATCCGAACGCCCGGCAGCGCGCCTCCCCCCACGATCACCTGGCCCACGCCGGTCACCTGCGATAGCTTCTGCGCCATGATCGAGGAGGCGGCGTCGTAGATCTGGCTCTTGCCCAGCACGGACGAGGTGAGCGCCAGGATCAAGATGGGTGCGTCCGCCGGGTTCGATTTCCGGTACGTGGGGTTGTTGGGAAGATTGGTGGGCAGGTAGCCGCGGGCGGCGTTGATGGCAGACTCGACGTCCCGCGCCGCCGCATCGATGTTCCGGTTCAAGTCGAACTGCAGCGTGATGCTGCTTGATCCGAGGCTACTGGACGACGTCATCTCCGTGACCGAGGCAATGCGCGAGAACTGGCGCTCCAAGGGAGTTGCGACCGAGGATGCCATGGTTTCCGGGCTCGCACCCGGCAGACCCGCCTGTACGTTGATGGTCGGAAAGTCCACCTGGGGCAAGGGCGCCACTGGCAGCAGCCGGAAGGCTACGGCTCCGGCCAGCGCGATGGCGGTCATCAGAAGCGCGGTGGCGATCGGCCGTCGGATGAAGGGTTCTGAAATATTCATGGGTCTTTAGTCGGCCGGAACCGGTTCCGCACCCAGACTGAGCGCGCTCTTCCGGGAGAAGCGCCTTGCCAGACGCTCGAACCAGAGGTAGATGACCGGCGTCGTATAGAGCGTCAAAAGTTGGCTGAGGAGGAGACCGCCCACTATCGTAATCCCCAGGGGCCGGCGCAGTTCGGAGCCGGTCCCGCTGCCGAACGCGAGGGGCACACCGCCGAGCAGCGCCGCCATGGTGGTCATCATGATGGGACGGAAGCGCAGAAGGCACGCTTGATAGATGGCGTTGACCGGCGTCATACCCTCCTTGCGCTCCGCTTCCAGCGCGAAGTCGATCATCATGATGGCGTTCTTCTTGACAATACCGATGAGAAGGACCATTCCGATCAAGGCGATGATGCTGAAATCGTTGCGGCAGATCAACAGGGCCAGAAGTGCGCCCACGCCAGCCGACGGCAGCGTGGAGAGGATGGTAATGGGATGAATGTAGCTCTCATACAGGACGCCCAAAACGATGTAGACGGTAATGATCGCCGCCAGGATCAGCACGGGCTCGTTGGTGAGTGACGCCTGGAATGATGCGGCCGTACCTTGAAAGGCTCCCTGAATGCTGGGCGGCATGCCGATTTCGTTCTTCAACTTGTTGACGGCGGTGATGGCATCTCCCAGAGACGCGTTGGGAGCCAGATTGAAGGAGAGGGTCACGACTGGAAACTGCCCTTGATGGTTTACCGTGATGGGAGTGCTGGTCTCTTCCAGGTGCGTGAAGGCGGCGAGCGGTACCTGCCCTCCGTTCGCAAATGCCGAGGAAGATTCGATGGCACCCCCGCCAAACGCGCTGCCGGAAGGGATCGTGGAAGACGTCCCCGAGGACGTCGAGGCCAGGCTGTTGCTCGCGGCGGTTAGGGAGCTGGTCGGTCCGAAAAGCTGTGTGGCTGACGAACCCCCCGAGACCAGGCCCGAAGAACCGCTGGAGCTGGCGCTTCCCATGCCGGTCCGGATAAAGAGGTTGCGGAGGTTCAAAGGATTCTGCTTAAAGTCGTGCTTCACTTCCAGCACCACGTGATACTGGTTCAACTGGGTAAAGATGGTCGATACCTGGCGCTGGCCGTAAGCGTCATACAGCGTCTGGTCGATGGTCGAGGGCGAGATGCCGAGCCGATAGGCGGTTCCGCGGTCGAACACCACTCGGGCCTGCAGGCCTCCGACCTGTTGATCGCTGGCCACGTCACGGAGCTCAGGCAGCTTCTGGAGCTCGGCGATCATCTTGGGGGCGAAGGTGTTCAATTCATCCGCGTTCGGATCCTCCAGCGTGTACTGAAACTGCGTCCGGCTCACACGATCCTCGACCGTGAGATCCTGCACGGGCTGCATGTACAAGGTGATTCCCGAGACACTGTCGAGTTGCGGCTGCAAGCGGCGGATCACCTCACTGGCGCTGACCCTCCGCTCGGCCAATGGTTTCAGATTGATCAGAATGCGCCCGTTGTTCAGGGTGGTGTTGGTGCCGTCAACTCCAATGAAGGATGAAAGACTCTCCACCGCCGGATCTTTCAAAATGACCGCCGCCAGCCGCTGCTGCTCGCTGGCCATTTGCTGAAAGGACACCGTCTCGACCGCTTCCGAAACTCCCTGAATGACACCGGTATCTTGAATCGGGAAGAAGCCCTTCGGAATGAAGACGTAAAGAAGCACGGTTAGGACCAGCGTGGCAGTGGCAACCAGCAAGGTCGCAGTCTGCCGGCGCAGCACCCACTGTAAGGTCCGATCATAGACGCTGATCAGCGAATTCCACACCGCCTCCGAGGTCCGATAGAAGCGGCTTTGCTCCGCTTCCTGCCTGTGCTTCAGCAGCTTGGAGCACATCATGGGCGTCAGCGTCAGCGAAACCACGGCGGACACCAGGATGGTAACCGCCAAGGTGACGGCAAACTCGCGGAAGAGCCGGCCGACGATATCGCCCATGAAGAGCAGCGGGATGAGGACGGCAATGAGCGAGACAGTCAGCGAGATGATCGTGAAGCCGATTTGCGCCGAGCCTTTGAGCGCGGCCTGCAGTGGAGGCTCGCCCTCTTCGATGTAGCGGGTGATGTTCTCGATCATCACGATGGCGTCGTCAACCACGAAACCGGTCGAAATTGTCAAGGCCATCAAGGTCAGGTTGTTCAGGCTGTAGCCGAGCAGATACATCACTCCGAACGTGCCGATGAGGGAAAGGGGTACGGCCACGCTCGGAATGACGGTGGCGGAAAGGTTGCGAAGGAACAGGAAGATGACCATCACCACCAGCGCCACGGTCAGCAGCAGGGAGAACTGGACGTCGCTCACCGAGGCCCGGATGGTCGTGGTCCTGTCCGTCAGGATGCTAACCTGAACTGACTTGGGCAAGTTAAGCGTGAGTTGCGGCAGCAGGGCTTTGATCCGGTCGACCACCGTGATGATGTTGGCCCCCGGCTGCCGCTGGATATTGACAATGACGGCCGGAACATCGTTCATCCAGGCAGCCTGATACATGTTCTCGACGTCGTCTGCGACCGTGGCCACATCCGTCAATTTAACCGGAGCCCCATTGCGATAGGCGATGATGAGGCCAGCGTATTCATCGCTTGAGAGCAACTGGTCATTGGCGCCGATCTGGTAAGCTTGGTGAGGGCCATCAAAGTTGCCTTTGGCCTGGTTCACGTTGGCGGCGACGATGGCGCTGCGCAGATCCTCCAGGTTCAGCCCATAGGAGGCCATCTGCGTAGGATTCGCTTGAATCCGCACGGCAGGCTTCTGGCCGCCGCTGATGCTCACCAGACCCACGCCGGGCAACTGCGAGATCTTGGGCGCGAGGCGCGTGTCCGCCAGGTCTTCCACCTTCGACAAGGGCAGTTCTTTCGAGGTGAGCGCCAGCGTCAGGATCGGAGTGTCAGCCGGATTGGTCTTGCTGTAGATCGGAGGCGTGGGGAGGTCGGGCGGAAGGTACGTTCCCGAAGCATTGATAGACTCCTGCACTTCCTGCTCGGCCACGTCAATGTTAAGACTGAGGCTGAATTGCAGGGTGATGACCGAGCAGCCGGCGGAACTGATCGAGGTCATCTGCTGCAGTCCGGGCACCTGGCCGAATTGACGCTCAAGCGGAGCCGTCACCGAAGTGGCCATCACGTCCGGGCTGGCGCCGGGATAGAACGTGACCACTTGAATGGTGGGATAATCCACCTCCGGCAAAGCCGATACGGGCAACTCCTTGTAAGCGACCCAGCCCGCCAGCAGGATTGCGGCCATCAGAAGGGAGGTTGCGATCGGACGCAGAATGAATGTCCGAGAAGGACTCATCTACTTCCCTCTCCCGCTACTGCTACCGCCTTCCATTTGGACGGTGACTTTGCTGCCTTCCTGGAGCCGGTCCACACCGGTCATCACCGCTGTTTCGCCTGGCTCGAGGCCGGAGTTGACCTCCGACTGGTCACCTTCCGAAGTGCCCACCGTGATCTCGCGGACGGTCACGGTCGAATCCGGTTTCACCACCCAAACATACGTCGTCTGATTATTGCGTTGAATGACGGCCGTGGGCACCAGCACGACGCCCCGCTTTTCCTGCACCAGCAGGCGCGCGTTGACGAACTGGTTGGGAAACAGAGCGTTGTCCTGATTCTCGAAGCTGGCCCTCAGTTTGACGGTGCCGGTGGTGGGATCAATCTGATTGTCGATGGTCGTAAGCCAACCGGTGGCAAGCTTGGTGGTCAGGGCGCGATCGTAGGCGTCCACCCTCAGGCGCTGCCCCTGACGCGATGCCTTGAGGACCTCCGGCAGTGGGTCCTCAGCGATCGGAAAGACTACCGTGATCGGCTGAAGCTGGGTGATCACCACCAAGCCGTTACTGGTTTGGACGTAGTTTCCCGGATCGATCAATCGCAGGCCCACGCGTCCATTGATCGGAGCTGTAATGTGGCAGTACACGAGATCGAGCTTGGCGCTGTCAATTTGCGCTTGATCGGTCTGCACTGTTCCCTCGTCTGACTCAACCAGAGCTTCCTGGGTGGCAAGTTGCTGCTCCGGCACTGCCTTCAGCGGCACCAGCGTCTGGTAGCGCTTAAGATCAACGCGCGCGTTATCGAGATTGGCCTGGTCTCTGGCCAGGGCTGCCTGGGCTTGCTCCAGCAGCACCTGGTACGGCCGGGGGTCAATTTCCGCCAGGGGCTCACCCTGGTGAACCATGTCACCTTCCTTGTAGAGCACCTTCATCAGGTACCCGTTGATCTGACTCATCACGGTAACCGTATAAACTGGGGTCACCGCTCCGAGACCGTTAACGTAAACGCCGATGTCGCCTCTCGTTGCTTTGACCGCCACCACGGGTGGCACGCCGGCGCCTCTAGCCCGCGCGCCCGCGGCCCCCGCCTGCTTGCTGGCCGTTTGCGGATCGCTTTTCCTCGGCCTTAAGACAAGGAAATAGACCCCCACACCTAAAATCACCAGAACCAGCAGCCAGACCCAGCCTCGGCTTGAGGATGGTGGGCGGCGGCCACCCGGGGTATCCCTTGAAGGCGCGTCGAGCTCTTCGAGCACGGCCGGTGAATGCTTTTCGCTCATGAGTCTTTGTCCTGTTCCATGATGGCAACAAACACGGTGACGGCATCCATGGCAGCTGCACCGGTGTGATCGCAAGGTGCCGAACCGCCAAGGCGCCGTCGCCACGATAACTCAAGCTAATTATGCAATGGCTGGTGAGTCTTGGCTAGCACCAGCCCCAGCAGGGTCTATTGATTGCTCCCGGCTGCGGGAGGCTTGTGCATCCGCTCGTGCATCCGCTGCTGCATCTGATCGAACTTTTGCTTCTGCTCGTCATTCAGAACGCCGCGAATCTTGTTGTTGCTGTCTTCCATGATGCTCCGCATCTTGGTTCTTTTCTGATCATCAGGAACCGAAGTGTCAGAATGAAGGGCCTCCATTTGTTTCTGCCGGTCTTCCAGGATCGGCTTGATCTGGCTCTTCTGGTCATCCGTGAGGCTCAGGGCCTGGCCCATCCGCTGGAGCTGCTCGTCCGGACTCATGTGCTGACCGTGACCTGCGTGTTCTCCCTGAGGCGCCCCGGCTTGGGCACCACCCTGGGCCGCGTCCTGCGCCCTGGTCTGCGTCCCCCACAGGGCCACGCCTAGAACCAGTAATCCCGTCGCTGCAATTTTGAGAAAGCTTTTGTGCATGATCATCTCCTTTGGCGGGAATACCCGCCATAAGGTCGGACGTGCCCGGACTGAGTTAGGTTTCACACAGACGGCGGACCGGACAGGTCGCGAGGCCGTCGGTCTCACGCATCCTTGCGTCTAGGCTCCGCCTCTGCTAACTTTGAACTTCGGAGAGTCGGAGTCAATGGCGGTCTCCCAAGAGCTTCTCGATATTCTCGTTTGTCCCCTCTGCAAAGCCACCGTAAAGCTCACGGCGGGAGGCGACGGTTTGAAGTGCTGCCAGTGTCACCGCGTCTATCCCATTCGGGATGACATCCCCGTGATGCTGATTGACGAAGCGAGGATCGAGGCCGAATAGGCTCCGCGGCAGTCTCAACGCCTCGGGCTGGCGTTTGAGCTGGCTGCGGCCAGCAGCTCGAGCATCGCCGCCTTCACCTGTTCCACCTCAATGGCCTTCATACAGATGTTGTCCTGGCAGGATTTCATCAAGGGCGTGCCGTAGCAAGGCGCGCAGGGAACGCGCTCGTAAAGAATGCGGACCGGACCCCGCCCTGCAACGGGCCTGGTCTGCTCGATGATCGCTGGCCCCAGCAGCGCGACCAGGGGTGTGCCGAGCGCAGCGGCCATGTGAGCAGGGCCTGAATCGATGGCGAGATAAAGATCGAGCCGGCGGATCAAGGCTGCCAGTTCCAGTATGGAAAGCTCGCCTGCCCAATTCAGGAGCGGTTTTGTACGGCGGCCGGCACGTTCTCGAATGAACTCGGTGAGAGGCCAATCCGCTTGTGATCCCGTCAGCACCACTTGGGCTCCGCTCTCAACCAGCCAGCTTGCGATTTGCGCAAAGCGGTCAGGCGGCCAGCTCTTCAGGCGGGTATTCTCGATCGAATGCTTCCTGCCTCCCCATCCCGCGTGGATGCCTACCAGCCGGTCGCCCGGGTTGACACCTGCGCGGCTCAGGCGCTGTTGCAGGTTCTGGTCAAGCGCCGCCGGATAGTGCAGTTCCATCTCGAAGCCCGGTTCCGGGCCCGGCGGATCCAAACTCGACGGCCGAACCTCGAGTGGCTCCGCAGAACGCAGATTGTTTTCGATCGAGTGCCGCGCGGGGTCCCAACCGGCGCGCGCGAACCCCGCAGCGTCCGGAGGTGTACCGTACACAATCGTCCGCTTGGCCCCAGCCCGCCGCGCCAGGTCGACAAAGCTCGGATGACTCTCAAGCGCCAGGGTCCAATCCAGGTCCAATTGCGCCAACTTGCGCAAGACGCGCGACTTCTCCGGGCTCAGCCAGAACGGCACGTGCCGCTGGCCGAGCGCGATGACCTGATCAAGATGAGGGTTATATCTCAGAAGGTCGTGCGCGGTCTCGGAACACAAAAAGACCAGGTGGGCGCTCGGATAAGTGCGGCGCAAGGCCCGAACCAGCGGGGTTGCCATCAGCGTGTCACCGATGGCGCCGCAGCGAATAATCAGGATGCGCACACTCCCGGGTGCCGGCGCCGGCTGGTTCGCAGTCCACTGTGCCGGCTGAACTGCGCTGAGGTTTTCGATAAGACTGGCCAGTCCGGGACCGTCATCGCGAAAGAACGTTCTTGAGCCTTTGGCCACTGTCATCTACCATAGGGAACGCCTTGCGGCCGTGTCAACGACCGGGCGGCAAGCTGGTAGTGGGTCAATTTCAGTTTTTTTCTTCGACCGTTCTCTCGTGGTCATTCCCGCGAAGGCGGGAATCCAAGCGGTGGATGTTCGCCTCCGCTTAGACGATGCGCTCGGCGTGAGAGCCATCTAAGCCGGATTGAATCACAGCTATGGAAACAGGAAAATCACAGCCTTTGCCTTTTGGGAAAGAGGGTGAGGTGGGCACCCGGTCAGGTAACCGGGTAAGCAGATCGCGGCTCGCCAAGATCGCTCGCGAGTTCCCCGGCCTCCGGATCGGTGTCTTCGGCGACCTGATGCTGGACGAGCTGCTGCGCGGCGAGGCCACCCGCATCTCCCCTGAGGCCCCGGTGCCCGTGGTCCTGATGCGCGACCTCAGGACGGACGAATCGCTGTTTCCGGGTGGCGCGGGCAACGTGGCCGCCAACGTGACCGCTCTGGGCGGCCGGGCGGTGGTGTTCGGCGTGGTGGGCGACGACGATACGGGGCGCAAGCTCACAGACCGTTTTGCGGCCCGCAAAATTGACGGCCGGCACGTGATCGAGGAGCCGGGCCGGGTGACGCCGCGCAAGGTCAGGATCGTCGCCCATCAGCACCAGTTGCTGCGGGTGGACTTCGAGCAGGTCCGGACCATTTCCCCAGGTTCGAAGAGCTTGCTGGCCGAGCGCTTTGCCCGTTCCGTAAGAAAGCTGGACGCGCTCATCATCTCCGACTATCTGAAAGGGTCCGTCACGGACGAACTCTGCGCGCAGCTTACCGCCCTGGCCCGCCGCCGGGGCATTCCCGTGCTCGTTGACCCCAAGCCTGAGCATCCTGAAATCTGCCGGAACGCCACCGTCATCACGCCTAACCTGAACGAGTCGGAGCGCATGACCGGAGCGCCGCTCGGGGACGCGCGCGCCCGTCGGGCCGCCGCCCCCAGCCTCCTCCGGAAGCTAGGCTGCGAGGCCCTGCTGATTACGCGTGGTGGAGAAGGCATGACGCTGCTGGAGGCGGGAGGCCGTCTTTACGATATCCCCAGCGTCCCGAGACCGGTCTATGACGTCACCGGCGCCGGCGACACCGTGATTGCCGTGATGGCCCTGGCGCTCGCGGCGGGCGGGTCGATGCGGGAGGCCGCTACGCTGGCAAACCTCGCCGGTGGATACGTCGTGCTCAAATTCGGCACCGCGGTGATCACGCCCAAGGAGCTTCTGGCAGCCTTGCGGCAAGGAAGCAGCGGATAGCGCCTATCGGCGTGGATGGACGCACTTCGATCATTGACATCACTCCCGCCGAAGGTGCAAAGATGAACCCATGAGCCTCAAATTCACCACCTCATACCTTGAAGACTCGCTGGCCGTCTTCCGCTATTACAAGAAACTGGCCGAAGGCGCCATGGCGCAAACTACGGACCCTCAGCTTTTCCAGGTGCTGGACGAAGAGATGAACTCCATCGCCGTGGTGGTGAAGCACATGGCGGGCAACATGCGCTCGCGGTGGACGGACTTTCTCACCAGCGACGGCGAAAAGCCGGACCGCGACCGCGAAAGCGAGTTCATGGCTCCTCCTCCGACGCGGGAAGCTTTGATGAAGCTTTGGGCGGAGGGCTGGGACCGCGTCTTCGCGGCGCTCGAACCTCTCTCCGACGCCGACCTCGGCCGCACCATTACGATCCGCGGTGAGCCGCATTCCGTGATGCAGGCCATCAACCGGCAGATCGCCCACTATGCCTACCACTGCGGCCAGATCGTACTGCTGGCCAAGCATTTTCTGGGCAGCAGGTGGCAGAGCCTCAGTGTGCCACGCGGCCAATCCGCGGAATTCAATCGCAGAGTTCGTACCGGCGAAGCCAGCCAGCGATAAGCGCGGGGCACCGAAGATCGAGAATAAACTTCGTCTTGAGCCGCGGGTGGCGCATACATCGTCTTCTATGTATGCGCCAGGGCGCTGCCTGTAATGCAGAGCGACGACATAGCAGGCGATGTCGTCGCCACCCGCCGTCGGGTGAATGTGGCTGAATCGCTCTAGAGAGCAACCCAATCCCTGTCGGTCAGAGTCAACGGGAAGTGAAGGCTATGCCATTTTCTCCGCGGCGCGTTTCAAGCGCGCCAAGGCGTCGGCGACGCTACCGTGCAATTGTTTTGAAGCGAAATGCTCAAGAAACCAGCCCCACCATACAGGTGAGAAAGAAAAGTCTCAGCCAAAGGAGACCTGGCAAGTTCCATTTTCCAGCGGCGTACAAGTGATGTGATTATCGACCGTGATTCCGAATGGGAGCATGGTCGTCACATGAATCTGACGTTTGGATTCGTCACTGCTATTGACAATCACATGGATGTCCAGCCCGCCGGCCTTGGCGTGAATTTTCTGTCCAGGCTGTGCCCGGCCTTCAGGAACGATCGAGCGCGTTTGCGCATCCCACCATAAGTCATAGTTGGCAGGTTCGGACAGAAACGACCAAACTTTTTCGACGGGCGCGTTGATGATGTCCATCGGGCAGACGCTAACGCTCATAGTGATCAGCTTCTTTCTTTGAAGCGCGAATGTGACGAGTCGGCATTTTAGGCTGCTTCCCTGAAAACCACAAATTCGGTCCCGCTCCACCGAGGCGACGAGCGGCGCACTGGAGTGGTCCCCAGTTTTGAGATAAACAGTTAGGACTCAGGATTCGCGGGTGGCGCATACATCGTCTTTCATATATGCGCCCGAGCGCTGCCTGTAATGCAGAGCGACGACATAGCAGGCGATGTCGTCGCCACCCCCGAATGGCAAGTGCTTCATGCCTCATCGCCTTTCTTTCTTCCACTTGATCCTTCGATACTCTATCAGAGGTCGCGAGATTCCTCGTCGGCGGCTGCTTGTGGGGATGACACGCGACTGCACAAGAAGGGCCTTGCCGTCGAACCAAGACTTGCTTATACTGTCCAGTTACTTAAGCATTGAGTTATCAGATCGGCGACTCCTGCCTCGTTTGGCCTTTCCAGGCCGGCTCTTGGCGGGAGCGGGGGACGCGGGCCGTGAACTTTACAGCTTTCGCGGATCAAGACGGTGGTGGTCCTGCAGGCGTCGGGTGGTCGCTGACGGGCGGAGGGTGGCGCATACATCGTCCTTCGTGTATGCGCAAGAGCGAAGCCTGTAGCGCTGCCTGTAATGCGGAGCGACGACATAGGAGGCGATGTCGTCGCCACCCGCGAAATCGCTCATCGCTTCCGGCGACGGGTTGGGCGACAGCCCGATGGCCCCCCCCGGGGGGATGTGAATAATGCCGAGCGATCCCAAGGCTCTAACTGACTTATTACAAATGAACTAAACGCCTAAAGTGCCATAAAATTACCAAAGTTCTTACGAAGCGAACCCAAACTTGTAAGCAGCACATTAAGTTATAGTAATATCGAAAACTAGGCGAAAATCTGCTCAACAAAACAAACCCAAACGAACCCGAATTAGACGCAACACGGATCCGCTAAGTGCCTTAGAATCGAAATGGAGTTGTTCGATCGGAGAAAACGAACCTAAACGAACCTAGAACGAACCCAAAACGAACCCAAGACCCGAACGTTCCCCCTGAGGTGAGCTTCGGCAAGCATTGTCAGAGACTTACACCGAAAACAGGCTGAAAACAGGGTTCACTTGCACCAACCAACGCAGGGACGAAGCGGTAGGCAGCACGAACAGATCGCACTTTCCCCGAATCGGCGCTCTGGAATATAATGGCTCTTAGCGTTGCAGTTCCGAGTTGAACATTCAGTTCTCTTGCAGCTCCTGATCACGCCGAGAGATTTTGCCTCGAGGCTTGGGTTTCGTCAGGAGGGATGATGCCGCGGCCAGGTGGCGTGAACCCGTGGGCTCAAGTCGCCTTTTACACCGGCCTCAGCTTTATCATTCCGGTGACCGCCGTGGCCGGGTACGGACTGGGCTGGTTTCTGGACCGGCACTTGCACACCACGCCGGTTCTGGCTTTCATCGGGACGCTGGTGGGCGCAGCGGCGGGTATTATCGACGTCATTCGCACCGTCATGCGGAGGGAGAAGAGTGGCCGAAACCGGTAGCGTCTGGTTGGACTCCGCCGCGGCGCGCCTGCCGCGCTGGATGGCAGGAGTCTCCATGGCGGGCGCGCTAGTGGCGCTTGGCAGCGGCCACCTGCGGTTTGCGGCGGGCTTCGCCGTCGGCTCCGGCGTGGCGATCCTGGCCTATTGGTGGCTGCAGCAGGCGGTAGCGACCGCGCTCGATTCCGGTGACAGGCGCCTGCCACGCGGCACGATGGTCAGGTTTGCGATGCGCTATCCGCTGCTGGTCATCATGCTGGCGGTCATCTACCGCACCGGCAGTCTGTCGCTGCGCGGCGTCATCGCGGGGCTCTTTGTACCGCTGGCTGGGGCTCTGATCGAATGCCTGATCTTTCTGGCAAGGGCCGTGTTCGGGCATGGAACGTCCGAGGGGCCTTCCGGCCCGGCCGGACTGGAAGCGCCCGGGACGCCCCCGGCGCAACTTCACACTTGACCGATTCCAGAAGGAACCCGCGATGCCTCAAGAACACCACGTGGTGTGGTTGACCGTCCTGATGAACAAGCTGATCGGAGCCCCGGTGGCGGCCGGTCTGGCGCTGTTGGGCTTTCATCCCGATCCCGTTTATCCCATCCCCGGTTACATGGCAGGGGAAATACTGGTGGTCCTGCTGATCGTGGCCGGAGCCTGGGTGCTGCGCCGTCGCCTCTCGGTGGAGAATCCGGGAAAGTTCCAACAGATCATGGAAGTGTACCTGCAATTCACCGAGAACTTGGCGGAAGACGTGATCGGCCACGAAGGAAGGCGCTATGTGGTCTTGATCGGCACCCTCGGCATGTTCGTGCTGATCTGCAACCTGGTCGGAATCTTTCCCACCATGGAGACCCCTACGGCTACCATCTACACCACGCTGGGCTGTGCGGTGGTCGCCTTTCTATACTACAACTACCACGGCATCCGCCAGCACGGAGTCCTGGGCTACCTTAAGACGCTCTGCGGGCCGGTAGCCGCCATCGCGGTGCTGATGTTCCCGCTCGAGGTTATCAGCAACAGCTTTCGGATGCTTTCCTTGAGCGTTCGTCTTTGGGCCAACATGCTGGTGGGCAATTTGATCGAAGAGGTCTTTGCAGGCCTGGTTCCGTTGCTGGTTCCCTCAATCTTCATGGCCTTGCACGTTTTTGTGTCGCTGCTGCAGGCCTACGTCTTCATGATTCTGCCGGCCGTCTACATCAGCCTGGCGGTGGCGGAAGAACACTGAGCGGATCGCGCCATCGGGCGGTTGCGATTCTGAAGTCGAGTTGGGCATCATCGGCGCCAGCGTGAGGCCCTTCGCTCCCAAGCGAACGGGTCACCACCTCCTGGCTCCCATTACATAAAAGCCTGGCTAATCTACGGACAGGTCAGGCAAGGAGAGAAAATGACGCGGAAAGTCATGTTGGGCTTAACAGCCATCACTTCGCTGCTGCTGGCGGCGCCCCTGTTCGCACAGGGGTCGGAGGCGGCGGGCGGAGGAGGAGCAAGCTGGGGACCTGGCATCGCGGTCTTTGGCATGGCCATCGCCTCAGGGCTGTGCGGTCTCGGCCAGGGCCGGGCTACGGCCTCGGCCTGCGAAGGCGTGGCGCGCAATCCGGGCGCCCGTCCTCACATCTTCCTGTTTCTGATCCTGGGACTGATTCTGATCGAATCCCTGGCGCTCTACACGCTGGCCATCGTGTTCCTGAAGATCAAGTAAGCGGCTCTCACAACCTCGGAGTCCGCCGGCCTGCGCAGCTCAAGGGCACGCCGGCGGGCTTTGGGACCTGCGTGAGGTATTAGCTTATTCATCTAGCCTATTTCGAAGTCATCTCGACGGCGCGTCCGGTGCGAATTGACTCCCGGGCCGCGTCCAGAATCTCCACTACTCCGACGTTCATTGCGCCCGAGACCGGGTTCTCAATCGGCTTGTCGTTGCGAATGCAATCCACGAAATAGGTGACCGGATTCGAGGTGTCCTGAAGCACAGGCTGAAGCTGAAGCGGCTCTCCTTCGGGCATTTTCGGATCGGCCTTGGTGCCGGCAGGCGGCTGGAAGAACAGCTCGGTCTCGGTGGCCAGCAGACTGCCTTTCGGTCCGTAGACTTCCACTTGGCCCTTGTCGCGAGGCCAATCCCAAGAGGCCTCGATGACGCCCACTGCATCCGGATACTCAAGCACGATGGTGGCGTCGTCGTCCACGGCGTTGTGCTGATCGGTCTTCAGCTTCAACGTGTAGGCAAAGACCCGCTTGGGCCGGCCTTTCAGCCACATCGCCCACTCCGCTCCGTAGGTGCCGAAGTCCATGATCGCGCCTCCGCCGTTTTTCACCGGGTCATAGAGCCAGTCCGCGAACTCCGGGCTGACCCCGATCTCCTTGGGCCCTTGGTGACCTTGCTGCGCGAGGATCTTCTGAACCGGACCGAGATCGCCTGCCTGCACGCGATGGAACAGGTCGTGAGTGGGCGCAACCCAGGCGTTCCAGTAGTTCACCATCAGCTTGATACGCGCCTCCTCGGCCAGGCGCTCCATCTCGCGGGCGTCGGCGCCCGTGGTCGCCATGGGCTTCTCGGTGGAGTAATGAATGTGGCGCTGCGCGCACTCGCGCAGGATCGCCAGGTGCTTGTCGTTCTCCGTGGTCACAATCACGGCGTCAGGCTTGGCCTCGTCGAGCATCTTCACGTAGTCGTCGTAGAACTTGACGCTCGACGGCACGCGCGCCTTCGCTTTCGCCACCAGGTCCGGATGAGGATCGGCTATCGCCACCAGCTCAGCTTGCGGTTCGCTGGCGATATCATTCAGTATTCCCCAGACGTGGTCATGATCAAGGCCAACGATCGCGAGGCGCGTCTTGGAGGCGCCTGCACCCTGCGCTTGAGCCACTGCGGGCGAAAGACCTACCATCAGGACCAGCAATAAAGGCCCTATGTAATTGCAAACTCTTCTCGACATGACGCCTCCTGAGGTCCAACCTTCAATTCCTGGGACACCCGAGAGAGGACTCTAGCACGAAGCCGGGCGTCCTTCGTGGGTTTTTCGTGGCGCACCTTTACCCAAGGGTGGCGCGAACACTCTGGGCGTTGGTGGGTTATTGCAATTACAAGAGGTAGCGACAAAACAGTTCTCTCAGCAAGGGTTTTGAAATCAAAGGCCAGGTATGAGCAGGCCAGATCTTTCGACCAGGCGCGCCGCTATTGGTGCTCCCTTAGGCAGAAGTCTTCGCAAGAAATCTATTGACAAACAAGATAGGAGATGGTATGGAGAATACAAAGGAGGCACCCACGAACGACACCTCTACGATGAAGGCCTGAACCAACAAAACCATCTGTTTTTTCTAGACGGACCACGCGTTTTCCTCCTGCTCGTATTGGCCTGCGTTTTGGCGAGTTTCGCCGGCGCGAGGTCTGGCACCGCGAGTTGTACCGGTGGCATTCAGGGCATTGGGAACTTGCAGAGATGCTATTCGGCCACGGAGTGTGACTTTAACTATCAGTTCGAGTGCGTGCAGTTCTGCTGTTCTGGCAGCGGGTCGTGTGGCCAGAACTGCGGTTCGCTGTGCACGCTGTTTGCATGCAGCCCTAGCGCCCTCTGCGGCGCTACCTGTGGTTAACGCCTACTCAATTGATGATTTCGGAACTGATTTTCGGAAGGGAGAAGAGCCTATGTATACAGCGAAGTACATCAGATCGCTTGTCATGGGTAGCCGGTGGTACGCCCCGATCGCGGCAGCAACGCTTATCGCTGCATGTTACTATACGACGAAAGCACTCACGATTCGCCGGTTCGCTTTAGCGCAAACGACGCCGGTTGCCTTCGTTTTGCAAATAGAGTCTTACTCATACAAGATCGAACCCGCCGGTCGTCTCCTAGCCAGAAAGACTGTGGCCCGTCGTCCGGACGGAAACACTGCACGAATCACCGAGTTCACTTACCCAGTGGACAGAACTGTAAGGGTGCTGGACCATATGAACGGCGATTCCGCAACAATCGTGGACGACATCGGCGCTAAGACTACATGGCGACCCCTATACTCAGGCCAGGCCCTGAAGGCCCGCAACGCATGGATTCTGCATCCGCCGGAAAACTGTGCAAGGGCTTCTGACCAGTTCGTCGGTTACAGCACCGTTCTGGGTCACCGCGTGACCGTAGTAAAATGGCCCGCCAGCGCTGACGATCAGGTGACCTCGTGGCTCGCCCCAGATCTGGGCTGTGAGCCCCTGCGGAACCGGTTGGATGTCCGGCAACCCGACGGGTCCTTCCGCCGGCAGTCGGAAGAGTTGGCAGTCTCCCTGAAATTTCAACTGTCAGATTCCGCCTGGTTCGCCGAAAGAACTGATTACAAGGAAGTGAATCCGTCGGAGCTCGAGCGTCTCGAGTTAGAGAGGCTGCAGGTTCCGGTACCTGATCAAATACGTCAACAATGGCCGCAAGCAGATCAGCGGTACTCTGAAATGCGTCGGCATCTGTCGGATCAGCCTTAAGCGGTGCCCGAAGTACGCGACGTCGAGAAACGCCAGACTCCGAGCAATCGGGTGGCGCGTGTCAGGCGTGTGCCGCTCCCGAGGCTGAGCAATACACGAACGGTCAGTGTTCGCCGGCGCCATGCGATCGGCCTCTGGACCGAAGTCAGCAGGCCCGCGTGAGGAAGATCGGCAAGCCGAGCTGGTGCGAGTAGTTGGGCCGGTAGCGCTCGGTGTTGTACATGGTCTCGATGTCTACCTCGCGCGGCCCGAGCTTTGGATCGGGAATGGGCGCGGCGGCATAGCAGCCGTGCGAAATGGCCATCATCACGCCATGCTCACCCTTCTCGATGCAGTCCAGAGCCATACTGGCGAAGGTGGAGGCCACCAGCTTGTCCACAAAGTCCGGACTGCCGCTGCGCAAGTCGTAGGTAAGATCGCTTACGATGGTCTCTTCGCAGGTGGCCTTCTTGATCTCGTCGCTCAGAGCCTCGCCCACGTTCGCCTTCTTGCGATGACCGAACGCGTCCGGCTCGCCGTACTCGCGCACGTGATAGCCTTCCCACTCCGCGCCCTCCGAAAGGATCACGAGGGCGTAATTGCTGGGGTTAAGCTTCTTGTCCTTCTGCAAGAGTTCGATCAGGTGTGGCAGGTTGAACTTGTACTCCGGGATGCAGCACCGTACCGAGCTCACGTAGGCGGTGTAGAGCGCCGTGTAACCGGCGTCGCGCCCGAACACCCGGAAGATGCCGATGCGCTCGTGCGACCCCACCGTGGTTCGCTGCCGGTCGATGGCCTCCATGGCGCGGGTGATGGCGGTGGAGAACCCGATGCAGTATTCCGTGTTCCGCACGTCGTTGTCCATGGTCTTGGGAATGGCGATCACCTTCACGCCTTCGCGGTCGAGCCGGGCCGCGTAGCTCAGGGTATCGTCACCCCCGATGGCGATCACGTAGTCAAGGGCCAAGCTGTCGATGTTCTTGAGCACCTGCGCGGTGACGTCGTAGACGGTGGAAGTGACGCCTTTGCGGCTGCTTTCCAGCCTGGGGAATTCGCCGTCGGCGCAGACCGGCGGCAGTTGGCTCATGCGGGCGGGGTTGGTGCGCGAGGTGTGCAGGAAGGTGCCGCCGGTGCGGTCAATGGTGCGTGTGTTTTCGCGGTTCAAGGGGAGGATGTAACGCGTGCGGCTGGCCGGATCCTTCAAGTCCACGTGGGTCAGGCCTTCCCACCCGCGGCGGATTCCGATGACTTCGCCGTTGATTTCACTGCCGCGATAAACCACCGTTTTGATAATCGAATTCAGACCGGGCACGTCGCCACCACCCGTCAGGATCCCGATGCGCTTAGCAGGCATGAGCGCTCCTCTGATGAGCCCAAATTTAACCTCTGGCCGAGACCCCACTGAAGCGTCCCGGATGGCTGCGAGTGTACACCATCCGTGCGCACTCGTGCTGGAAAGGGCTCGGCTCATCGCCACGGACCGGCTTTTGGGTGTGGCCTTCATTTTTGTTGATTCTAAAGGACATTCTGGCTTGGCCTGGCACCATCTTTTGCCTATCTGATTGATTATAAACGCCATCCATACTTTTTGAGCTTTCCTTGTCAAACCTACCTTCATGATGGCCCCGTTTCCGGAGTCTCGGCAACGATTCTCAGGACTAAACCTCGGCTGCCCACGACCAGTCTGCCGCCACTGAATTTGGCGTTAACTGAAGGGCTATATCGTGTCACGCTCATTGACCGGTAACTTCAAAAGTCGATTTCTTATCTGATTCATTCCAGGGGACCTCCCAGGTCTGTTTGTCACGGTCCCGGCCTCTGGCCCCAGATTCAGCCCTCGCCTCGGCGCGGCGTAGAACACCCAG
>DATDGR010000037.1:0-10148 GCA_036521995.1 Terriglobia bacterium | reverse complement strand
AAAGCAACAGGTCGTAGCGCAAGCGAACCGTAGTCAAGCCTCGAAAACAATCTCCCTCACGAGAATCGGAGGGTGGGGGTTTTGGGAAGGCCGAGACTGTTAACTGGAGTCGAAGGCCAGCGTTTTCGGCGAAGCACTGGGTGGGGGCGGCCGGAAAGTTCCCCGTGGTCACAGAGGACGACATGGTGTGAAAGAGCATCGAGGAAAGCTCAGAACCAGTCGCGGGTCGCCTAGGCATATGCGAATATGCACAGCGAGGGCATCTGGTATAAGCCGCGAGACGGTGAAGTCGAGATGTGCCCGCGAGTGGGGCGGATGGGGCCGGATAAGTGAGGATGGACCGGGACAGCATAACCCGGACCGGAGCGAGGGCCCCTGGGGTAGAGCGGCTTGGTCCGCTCGCACGGAGGTGCTTGTAAGCGCATCATCCCTGACACCGAGCAGGGAGTAAACGATGGCAGCCGAGAGCACGAAGGATGATGGCAAACCAGTGCGTTGGGAAGGCCTCGTCTGATAGTCCGGCCTTGGAGCCGTACTGGGGAAAACCCGCCGTACGGCATCTTAGGGAGGACGGTGGAAACGTCGGCATCATTCGAAGCCCGCTACGCGCCTCCGTCCTACCCGACTGTCGAAATTAACCGGCCAAACTGCTTGATTATAGAACGCTTACGCTAGATTTAGGTGCAAGCAGATTTGGACCGGTTAATTTTAACTTATCGTCAAATGACGCAGAACCGGTAAGCCCTGCGGCGTTGATCGCGGGCAATCGGCGCTCCGCCGTCAGTCCGCATTTCGGAATAGGGTTAGTCGCGTTTGATGCAAATCAACGATTTGAACCCCCTGTAGAGCTTTCCGTGCCGGAGGGCGCTCGGAATGTCTGCCGCATGCTTCATAAGGGGCGGCGAACGGGGTTTGAATTCAGTTTATCCGCGTACTACCGTTGGGCTCATCGAACGTCAAACGGACAGTGATTGCAGGAGATCAGGAGGGATTATCTCAATGCAAACACTTTTGCAAGACCTGCGTTACGGCCTTCGTGTACTGGCGAAGAATCACGGCTTTACCGCAGTTGCGGTCATCACACTGGCGCTGGGCATTGGCGCCCAGCGTTGTGAATGCCACTCTATTGCGCCCGCTGCCTTACGAGGACCCGGGCCGCCTGATGTTTGTGTGGTCGGCGGAGAAAGCGCGCGGGATCAATCAGAGCACGGTATCCCTCCCAGACCTGCGCGACTGGCGGGAACAGAACCGCGTCTTTGGCGGCCTGGCCGGATGGTGGAGCGGAACCTACAACCTGTCGGGCGGCGACGAACAACAGGAGGTGGGGGCTGGACGGTCTCGCCGAATTTCTTTGATGTTTTGGGCGCCAGGCCCGAGTTGGGCCGAACCTTCGCTCGGGACGAAGAACAGGGCGCGAAAGACCGCGTTGTCGTGCTCAGCCATTCGCTTTGGATCGGCTCATTCGGAGGCGACCGGGGAATCCTGGGCCGGACCATTACCGTTGACGGCGAGCCCCACAATGTAATCGGAGTGATGGCGGCGGAGTTTTCGTCTCCTTTTCCGGATGTTCAACTCTGGGTCCCCTGGCCCATCCGAGCGGAATCGATGGCTGCTCGCGGCGACCGCTTCATGAGGGTCGTGGCGCGCCTGAAGCCTGCTGTGACCATCGAACGCGCCCAGCCGGACATGAACACTGTCGGCCGCCGTCTTGCGGAAACCTACCGGGAGGACGCCGGAGTCACGGCGTATCTTGTTCCTGCCGCGGTGCAGATTACCGGAAGCGCGCGACCGGCGCTGCTGGTGCTGCTCGGTGCCGTGGGCTTCTTTTTTTGCCTCGTCGGTTGTGCCAACCTGGCCAACTTGCTGCTGGCAAGGTCGGCGGCAAGGGAGAAGGAGTTTGCCGTCCGCCGGGCGCTGGGCACGGGCCGCTGGACCTTGGCGCGTCAGTTGTTGACAGAGAGTTTGCTGCTCTCGGTGTTGGGCGGCGGGGCGGGGATTCTGCTGGCGGCCTGCGGAATTCGTTACCTGCGTTTGGTTCTCGCAACCGAGATTCCCCGCGCTCAGGAGATTGGCTTGGACGCTCGCGCCCTTTTGTTTACGCTGGGGTTGGCGGTGGTCACGGGCGTGGCCTTTGGACTGTTCCCTGCTTTGCAGTCGTTCAAAGTCCGGCTCAACGAATCGCTCAAAGCAGGAGGCCGCGGTTGGAGCACGGGAGTGCCAGGGCGTCGAGTACGCGACCTTTCTGGCGGTCTGCGAAATGGCGTTGGCCCTGGTGTTGCTCGCGGGCGCCGGTTTGCTCGTGAACAGTTTCGAGCGCTTACGCGGCATCGATCCCGGATTCAATCCCGGCGAGGTCTTGACTTGCCAGGTTTCGCTGCCATCGTCATACAAAGACCCGCAGATTGTGACCTTCTTCCGGCAACTGCTCGACCGGGTCCGGGCTCTTCCCGGAGTCAAGGCTGCCGGCGCCACCATGACCATGCCGCTGAAAAATGCGAACGGCGGTTTTTGGGGCGGGTTGAATATCGAAGGACGTCCGGCGGCGACAAGGGAATCGATCCCGATCGTGAGTTTTTCCCAGGTGACGCCCGGTTACTTTCGTGCAGTGGGTATCCCCCTTCTTAAGGGCCGCGACTTCACCGACTCGGATAACAGCGATCAAAGCCCCAAAGTAGCCATCATCAACGCCACACTCGCGCGCCGGTTCTTTTCAGACGGCGATCCCGCCGGCAAGCGTATTTGCATGGGCGAGGACTGCTCGAAGGGCCCCTGGCTCTCGATGATCGGGGTTGTGGGCGACGCAGCCCTCCAGAGCCTCACTGACCCGCGATTTCCGCAGGTGTTTTCTCCCCATGCGCAAGGCGTGGAGGGAGGTGCAGCCGGGAACATGGAATTGGCGCTGCGCACATCCTCTGACCCGTTAAGCCTGGCGGCCGCCGTTGGAAACGCGGTCCACGAGCTGGACAAGGATCAGTCGGTAGCCGATGTCGAGACGCTCGATGAGGTAGTGAGCGCCTCACTGGCACAGCCCCGTTTCGACACATTGCTGCTTGCTGCTTTTGCAGCGCTCGCTCTGCTGCTGGCTGCCGTCGGTATTTATGGCGTGATTTCCTATTCAGTCGTGCTGCGCACGCGGGAGATGGGAATTCGCACGGCGCTCGGCGCTGCGCGTGCCGACGTCTTGAGGCTAGTCGTCCGGCAGGGAATGACTCTGGCACTAAGCGGAGCCTCGATCGGGCTGGTGGGAGCCCTCATCCTGGCGCTCCTGATCTCGAGCCTTCTGTATGGCGTTCGCCCAAGCGACCCGCCAACGTTCCTCTCCGTGTTCGTGGTGCTGGTCGGCGTGGCACTGTTCGCCAGCTACATCCCCGCGCGGCGAGCTACGAAGGTCGACCCCATGGCGGCGCTGCGGCAGGACTGAGATTCGAAGACACGCGCGAGCAGCGTAAGGGGAGATAGGTCCTGCCTGGTCGCCAAGGGTTTAGTAATCGCCGTGAGTCCCGCCGCGCCGTGCACTTTGACGAGAAACGGTACGGCCTACCCGTTGAACTAGCCTCGCGGCCTCGCTGATCACCCGGAGATCGCCGCGCGCTAGTCTTGTCCGGATCGGCGACTCGGAGAGAATGCACCCCAAACCTGGATCGCTGGCGCGAATACGTCAGCGCACTTATGAAACCGAGGACGTAGTTGCCTCGGGTAGTCCGCTAAATCTGTGCATGGCCCGGTCTATACGTTCTCCGGCGTGGGATGCACCCACGGGCTGCGGTACGGACGGGCCAAGAGGCGGTTGGCGTCGGCATCGCCGATCACACGCCCCTTCTGCGGGTCCAACGCCATCGTTCGGCCGGTGCTCATCGAAAGGTTGGCCAGAATGCAGCTGGCCGTCGAAATATACCCCTGTTCGATATCCGCCACTGGCCTGCCGCGCTCGGCGATCGCCGCCAGAAAATCCTGCATGTGGTGCCGGATGGCCGGAGCACATTGCTTCTCCAGGTCCTTCTCGGTCTTATCTTCGGGATACTGCTCCAGTTCGTAAGTCACGTCCTGGTGAATCGGCGACCCGCCCTTGCCCGCGGGCGTGAAGTCGTAGCTGTAGACGCTGGCCTTCAGCGTTCCTTTGTCGCCGTATAGGGTGGCGCCCCACATGTATTTCGGGTCGGGCGGATCGCCCCAGGTGCGGTGCTGCCACACTATTTTCAGGTCGTCATACTCGAACGTGGCAACCTGCGTGTCGGCGATGTTGGCTTTGCTGTGCTCCACCAGAATGCCGCCGCTCGAGCTGATACGATTGGGCCAGCCGAGGTTCATCATCCAGCGCACCATGTCGAACATGTGGATGCACATGTCGCCCATGATGCCGTTGCCGTATTCCATGAAGGCGCGCCAGCCTCGTGGATGCACCAGCGCGTTGTAAGGCCGCATGGGCGCGGGGCCGGTCCACATCTCGTAATCCAGGTTCGCGGGCGGCGCCGTGTCCGGCGGATTGTCCGTGGCGCGCATGTGGTAATAGCAGTAGATTTCCACCAGGCCCACCTTGCCCAGTTTTCCGGCCTGCACCACCTTTTCACGCGCATCCACCAGGTGCGGCGTGCTGCGCCGCTGCGTGCCCACCTGCACCACGCGGTTGTACTTGCGCGCCGCCGCCACCATGGCCTGGCCTTCAATCACGTCCACGCTGATCGGCTTTTGGCAGTAGACATCGGCCCCGGCCTTTACGGCTTCGATCATCGCCGGCGCGTGCCAGTGGTCCGGCGTGCCCACCAGCACGATGTCCAGATCCTCTTCGGCCAGCATCTTGCGGTAGTCGCTGTAGGTGCGCGGCTTCTTGCGCGATGCCTGGCGCTGAGACGTCAATTCCGCCGCGTCGGCCAGCATGCGCGAATCCACGTCGCACAGCGAAGCCACCTCAACCGGCGATACCTGGATCAGGCGGAACAGGTCCGTCTTGCCGTACCAGCCGCAGCCGATCAGACCCACCCGGAGTTTTTTCTGGTCCGCGGCTTGTTCCGCCCGGGCGCAGGCCAGCCCAGCCAGGCCCGCGGCGCTGGTGTAAACGAACTGACGACGATTCATGGTCACTCCTTCCGTTTGGGCAAACAGCTTCTTAGTGTACTGAATGCTGGCTCCGAGATCCCGCTTACTTTGCCCTGGGTCGGCTTGCCCGGTAGCCACGCGGCGAGGGCCCCTTGGTATCGCGGGAGATGTTGCGCTAGCGGCCCGTAATTCGCCCCCATACATCAGTGCCCCCAGTCGAACACTCTCCAACTTGAACAGCCATGACTAATAGCGCGTTCCGGACTTCGCTGCATGAACGCACGGTGCCCGCATTGTCGGCCACACGTCGAAGGCTCGGATGCCGTTCGTATGGGGCGCATGCCCCGATCCCGTAATGGAAGAGTGCCCCGTAATCCGTCCGGAGTCGATGCCAAGCGGGGGAGATCGCTTTCTACAAGGCAACTCGTCGGTACTGATAGCGTTCATCGCTCAACTCGCCCTGCAGTTGGGTGTGGCGCAGAGGCGCCGCAGGTGCGCCTCTGTTCAGGCTTAGAAGTAGCCCGCACGGTCGAGATCGCCAATCAGCCCAGGCTGGGTTGGGTGCCATCCCAGCCATTCCTGAGTCAGCTTGCTGGACGTCGGGTTGTCGATCGAGACGAAGCTCCCGAGGAATCCAAAATGGCCGGCTGGCTTGGCGGCGACCGGCACGCTCAGGCGTCGGCCTATGACGCTAGCGATAGCCAGCGGCTCGCCACTCTTGGTTGCTACGTGGAGGGGTGTCTCCTCGCAGTCTCCTAAGGGTCTGGATCTCGGTTGCGCTCTGATCCTGAGGCCTGCCTGGCGTGTGATAGCACAGGTAGTTGGACCCGCTCACGCCGCGCGGACGTTGATTGCTGCCGTGGGTGAGTTTCGGGGGTAGGGCAACGCTCCTGTAATGGAATCGGGGGTTAGGGTCGCTGCGGGTATTCCCCGACATAAGCTCTGGCGGGCCTACGCGTCAGTGATAAGTAACTCCCGTCGATTCCGAAGCCGCTCATTGCATGGCGGCGCGGGGAGGTGTATGGTACGGCTCAGCCGCATATCGGTGGTAAGTTCGCGGCGCGGATCGGGGGGAGGGTGCCCGTTGAGGAAACACGGAGCAACGCATCGCGCTGCGAGCGCTTCAATGGCCTTGGAGGGTGATTCATGGCAATTCCGGTGAAAGGGCGCCTGACCACTCCGCTAGTGCGCGAAAACGGCGAGCTTTGTCCTGCCTCCTGGGATGAAGCACTGGATCGAGCAGCCGGCGGGTTTCGGCGCGTCAAAGGGAATGCTGGGCCGCAGGCCTTCGGCTTGTTCAGTTGCTCGAAGACCACGAACGAGCTGAACTTTCTGGCCCAGAAATTCGCCCGTGTTGTGATGGGGAGCAACAACATCGACAGTTGCAACCGCACTTGACACGCACCGAGCGTCGCCGGTCTGGCGGCGGTTTTCGGGGCAGGCGGTGGTACGAGCTCGTATCGGGAGATTGAGGAGACCGACCTCATCATTCTCTGGGGCTCGAACGCGCGCGAGACGCACCCCATCTTTTTTCACCACGCGCTGAAGGGCGTACACCGCGGGGCGAAGCTCTACGTGATCGATCCGCGGCGCACCAGTTCGGCGCGCTGGGCAGACGTGTGGCTGGGGCTCGACGTGGGTGCGGACATCGCGCTTGCGAATGCGGTAGGCAGGGAGATTATTGCCGCCGGAGTCGAGAACCGGCACTTCATCGAAAACGCTACCTCGGCCTTTGATGCCTACCGCGAATCGGTGGAGCCCTACACGCTCGACTACGCTCAGAGGATCACCGGCGTGCCGGCCGCAGTCATTCGCGATCTCGCGCACGCGTACGCGCGCGCCGATCGCGCCCAGCTCTGCTGGACCCTGGGCATCACTGAGCATCACAACGCCGTAGACAACGTCCTGGCGCTGATCAATCTGGCGCTGCTAACGGGGCACGTGGGCCGCTACGGCTCCGGAGTGAATCCGCTGCGCGGCCAGAACAATGTGCAGGGCGGAGGGGACATGGGCGCGCTGCCCGACCGACTGCCCGGCTTTCAGCACGTCGAGAATGACGAGCTGCGCGAAAAGTTCGAGCGCGCCTGGGGCGTGAGGATTCCACCCAAACGCGGCTGGCACCTGAGCGAGATGTTCCATGCTATGGAGGATCGCAAGCTTCGGGGGCTTTACGTGATCGGCGAAAATCCGCTCATTTCGGAGGCCGACCAGAACCGGGCCGAGCGCCTGTTGAGGGGTCTCGATTGCCTGGTGGTGCAGGACGTTCTGCTCACGCCCACAGCCCTGCTCGCCGACGTGGTACTGCCTGCCGCCGCGGGGTGGTGCGAAACAGAGGGGACGGTGACCAGCAGCGAGCGCCGCGTGCAGCGGGTGCGCAAGGCCATGGACCCTCCGGCCGGGGCGCGGGACGACATGGATATTCTCTTTGACCTGGCGCGCCGCCTGGGAAACGACTGGGGCTGGCCCAGCGCGGAAGAGGTGTGGAACGAAGTGCGGAGTCTGAGCCCGATGCACGCCGGCATGAGCTACGCTCGCCTGGAGGCGCTGGGCGGCATTCAGTGGCCGTGCTACGACGAATCACACCCCGGCGAGCTTTTCCTGCATGGCCGTCTCTGGCAGGAGCCTATCGTCGGGCCGCCGGCTCAGTTCAGCGTGGTGGAGTTTGAGCCGCCAGTCGATGCCCTGGACGAGACCTACCCCGTGCGGCTCACCACAGGACGGCACCTGGAATCTTTCAATACCGGAGTCCAGACTGCGCGGTACGCGTCACCGCTGCGCGCACCGGAAACGCTGGCCCTCTCGCCAGAGGACGGCGAGCGCTACGGCGTGAGTGACGGCGAGCGCGTGCGGGTGAGTTCGCGTCGCGGTTCGGCGGAAGCTCCGGTCCGCTTGGACGATTCGTTGCGGCAGGGCTTGGCGTTCTTGAGCATCCATTTCCCGGACCAGGTGGCCACGAACCTGCTTACTATCGACGCCACGGACCCAAAGTCCGGCACCGCGGAGTTCAAGGCTACGGCCATTCGCATTGAAAAATTGCCTGCCCTGGCGTAATGACGAGAGGGCGCGGTAAGTGCAGGCCTCTGGCTTTGTGAGATGGACAGCGGATCCCGGCGCGGCGTGAGGCGAGGAGCTGAGTGGACCTTCATTTCAACCACGGTGATCCGGCTCCGGAGGAGCGGCAGGCGGTGGATACCGTTCTCGGCCAGCCGAAATCGGGCTGGAACGGAGCGGCGCGCACCGCGGAGCCCGACGGGCATGCGGCCGTTGGCGACCATGGGACGGGGGCGCAGCGTCATCTGCTACTGCCCGTGCTGCACGCCATCCAGGCGCGCATGGGCTGGATCACACCTGGCGCGCTCAACTACGCCTGCCGAAGGCTCGACATCCCACCCGCCGAGGCCTACGGCGTGGCAAGCTTCTACGGGCTGCTTTCGGTAGCGCCCCGCCCAGCGCGAGTGCTGCACCTCTGCGACGACATCGCCTGCCTTACTTGCGGCGCGGAAGAACTGTGCAATCGTGTCGAGCAGATCCTCGGTCCGGCGGGGTCGGCCACGCTCGACGGCAAAGCGATCTGGTATCACAGCTCCTGTCTCGGACTGTGCGAGCGCGCGCCGGCCGCTCTGATGTCGATCGCCGGCGAACGGCCGCGTGAACGAGTATTTGCGCCGGCCGCCGCAGCGACACTCGTGGAAGCTCTCGCTGGGGACAAAGCGGGCAAGGCCGCCGAAGCGCCTGACCGGTTTGAGGCGGCGGTTTCCGTCCCTCAGACCGGCGGGCGCGATTCGGCCGGGCTAACGTTGCTGCGCCGCATGAGCCGGGTGGATGCTACGAGCATCGACGGCTATCGGGCCCACGGCGGATATGAACCTCTGCGGCGCGCGCTGGCTTTCGGCCGGAGTTGGGTGTCGCGGGAGATGGCGGCATCACGGCTGGTGGGGCGCGGCGGGGCTGCCTTTCCAAGCGCAAAGAAGTGGGATCCCGCCAACCAGCCGCGCTATTTGGTGTGCAATGCGGACGAATCTGAGCCGGGAACGTTTAAAGATCGCGTGGTGATGGAAGGCGACCCGTTCTCGGTGATCGAGGCGATGACGATCGCGGGCTACACCACCGGCTGTGAGAAGGGTTACATCTATCTACGCGGCGAGTACCCGCTGGCGAACGAGCGGCTGGCGCATGCCATCGCGGCCGCGCGCGCCCGGGACTTCCTGGGCGACAACATTCTGGGCCGCGGCGTCCGATTTGACGTGGAACTTCGCCGGGGTGCCGGCGCCTACATCTGCGGCGAAGAGACCGCGCTCTTCAACTCCATTGAAGGGTTGCGGGGGGAACCGCGCAACAAGCCGCCGTTCCCCACCCAGGTGGGGCTGTTCGGAAAGCCGACCGTCGTGAACAATGTGGAGACGCTGATCAACGTGCTTCTGATTGTGCGCGAGGGAGGCGAGCGCTTCGCCTCGATCGGCACCCACGGTTCCACGGGGCCCAAGCTCTTCTGCCTCTCCGGCCATGTGGCGCGACCGGGCGTGTACGAGGTGCCCTTTGGCGCTACGCTGCGCGAGATTATTCAGCTTGCCGGCGGCGTGGCGGGTAGCGGGCGCCTGCAGGCGGTGCTGTTGGGCGGCGCTGCTGGAAGTTTCGTTTCGCCGGACGAGCTGGATACGCCGCTCACTTTTGAGGGCACGCGGGCCATCGGTGCCTCGCTGGGATCGGCTGTGGTGATGCTCTTTGACGACACGGTCGACCTCCGCAAGATCCTCATCCGAATCGCCGCCTTCTTCCGCGACGAGTCATGCGGACAATGCGTTCCGTGCCGGGTGGGCACAGTGCGCCAGGAGGAACTGCTGCAACGTCTGGAGCGCGGCAGCCCGCTGGGTTCGGTGGAAAGCGAGCTCGGCCTCCTAAAGGAAATCGGGCAGGTGATGCGCGATTCCTCCATCTGCGGCCTGGGCCAGACCGCGTCGAGCGCCGTCGAATCGGCCCTGCGCCGCTGGCCGCTCTTCGAGAGTTACCGGCCCGAACCTCACCAGGGAGCGCGGCATGAGTGAGCGCGCCGCAGAGACCGCACCACCGCCTTCGCGTCAGCCTTCGGCGACTATCTTTCCGGCGCCTAGGGGCCC
>DATDGR010000036.1:0-56696 GCA_036521995.1 Terriglobia bacterium | reverse complement strand
ACCAAAGCGGATACCGACTCCGTTCTCGACTGCCTGCGGTCGGCCTTTGCAGCCTATGAGGTCAGCTATTCGGCCGAGGCCTATGCCGACACCGTGATGACACCGGACACGCTTGCTCGGCGCACTCGAAACCATGCTCATGTTGGTGGCGACCAGCGGGTCGGGTGACGTGGTCGGTACAGTAGGATGCAGCGTGGTGAGTGCCGGGGAAGGCCACCTTCGCAGCATGGCGGTCCGACCCGAGTGGCAGGGGCATGGGGTCGCCGGCCGCTTGCTCGATCACGTGGAAGCGGAGTTGTGCGAGCGGAAGTGCTCAAGGATCAGCCTCGACACCACCGAGCCGCTCCAGCGAGCGATCAGTTTCTACGAGAAGCGCGGATTTCGCCGCTCTGGTCTGGTCGCTGACCTCTTTGGAATGCCTTTGTTTGAGTACATCAAGACGCTATGATTGCGCTTTTAGCCGGGTACAGCGGGTCGCGGGGATAAGCCAAGATGTTCATGACGCGTGGCACGGGCTTCACACCCCGTGCCACCGGTTCGAAGGTGAGGCACATGCCGGAGAAAACAAGCTTCCATATGACACCGGACGAGTTCCGCCGTCAGGGCAGGGCCGTAATCAATTGGATCGCGGACTATTACGAGCGCGTCGAATCTCTGCCGGTGCTCTCGCAAGTGAAGCCAGGCGAGATGCGGGAGCGGCTGCCCAACCGCGCTCCCGAGCACGGCGAGCCTTTCGAGACCATGCTGACGGACGTCGAGAGGCTGATTCTGCCCGGCGTCACGCACTGGCAGTCGCCCAATTTCTTCGCCTATTTCCCTTCGAACAATTCCTTCCCATCGATTCTGGGAGAGCTGCTGTCGGCAGGACTGGGGGTCCAAGGCATGTTGTGGGCGACGAGTCCGGCTTGCACCGAGCTCGAGACGCATGTGCTCGACTGGCTGGTAGAGATGCTCGGGCTGCCTGAGACATTCTTGTCGACAGGTCGGGGCGGCGGCGTTATCCAGGATACCGCTTCGAGCTCCGCCCTGTGCGCTCTGCTCGCGGGCCGGGAGCGCGCCACCGGCCTCGCCACGAACCAACGGGGCTGCGACGGGCGATTGACGGCCTACACGTCGGCACAAGCGCACTCTTCCATCGAAAAGGCGGTGAAGATCGCCGGTCTAGGCCTGCAGAGCCTTCGCCTGATTGAAGTGGACGAGCGCTTCGCCATGCGGGCCGACGCGCTGGCGGCACGGATCAGACAAGACCGCGACTCGGGGCGCACTCCCTGCTTTGTGTGCGCGACGGTCGGGACCACGTCGTCGAACGCCATCGATCCCGTGCGGGAAATCGCAGCCATCTGTCGCGAACACGGCGTCTGGCTGCACGTGGACGCAGCCATGTCCGGTACGGCTGCGCTGTGTCCGGAACTTCGGTTCATCCACGACGGGTTGGAATACGCCGACAGCTACTGTTTCAACGCCCACAAATGGATGTTCACCAACTTCGATTGCGACTGTTTCTACGTGGCGGATCGCAAGGCGCTGATCGACACTTTGAGCGTCCTTCCCGAATACCTGCGCAACCAGGCCACCGAGTCGGGCGCAGTGATCGACTATCGGGACTGGCACATCCAGCTCGGCCGCCGCTTCCGCTCGCTGAAGCTCTGGTTTGTGATCCGCCATTACGGCGTCGACGGCTTGCGCCGGCACGTCCGGCGGCATGTGGAGCTTGCGCAGCAATTCGCTTCGTGGGTTCGCGAGGACGATCAGTTTGAGCTGGCCGCACCCGTGCCGCTAAATCTCGTATGCTTCAGGCACCGGGGAGGCGACGACCTGAACCAGGCTTTGATGGATAGCCTCAACCGGAGTGGTGATCTTTACCTGACCCACACCCGCCTCGATAATCGTTTCACACTGCGCATGAGCATCGGTCAGACGAATACCGAGCTGCCTCACGTGCGACGGGCCTGGAAGCGGATTCGCGAAGAGGCCAGCTCAATCAGGGACACCACCCCCACCCCCCCCTTTCATCCGAGAAGGAGGATTTGAGCGCTGCGCGTTTCTTGACAACCTTGATGTCATCCCCAACAATACCAATTGACTTGCTGGTGGCCTGAGCGCTCGGTCGGGCTCGTCCCTTTTCAGCTCAAGCGACCCCAAAGGATAGTCCGTGCGTTGGAGCCAAGCCTTCATTCCTACTCTGCGCGAAGTACCGGCTGAGGCCGAGGCGCCCAGCCACCGTCTGCTGTTGCGGGCCGGTTACATCCGCCAGGTTTCGGCCGGAATCTATGCCCATCTCTTTTTGGCGCGGCGATCCTTGCTGAAGATCATGCAGATTATCCGGGAGGAGATGGACGCCATCGGGGCCCAGGAGTTTCACCTGCCCGTCCTGAACCCGGCCGAGTTATGGCGCGAAAGCGGACGCTGGGACGCGGTGGATGTCATCTTCAAATTCAAGGATCGCAACGGGCACGAGATGTGCCTCGGCATCACGCATGAAGAGGAGATGACCAACATCGCCCGCAGCGAATTGCGATCGTATAAGCAGCTTCCGCAGATCTGGTATCAAATTCAGGAAAAGTTTCGCGACGAGCCCCGCCCTAAATCAGGCTTGCTTCGCCTGCGGGAGTTCTTCATGAAGGACTCTTATTCCTTCGATATCGACGAAGCCGGCCTCGACGTCAGTTATGACAAGCACGTCCACGCTTACCGCCGCATCTGCGAGCGCTGCGGCGTCCGGGCGCTATTCGTGGAGGCTTTCTCCGGCATGATGGGCGGATCGGTCTCAGGCGAGTTCACAGCGCCCACCGATGCCGGCGAGGACCAGATCGCGGTCTCGGATTGCGGCTACGCGGCCAATCTGGAAAAGGCAGTTTCCGCCGTCGCTCCAGCGGACGATCCGACTGAAGAAAAGGCGCCCGAGCCCTTTCCCACGCCGGGGCAGAAGACTATCGAAGACCTGGTGCGATTCACCGGGGAAAGCCCGGCGCGCATGATCAAGACGCTGGTGTACGTGGCCGAAAGTCAGCCGGTGGTGATTCTCCTGCGGGGCGATCATACGCTCAGCGAGATCAAGCTCTCTACAGTGCTCGGCACCGGCGTGTT
Organism: Terriglobia bacterium; assembly: GCA_036521995.1. GTDB lineage: Bacteria > Acidobacteriota > Terriglobia > UBA7540 > UBA7540 > Gp13-AA77. The sequence goes on along the minus strand of DATDGR010000036.1, from coordinate 53,609 downwards.
TCGTCCCGCCACTCCGGACGAAGCCTTGAAACTGCACGGTGCGAACCTGGGCTCGCTGGGCCCGGTAGGTCTCACGGGGGTACGCATCTTGGCGGACAGGGCGCTAGAGGGACGGCGCGGCCTGACGGCGGGCGCCAATCGCAACGACACCCACCTTCGGTACGTAACTCCCGGCCGCGATTTCAAGGCGGAGTACCACGATCTGCGCCTGGTGCAAGCGGGCGATCCCTGCGTGCGCTGCGGCCAGCCGCTGCAAGTGATCAAGGCCGTGGAGCTGGGCCACGTCTTCAAGCTGGGCCGGCGCTATTCCGAGGCCATGCACGCCACCGTGCTTGACGCGAGCGGCAAGGAAGTGGTGCTCGTGATGGGTTCGTATGGCCTTGGGGTAGAGCGCATCCTTACCGCCGCTGTGGAACAGAACCACGATAAGGATGGCATGTTCCTGCCCAGGTCCATCGCACCCTTTGAGGTGATCCTGACGGCCGCCAACATGGACGACGCCAGACTGCGCGTGGCCGCCGAAGAACTCTACGCCGAGCTGCGGAGCCAGTCTGTCGATCTGCTTTTTGACGATCGTGATGAGCGCCCCGGCGTGAAGTTCAAGGACGCTGATCTGATCGGCGCGCCCTTCCGGGTGACACTGGGCCGGCGCACTTTCGAGCAGGGCCGGGCCGAGATCCTGGTGCGCTCGACAAAGCACGTTCACGATGTTAAGCTGAGTGAGGTGGTGGAGACACTGAAGCAACAGCTCCTCTGCTAGCACCTCGTCGCGGCCTGGAGGGGGGAGAGGGTGAGCCATGCCGCTTTCCGAGCGAGGCGAGGGCCTCCTGAAGCTGATCGTTGCTCTGGCCGTTCTGGCCGCCCTCATCTTTGCCGGCGTGAAGACCATCCCCGTCTACTTCAACAATTCCCAGCTGGCTGATTTCATTCGTGACCGGGCGATTCGGGCCACCGTGGAGAGGCCGGCGCCGGACGCAGTCCAGGCCGAGGTGATTCATTACGCTCACGAGCTCGGTGTGCCGATTACCGCGGATAACGTTCGTGACGTTTGACGCCGCAGCCGACCGGGTAAAGATCAACGTGGATTACACGGTACCGGTGGACCTGAAGGTTTACACCTGGAGCATTCACTTTACGCCCTCGGCAGAAAGCCGGGGTTATTGAGCCCTGGTGACCGGGCGCATCGAGGTAGGTTGTGCAACCTAGGTTACCCATTCGAAGCCGGCTGCCGTTTTGGGTGAGAGTCGCCGGAGACAAGGTCGGCCGCTGGAAGAACGTCCTCTTGGGCGCCGGCGTCGCCTGTTTTGTGATCAGCACTGTCATCTTTGTGTCAGCCTACGTCCAGTTCTCAGGTGAGATCGATGCCCGCCTGAGTGGACAGGTTTTCAATCGGGCTTCAATGGTCTTTTCCGCTCCTACGCCCATCACTGTGGGTGAGACCGTCACGCCGGAGGAAGTGGCGGCGCGGCTCCGCAGGGGGCTGTACTCACAGGGCGAAAGCGGATCGAAAGTTGGCACTTACACGCTGGCGGGCGACCGCCTCGCGATCCGGCCGGGTCCTCTCTCCTATTTTGCCGGCCAGCCTGCAGCCGAGGGAGCAGCCACCGTGGAGTTCGAGGGCCGCAAGATCGCCTCCATTACGGTTGACGGAGAGGAGAGTTCTGCCGGCCAATACCTCCTCGAACCCGAACCGATTACCACCCTGTTCGATCAGAGCCGTACCAAGCGCCGGCTGATTCGCTACCAGGACCTGCCTGCAGTGCTGGTGAACGCGGTCCTGGCCGCGGAGGACCGCCGCTTCTTTTTCCACCACGGCGTGAACTTTTACCGCATCATCGATGCTGCCTTCAAAGACGTCCGCGCCGACGAGCGGCTCCAAGGCGGAAGCACCCTCACAATGCAGCTCGCACGCAATTTCTTTTTGACCCCGAAGCGGACCGTGGGACGCAAGATCCAGGAGATTTTCCTGGCGCTCGTTCTGGAACAACGGTTGAGCAAGGAGCAGATCTTCGAGCTCTACGCCAATGAAGTCTACCTGGGGCAGCGCGGGAGTTTTTCCATCGACGGCTTCGCCGCTGCCTCGGAATCTTACTTCAACAAGGATGTCAAGAGCTTGACCTTGCCCGAGGCAGCTCTCCTGGCGGCGCTGATTCGCGGCCCTAACCTCTATTCCCCGTACCGGCATCCCCAGCAGGCGCTGCGCGTCCGCAATTACGTCGTGCGTGAAATGCAGGACGACGACTTCATCAGCGCGGATCAGGCTCAAGAGGCGGCGCAGTCGCCGCTCGGCGTGGCCCCGCAGAATGTGGAGGGCAGCCAGGCGCCTTTTTTTGTCGATATGGTGAAGGACCAGTTGCTGGAAAGGTTTTCGGAGACTGACCTCATCTCCCAGAGCTACCGGGTCTACACCGCCTTGGATCCGGACCTGCAGCGGGTTGCTTCAGAGGCGGTGAAGTCAGGCATGGCAGAAGTCGATGCCGGGCTCAGCCGCCGCCGTCACAAGAAGGACGAGCCGCCCCGCGATCCGAACCAGCCCCAGGTAGCGATGGTGGTGCTCGATCCCCATAGCGGCGAGGTGCGGGCGCTGGTCGGCGGCCGCGACTACGCCGTCAGCCAACTGAACCATGCCTTGGCCAAACGCCAGCCAGGCTCGTCCTTCAAACCCTTTGTTTACGCTGCCGCTTTGAGTTCGGCCGTAAACGGGTCTCAGCCGCTGGTGACGCCAGCCACGATTCTGATGGATGAGCCCACGACCTTCGAATTCGACAACAGGGTCTACGAGCCGCGGAATTACAAGGAGGAATACCACGGCCCGGTTACGTTGCGCGAGGCCCTCAGTTATTCGCTCAACTGCGCCACCGTCAGTCTGGCGCAAATGATCGGTTACAGCAGGGTTAGAGATCTGGCTGTCGACGCGGGGATCAACCGGGACCTCCTGGCCACCCCTGCTCTCGCTTTGGGCTCCTACGACGCCACTCCGCTCGAGATCGCGGACGCGTATACCATCTTTGCCAACTCTGGAGAGTACGCGAGCGAGCGGCTGATCTTGAAAGTGCGGGACGACTCCGGCCGCGACCTCTGGCAGCCTGAGGAGGCTCGCAAGCGAGTGCTGGACCCGCGCGTCGCCTATCAGATGGTGAACCTGATGGAGACCGTAATTGACCATGGCACGGGAGCAGGAGTACGCAGCCGGGGCTTCGCTCTGCCGGCGGCCGGCAAGACTGGTACGTCGCACGACGGCTGGTTCGCGGGCTTTACCACCAATCTGCTGGCGGTGGTGTGGGTGGGCTACGATGATAACCGCGAGCTTGGCCTCCCGGGAGCGAATTCGGCCCTCCCTGTCTGGACCAACTTCATGAAGGCGGCCACGGCGCTGCCGGACTATCGGGACGCTCATGGCTTTAGCGAGCCCCCCGGCTTGATCACAGCGTCCATTCAATTGCCGCCTATCAGCCCGGGCGACACCGCTCCGTTGGCCGCTTATCCTGAGGAGGTTTTCATCGAGGGCACCGAACCTCACGGCAGCCTTGCCATTCTCGGCGGTATGAAAGGTGTGTTCAGTCGTCTGCTGGGCCTGGGCGGGCCGTCTGCAAGTGAGGCGGGTAAGACCGGCGGTCAACCGGCACAGTCTCCCCAAATCGGGACCGCTTACAGCACCGATGATCCGAGCGCTCAGACTGCTGTCGGCGATCCGCCCGAAGCGAGTAAGGACAAGAAGAGGCCCGGCGTGGTCAAGAGAATCTTCTCGATCTTCAAGCGCGGCGGCTCAAAGCAAGAGAGTCCGCTTCCCGAACCCAAGGAAGAGGACAATTCCAATAACCCGGAGTAGAATGGTGTTGGAGGGGCCGAAGCCGGTTCCCCAGGAGTAAGTGGTCGCTGAAGTGGCAAAGGGGGTGAGTCATGGAGTTAACCGCTCATCTGGCATCCTGCTTGTCCTTTTCGTTTCTCCTAGCAACCGTCGGGACGATGGGAGTTAGAGCTCGAGCGGAGGGCCAATCTTTGCCTCAACCGCCCGCCGCCTCGGCTGCCGCACCCGCCTCCACTGAGCTTACCGCCGAACAACGCGCCGACATTTTCATGGCCCGAAAGAACTATGACGACGCCCTGGACTACTACGCACGCGCCCTCCGGCAGGGGACTTCTGACAAGCATACGACAGCCGGGATCTGGAACAAGATGGGCATCGCCTTCCAGCAGGAGGACGAATACCTGATGGCGCGCAAAGCGTATAGCAAGGCCGCTCATTTGAACCCGAGCATGTCCGAGGCTTGGAACAACCTTGGCACCACCTACTTCTTTGAGGAGAAGTACAAGAAGTCGATCAGGTTCTACGACCACGCCATCGCGCTCGACCCGGATTCGGCGACCTTCCACGTCAACCTGGGGACCTCTTACAGCCGCGTCAAGAAGTATCCCCAAGCGGTGGAGGAGTATCGGGTGGCCCTTACCTTGGATCCCACCATCCTGGCCCAGCATGCCGCGGGTGGCACCGTTATCCAGCCCCGCAGCGTGGATGCCGACTACTTTTTCTACCTGGCGAAGGTATTTGCGTCGCTAGGCCGCGCCCCGGAGGCCGTCCGGTATCTGCGGCGCGCTTTCGAGGAAGGTTTCAACAATTTCAAGAAGCTGGATGAGGACCCCGATTTCCTTAAGATTAGCAAGGATCCGGCCTACAGTCAGCTGCGTAAGAGTCCGCCTCTGGCACTCAAGGATTAGCGATGCAAACCAGATCTAACAGAGCTGTGGTCTGACAAACAAAGCTGGGATATGCCTTAGAATCAATCTGATACGAAATCGGCCGCTGAACTTACCGGTCAATGAGAATGGGGTCTGAGGCGGCGGACTGCCGTCATTGAGGGACCCCAACCACCGCGTCGGCCTGCCGAGGCCAAGCTCGGTTGGCCGAGGCCCGAGATGACCAAGGTGGATTGACCTGACCGGTCAACCGGTGCTGACTCAGATGCTCGTCAGGGTTCTGAAGCCTTGAGGCCCACTAAGAACCCGGAATTCCCCAAAATAGAGATACATTAGCCCGAAAAGGGAAGGGAAGTTATCGTCTCTTGGCCAGATCAACCACGGTGGATGCGCCGGAACTGAGGATGTCTTCCCAGCATCACTAGAAACCTTGAGTTCGTGGACTCTTTGTACTTGAGTCAAGTTTTCAGGCTGCGAGTTTAGCCTCCTTGATGCTGCGGTCAATCTCGGCGTGGAGCTGCTGGAAGCAGCGTTGTAAGGCTGTATCCAGAGGCGGTGCATTGGGCATCGCCTCTGAAAGGCCGGGGCGCAGAATGCGGGCGTGGACGCGGGTGAAGAACAAGGAGGCGCGTAGCCCGAACTCCGTCACCTGATAGCGATGCGTCCTCGAGATGCGCTCGATGAAACCGTGGAGGCGGAGCCGCCTGAGATCGTAGGTTATCCGGCCCGCGGTGATCGATTGGGGTGTGGGCCCCGTGAGTGCGACCAGGTGCTCGCGCAAGTCGCGATGCGTGAAACCGCAGGGACGGAGACGGAACAAAACCAAGGCGGTCCAGAGCGTCAGGACCCGGGGATCGGTAAAGCGAAGCGCCGAGGCCCGCTGCCCGTTCACGTCGCAAGGACGATTGACCTGTTGGAAGGCTTCTTCGCCCAAGCGGCAATCGTGGCTGAGGTATTCGACTTCGATCAAACGTCGGTTGGCTTGAAAGCCGATCTGTCGCAGGCGCGGCAGATTACACAGCCGCTTGCCGCAGGCAAACTCGTGGGGGTTGTTGATCGTGGTCTCGGTGCGCAGTGCTCGTGACTCTTTGTGGTACTGCTTGATGCGTGAGGTCTTGTAGTCGACATGGAGCGAGGGCGTCACTCCCTCGGTGATCACGCGGGTGCGGAAACGACCCGGAGTCGCCTTCGTGACCCGGCGCCCGAAGATGAGCTGGACTTGATCGGGACGCCCAAGATCGAGATTCTCGCGGATGACTTGCTCGAAGAAGATGCGGCCCTGGGCGGGGCGATCTAGGACCTGAGTGAGAGAGAATTCCGCCTGCAGGATGGAAAGGTCATAGCGGTATCCCGCTTCTTGGTCGGAGCGGGTGAAGGGATGAGGCAATCGGCCCAGCCACTTCTGCAGCAAGGCTTCGATCTTCTCTCCCGAGAGCTCCTCGCAGAGAGCTTGCAGGCGTTGGGGATCAGCACAGGAGAGGATGCCATTGTCCAAGCCTTGGTAGGCGATCCCTTCCTTTTGCAGTTGGCACTTCACGTATTCGTGGCCATTCAGACAGAGCTTGGCGTTATGCGGAAAGTAGGAACAGAACTTGAGGAAGAAAGGGCCGAAATCGCGGTCCAGGCAGTAGAAATAATAATGGTTCACCAGGGCGGTGGACTTCACGATCCAGGGATAACGGCAACCCGTCTCGGGGTTGCGCCGCTTCTCGGTGCGAAAGACGGGCGTCTTCTCCTGGGCCTTGCCGACAAAGACGACGCCCTCCGGCGCTGGAAAGTGCTTGAGATAATCGGCCATCACTTTGTCCTTGCGCTCGCCCTTGTGAAAGGACACCACCGGGATCGAACGGGCTTTCACGAACCTTTCCACCGCAGCTACGAAATCACGGGTGCGAGGCGCCATCAGGGCCGAAGAGGCCACCGGTTGCCCCAGGTGTTTTTGAAAGAAACCCACCACCCCTTGCTCCCATTGCAGGCGGGGAACGTAGACGTTCAGATACATGCGATCAATGCCTTCAACCTTCAAGGTCACATGCTGGGCAAGAATCTGGGCCACACTGGGTGCTATGCTCATACCGGCTCCGTTTGCTGGACCCCCGGCCTAATTATAAAGGCCAACTACCGCCTTGCGCGGTCCATGAACGGGAGGGTCGACCCCACCCGTTTTCGAGTCCACAAACGGAGCTTACACTACACCGCTTCGTCGGTCTGAGGCGAAGCCTCGTTAGTATTGTGACCGACCGGGCAGCCCGAAGCGTAGGGCTTTTTCATGGCGGCCCGGACTTCCGACAAGGAGGCTGCCTTGCCCACCAAGAGCTCAGCTTCAGTCTTGCCCGCCGCCGTCAACTCCACACCGCTCGACGATCTCTGCATCAACACCATCCGTTGCCTGGCCATTGACGCCGTCCAGAAGGCTAACTCCGGCCATCCCGGGCTGCCCATGGGCGCGGCCGCCATGGCGTACGTGCTTTGGACGCGCTTCCTGCGGCACAACCCCCGGAATCCTCACTGGCCCGATCGCGACCGCTTCGTGCTTTCGGCCGGCCACGGCTGCATGCTGCTCTATAGCCTCCTGCATCTCACTGGCTATGATCTGCCGCTCGACGAAATCAAGCGGTTTCGCCAGTGGGGCAGCAAGACTCCGGGCCACCCGGAATACGGACATACCGTCGGCGTTGAGACCACCACGGGACCACTGGGGCAAGGCATCGGCAATGCTGTCGGGATTGCAGTGGCCGGCAAGTATCTGGGGGCCTACTTCAATCGGCCTGGCCACCAGCTTATCGACTACACCGTATACGGCATCTGCGGCGACGGGGACCTGATGGAAGGCGTGTCGGCGGAGGCCTCGTCCATGGCGGGGTTTCTTGGTCTCGACAATCTGATCTTCCTGTACGACAACAACCACATCACCATCGAGGGCGACACCAAGCTCGCCTTCGACCAGGAAGACGTCGGCAAGCGCTTTGAGGCTTACGGCTGGTTCGCGCAGAACCTTCCCGACGGCAACGACCTTGAAGCGGTCGAGCAGGCTCTCCAGAACGCACGGGCAGAGAAGGACCGGCCCTCGCTGATCATCGCGCGCACTCACATCGCTTACGGAAGTCCCAACAAGCACGATACCGCCGGCGCGCACGGCGAACCGCTCGGCGAGGATGAGGTCAAGGCGACCAAGCAGAATCTGGGGTGGCCTCTCGAGCCCGCGTTCTATATTCCCGACGAGGCCTTGCAACACTTCCGCGAGGCCGTTCCGCGGGGCGGCGGACTGGAGAGTGCCTGGAGCCACAAGCTCGCCGCCTATCGCCAAGCTTTTCCCGACCTGGCCGCGGACTGGGACCGCTTCGTGACCGGCGAGCTTCCACCGGGCTGGAAGGAGAAGATCCCGGCGTTTTCGGCCTCTGACAAGCCCATCGCCACACGCTCGGCTTCAGAGAGCGTGCTCGCGGCCATCGCGCCCAGCCTGCCTTTCTTCCTCGGCGGCGCCGCTGATCTCGCGCCTTCCACCAAGACCTACGTGAAGGGTCTCGGCGATTTTGCCCGCGGGCATTACACCGCCAAAAACTTCCATTTCGGAATCCGCGAGCACGCTATGGGCGCGGTGGTGAACGGCATGGCCGTGAGCGGCCTCATGCCTTACGGCTCCACGTTCTTCATCTTCTCGGATTACATGCGGCCCACCCTCCGCCTGGCGGCCTTGATGGGTGTTCATTCGATTTTTGTCTTCACGCACGATAGCGTGTTCCTGGGCGAAGACGGCCCCACCCACGAGCCCGTTGAGCACCTGGCCTCGCTGCGGCCTATGCCGAACCTGTCGATGATCCGGCCCGCAGACGCGAGTGAGACCGCCGTGGCCTGGCGCGTAGCCATCGAACATCGGGGCGGACCGGTGGCCCTGGTCCTGACACGCCAGAACCTGCCCATCTTTGATCGCACCCGCTACGCCTCGGCAGAGGGATTGGAGCGCGGAGCCTACGTGCTGGCCGACGGGCAAGGCAAGGCACCGGATGTGATCTTGATCGCTTCGGGGTCGGAGGTCTCGCTGGCAATGGAATCGGCGGAAAAACTCGCCGGAGAGGGTATTGCAGCGCGGGTGGTTAGCATGCCAAGCTGGGACTTGTTTGAGAAACAACCGCAGTCTTACAGGGATGCAGTGTTTCCGCCGGCAGTCACGGCCCGCTTAGCCATCGAGGCCGGCTCGCCGTTCGGCTGGGAGCGCTACGTGGGACCGCACGGGGCCGTCATCGGGATCAATCGCTATGGTGCCTCGGCCCCGTATAAAGTGATCGCCGAGCATCTGGGATTCACGCCGGCCAACGTGATTGAGCACGTTCATCAATTGCTCGGCCGTTGAAGCCCGGCGGCCCGCTCGGCAATTTTCTGTGACCTCTGCGGTTGAAGCCCTTTTCGAGGTAAGTGAAAATGACACAGCTTGCCGTGGATGCTGACCAAACCGCCGCCCCGTCGCGGTCGAGCCGGATGCCCGATCCTTGCGTGATGGTGATCTTTGGCGCCTCGGGCGATTTGACCTCGCGAAAACTGGTTCCCGCCCTGTACTACCTATACCGCCACGGGATGCTTCCCGAGGGCTTTTCGGTCGTGGGCGGCGCTCGCTCGTGTTTCTCTGAAGACGAGTTTCGCGGCCAGATGCGGGACGCCCTCAAGAAGTACTTGAGCGTCCCCGCCGAAGACGAGCCCTTCCTGGATAGCTTTCTGCAAGGAATCTGCTACATCTGCGGAAATTTTGGTGAGCCTGCCGCCTACGCGCAGCTTTCGAAGCGTCTGGATGAGCTCGACGAGCAGAGGGGAACCCAAGGAAACCGCCTGTTTTACATGTCAACGCCGCCCAGCTTCTTCGGCCCCATCGTCAAGAACCTCGGCGAATCCGGACTGGCCCGGCCCAAGTTTCCCGGCAAGAGCTGGACCCGGGTGGTGATCGAAAAGCCCTTCGGCCACGACCTCGAAAGCGCCCGGGAACTGAACGGGCTGGTGACCAGCGTCTTCAGTGAGGACCAGATTTACCGCATCGACCACTACCTGGGCAAAGAGACGGTCCAAAACCTGTTGGTGTTTCGCTTCGCCAACGGCGTCTTCGAGCCGGTCTGGAACCGCCGCTACATCGACCACGTCCAGATCGCCGTGGCCGAAGAGCTGGGTCTCGAGGGGCGCGGCAGCTACTACGAAGAGGCGGGCCTGGTGCGGGACATGATCCAGAACCACGTGCTTTCGCTGCTGAGCCTGGTGGCCATGGAGCCGCCTTCGCTCTTCGAAGCCACGGCGGTGCGCGATGAGAAGAGCAAGGTGATGCGGGCCGTCCGCCCTCTGCCGCTCGATCGGCTTAACGAAGTGGCCGTGCGCGGCCAGTATGTGGAAGGCTGGGCGGGCGACGAGCGGCTGCCGGCCTATCGCGCTGAGCCCAAGGTGTCACCGCAGTCGGTTACCGAGACCTTTGCCGCCCTGAAGCTTTACATCGATAACTGGCGCTGGGCCGACGTTCCCTTCTATATCCGGTCCGGCAAGCGCCTGCCGAAGCGCGTGTCTGAAATCACGATTCAATTCCGCAGCGCGCCTCACCTGCTCTTCCGCGGCACCAACATCACCAGTATGGTCCCCAACCTGCTTCGAGTCAGAATCCAACCCGACGAGGGAATTGCGCTGCGCTTCAATGCCAAGATTCCCGACACCACCATGCAGATCCGCCCGGTTTCGATGGACTTCAAATACTCCCAGGAATTCGCCTCCTCCCCTCCCACTGCCTACGAGACGCTTCTGCTCGACTGCATGCTGGGCGACCCGATGCTGTTTACGCGCGACGACTTCGTCGATCTGGCGTGGGAGCTGATCACGCCGCTGCTCGACCGCTGGCACAAAGACGGCCGCAAGGGCCTGTACTTCTACGAAAGCGGGACCTGGGGACCGCCTGAGACCGATGCGCTGATCGAGCGCGACGGCCGCCACTGGCGGCATCTGTAGCAGAACCGCGTCGCGGGAGCAGCCACGACAAGCACCCTGTCTCCTCGTGGGCCCATGCAAGATCTCGTCGACCACCGATTCCAATTCCCGCGATATGCCCCGCCATCTGCGCGGCCAAGATCAGGATTAGCCCGCGATTGACCAAGTCTTTACCCAGTCTTGACTTGATTGCGAGGTCTCATCGCTGCACCATCAGGCTGCCTGACCGCATCTGCCGCGTCCCGCCGCGAGGGCCGGCTCGGGGGCGAAGGGCTTCGACGGGGTGCTTTTCGGGTTGACCAAGAAATCAAAGCCACGATGTTCTTTAGGGGTGGCCGAAAACGGGAAATGACGAACGAAGCCACGATGTTTCAGAAAATAAAGGAGTTCTAGAAATGTCTCAAGAGCTGAGGCGTGGGGCCCGCGGTTCGGCGGCCACGATAGGGTTGAAGCTGATCGAAGCCGCCGCCGGGCAGGGAAATTGACGAACGAAGCCACGATGTTGTGGAAGACAAAAGGGTTACAAAAATATCTTGCCGGTTCTACGTCCTGTCGGATCGCCTTCTCAGCGTGAGAGAAATTGAACCCGGACGGCAGATGCATTAGGATGAGCGATGCGTCCAATGCGCCCCGCATTCAAGCTCCAACGGGCCTGCCTGCTCGCCGCCTTCGGTGCTCTGGGTCTTTCCGTGACCGTCCGCTTGCCGGCGGCGGCGATCCCCTGCGCGCAGTGTCATCCCAAGGAGGTCGCCGGATTTGCAGCCACGCCCATGGGGCGGTCCCTGGGGCGCCCGGAACAGGGACCCTCCGCCAAGTTCACTCACGCCCTATCGAAGACGCAGTTCTCCATCGAGACCAGCGATACGAGGATGATTCAGCGTCTGGCGCGTGACGGCCTGAAGGGTGAGCACGAAGTGGCCTACGCCGTGGGCTCCGGCGCTCATGCCTATGCCTACCTGATCGAGCGCGACGGCCACCTGTTCCAGTCGCCTCTCGGCTATTTTGCAGGCCGCGGCTGGGGCATGTCGCCAGGGTACGAGGATTCCAAGGCCCCGGATTTCGAGCGTCCCGTCACGGCTGACTGTCTGTTCTGCCATTCCGGCCGCGCGCGGCCGGTGGCGGGAACTTACAACACTTACCAGGACCCCCCGTTCGAAGGCGAGGCTATTACCTGTGAGCGCTGCCACGGCCCCGCCGAGGTCCACTTGCGCGCGCCCCTGCCGGGCTCCATCATCAATCCCGCCAAACTTTCTCCCCGGGCTCGCGACAGCACTTGCGAGCAGTGCCACCTCATTGGAGAAGAGCGTGTTCCCAGTCCTGGGAAACAACTAAGTGACTTCCGACCCGGCGAGGAGCTGGAAGAAGTGTTCTCAGTGTACGTCGCGGCGGTTTCGCGGGACCCGTCCCATGGCGGCGGCCTGAAGGTGGTAAGCCAGGTGCAGCAACTTGCCCTAAGCAAGTGCGCCCTGCAAAGCCACGGCAGGCTCTGGTGCGGGACGTGCCACGATCCGCACGCGACGCCGGCGGACGCCAAGAGTTACTTTCGCGCGCGCTGTCTCGCTTGCCACGGCGCGGCTCTGCTAAAGACCCATCCCAAGCCCAATGACGACTGCGTGGGCTGCCACATGCCCCGGCGCCCGGTCACGGACGGAGCTCACACCATCTTCACGGACCACCACATCGCGCGGCGGCCTCTGCCTCAATCGAGCGCGAAAGGCGCCCCCGGCAGGGATGCGCGCCAATCTCCCGGCGTCCCCGAGGCTCCGGCGGCCCTGATCGCCTGGCACGATCCTCCCTCTGCGGTGGTGCGCCGCAACCTCGGGCTTGCTGAGGTCAAGGTCGGCGACCGCTCCAAGTCTTTCCCGCTGGTCAACCAGGGATTTCAACTGCTGCTCGATTGCTGGCCTAACTTTCCGGACGATCCTCCGTTGCTCAGCGCGATTGGCCAGGCGCTCTTGGGGGCGGGACACCCTTCGGAAGCGGCCGCCGTGTATGAGCAGGCGATTCAGATCGAGCCCAAGGTGGCGATCAACTATCTTCACGCGGCGCTGGCCTGGAAAGCGGTCCCAGACGCCATCAAGGCGATCGATTACCTGAACAAGACTCAGCAACTGGATCCTCTCCTGGAGGAGCCCTACATCGAGCTCGCCGACATCTACGATGGGGCCCACGATGGCCTCAGGGTGCATAAGACTTTGGAGCGGTATCTAAAGGCCTTTCCACAGAGCATCAGAGCGCAGAAGCTGGCTCGGGAGAGCGCGGAGCGGTAGGTCAAGTCCGGGGCGATTCGACGTGTCACTTGAGACCAAATGTCCAGCTTAGCCCTGAGCTGGAGCCGTAGTCACTGCTGGGTAAGTTGCCCGGCGGCTGGCTGTCAAAGTCACCGTAGACAGAGATATTCCAAGACAGATTGCCGGTGAGCTTGATGTAATAGGACAAGTTGGTATTAAGTTTGACGCGGCCGGGCTCGGAGACGACCGGGAAAAAAGCGGCGGTGAGATTCAGATTGGTCTTGTTGAACTTGAAGACCTTCAGCTGCGTGGCAATGGCAGCCGCTGCGAGATTCTGCGCGCTTATCGGAACGACGGATGGAGTATATCCTGTGTTCTGCCAGACGAAGCCGCCGAGCACTGTGAAGGTCACGCGATTGGTATGTTTTATGTAGCGCCCGATGCCACCGCCGAGGGTGCTTTGGAGCCTGATTCCGAGCTCCGAGCTTTGCAGAAAACTTCCGATGCCCGAGTAGAAATAATTGTTCCAGGGCAAGAGATGGGTGCCGGTGAGAGTCAAATTGTTTCGGGTGGAGGCCGTTACGCCCTTGCTTGCGGACAAGTTGGAGCTGAAGTTTTCCTCCAAGGACCAGCGTTCACGCAGGTACTCGGTCTCTGAACCGAGGCTATATTGAGTTGTGCTGTTACCCTTGGAATATATGATACCCGTGTTGACGGCGCCGTTGAACCGTTGCCAGAACTTTTCCGAGGTCTGGGTCATATTAACGATCTTTGTACTCTCGATCGTCTCTTCCTTCTCCGGTCCCTCCAAGACCTGGATCTGTACAGGCCTGTCAGCCGGGGTCTCGCCCGTGTTGAGTGTCCCTGTGTACACCGAGCCGTCTTCGGTCCTCACGATGAACAACTGCTTGCTTTCCAGGCGCGCCACCTTCGACCAATCGACCGAAAGAGTACCTAGAATGTAATCAGGACTGATATACAGCACACCGGCGTCGAGCCCCTTGATCTCGCAGGTTAGGTGGTCGCCGTTCTTCATGATCACCACGTCGGTATTTTCTCCCGCGAAAAGAGGTGCAGCCAGAAGCAGGGCGATGCAGGGGACAGCGGCGCGAATGTTCACGGCGGCTCCTATCTTCATGTCGTTCTTGCTCTCCGGGAGAATAGCACGCTGCCGGATCAACGAAGGCAGGTGGAAAACGAAGCACTGCAAAGGTCGGCGGCTAACTTGCTGATCAAACCCAGTCGAACGACACAGCGACGATCATCGGAAGCAAACTTGGACGAATCTGTCATCGCCAATTCCGGACCACATCCCGCATTGGAAGCGCAGCTGGACCGGTGCGCTCACCCTTTTACTTGGCTTTTCTCTCTGCGGACGAAATAACGATACGCGCCGACGCTAAAAAAATTGGTGAACACCGCGACTACGTTCCAGATGATCACCGGTCGCGAAGCAATCAACAAGCCGTAATAGACCCAAAGGATCTGAAAGACGCCCATGATTGCCGCCATCCTTGGGTTCATGCCCGCGCTCGACCGGCGCTTCAGCATTCCGACCAGGTCCGGTACAGCGGCAAAGGTCGTTCCAAAACCCGCCAAAAGACCAAGAATCTCTGACCGCTTAATGCTGGGATCGAGCAGGCTCGGCACGTCGCGTGGAACCAGGTCCTGACAGGCGCAGAGCGTGATCAGGCTCAAGACGAGAACAGCGAGCCAGACCATATTGAATCGACTCATTCCTACCTCCTCAGCTTTTCGAAAATTCCGGGTTCTTCGTGGGCACTGAGGACGCGAACCCTGGCGGGCGTCGCTCGGTTCTGCTACGCCCGAGGGCAGTCCAGGCCGATTCTCATTGACCGGTAAGTTCAAAAGCCATTTTCGTATCACGTTGATTCTAAGCCACCTCCCAGGTTTGTTTGTCAGACCACAGCTCCCATCACCGGTAGTAGTGTCACAGCCCCCGTCTCGCCGCCTATTTCGAGGGTGGCCAAGACTAAAGCTTTGGAAATTCGACTCTAGTTTAGCTCCATCTTTCTGATAACATAGTCTTTAACTGCGTTAGCTTTGACCCACTCGAAGATTCGAAAGAAAGGCCGGATTTCTCGACCAAAGTGATTGATAAAAATAGAGATATCTGCCCTAGCTTTGCCCGATCCGCAACCCTGATGAGTGAGGACGTCTTGAATCTGCGTTTGAAGTGGTCCAAGAAGCTCATGAGGAGGCTCCAGGCGACGATATGGGGGGTAAGATTTACTCAATGCTCAACTACCATAAACTAAACTAGCGCCGCTGTCAACGCCAGACCTTACTTGCCGTTCGGGAAACCCAGGACCTGGTATCTGGTCAGGCTCTGTTCCCCTCATGCATGGCCCGGTTGCACTCACTAGCCCAAGGAAGCGCCTACCGATCTGGTTCTCCGTCACGCTGGACCCCTCACCCGACATTGGAACAAGTGATAGCTCCAAGGCCCCAATTGCACGTATAACCCCGGTGACAGCATTTCATACCCGTTGCGCTCATAGGCGGCACCGGACAGAGCGTCGTCCAAGCGCCATGTCCTTTCCCGCCCGTCCCAGGGCACTTGAACTTGAGCTTGGGCGGCGCGGTCACTCAAATTGACAACGATCAGACAGCGCTCGTCATCCTTCAGCCAGGTCCAGGCCAGGACGTTCAGATAACTCGGATTATCCGGCCAGCCCGAGCGTGGGCAGAGGGTCCATTCGCCGTCATGGAATGCCGGGGTATCGGTGGCCTCGAGGAGCTTAGCGTAGAAAGCCTGCAACGCCTGATCGACGGCTTCGTGGGGCCGCCGGCCAAGAAAGACGGGGAGTCTCACTTTTCGTCCCTCGAACTGTCCTTCATGGAAGAGTCTCATTCCCGGCAGGGTGCCCACCGTGAGGGCTGCCGCCTGCCCTTTCCCCGACGAAAATGCCGTCGCCGCCCTGGGTTCGTCGTGGTTCTCGATGAACCGAAGCAGTTTCTCCTGGTAGGCAAGGTCGGCACAGAGGTGAAGCCGCACACTCTCGGCAGGATCGTGCTCCAGGCGGTCATAGAGCTTCTTGTCGTAGCAGAAGTCGAATCCCTGTTGTTGAAGCTCCCACTCCAGATCCCAGTAAGCCTCGGCGATGAAGAGGAAATCCGGATTCGCCCTCTTGATGGCGGGGATGACCTCCACCCAGTACTCCGTTGCCGGCCGTGGGCCGGCGCGACGCCCCCAGGTGCGTTCGAAAATCGGGTTCGTGACAAGCATCGCCATGTCGCAGCGGATGCCATCGCACTGGCTGGCGATACTCGAAATCGTTTCCCTCACCGCCTGACGGAGTCCAGGCTGAAAAGCATTCAATTGCAGCACGTCCGGCCAGGCCGGAAAGTAGGGATCCCGTCCGCAGGCAAAGATCGTTCCCGCCACCTCTGCAAAACAGGCCGGTTCACTGCCGGCATCGTCGGTGTTCCCCTGAACGAAGTACTCAGGGTGCTCAACAGTCCAGGGATGGTCGGGCGCCACATGGTTAGGGACGAAATCGAGAACCAGGCGCATGCCCCGTTTCGCCAGTTCCTGCCGGGCGATGGAAAGTCCTTTCGGACCTCCCAGGTGCGGGTCGACCCGGTAGCGTCGCACGCAGTAGGGAGATCCCACGTTGTCTTCGAAACGGAAATCAGGCAGGGCTCGCCGGAAGTCATCAAGCAGATTATTGTTCTGATTCGCGATGGCGACGCCTGCCGGGCTGCGCTCCCAGACTCCCATAAGCCACACGGCATCAAAACCATGGGTCGCGATGGCATCCCACTCCGCTGAGGGTACGGAACTCAAGCCAGAGGGGACTCCATATCTCTTGCTGAGATCAGCAAGCCACACCCAGGTGTTGATCTCGTAGAGCGTAGGATATCGAGGCCAGACGGGCATCGTCGCTATTCCGTCGATTCATTTCTTGCGAATGCGGCTGACCTTCCCCCCTCGAGAAACCGGGCGGGATCAAGACGGCCAAAAAGTTCGATCAGTTTCGCCACCACCCCGGTCCAGCCGGTCTGATGGCTGGCTCCAAGGCCCGCACCGTTATCTCCGTGAAAGTATTCGTAGAAAAGTATGTAATCTTTCCAATGAGGATCGGTCTGGAATTTCTCCGTACCTCCGTAAACTGGCCGCCGGCCGGACTTATCCCGCAGGAAGATCCGTTCCAGACGATTGGCAATCTCGCGGGCAACCTCGAACAGGTTCATCAACTTGCCCGAGCCAGTGGGACACTCGATCTTGAAGTTGTCACCGTAATAGAGGTAGAAGGACAACAGGGCGCGGAGCAGCAGCGCGTTCACCGGCATCCAAATGGGCCCGCGCCAGTTGGAGTTCCCGCCGAACATGCCGGTGTCGGATTCAGCCGGAAGATAGTTCACCCGGTATTCCTGACCCCCCACATGGACGACGAAGGGATGGTCGTTATGGTAGCGGGAGAGGGCCCGGATCCCGTAAGGGCTGAGGAATTCGTTCTCGTCGAGCATCCGCGTGAGAATCCGGCGTAACCTGTCACCATTCACCAGCGCAACTATGCCGCGTTCGGCATACCCTTGATGCCCCGGCCCGGTTGGATGAATGCTGTTGCGCAGCTCGGGCATGCGTTGCAAGCGTTCACGCAGGATCTCCGCCGTTCGCGGCACGCGTTCGCGCTGCCAGGGCTCGACTACGGTGGTAGCACACAAGGGCAGCAGTCCCACCATGGAGCGGACTTTGAGCCGCTCGGCCCTACCGTCGGGGAGGCGCAGGACGTCGTAGTAGAACCCGTCCTCCTCGTCCCACATACCCTCAGGCCCCGTCTGATTCATGGCATGGGCAATCCAAAGGAAATGATCAGCAAACTTCATGCCCATCTCTTGGTAAAGAGGGTCGTGGGACGCCAGCTCGACGGCGATCTCCAACATGTTCTGGCAGAACATGGAGACCCACGCCGTGCCGTCCGCCTGCTCAAGGCTGCCACCGGTCGGCAGCGCCGCGCTGCGGTCGAAGACGCCGATGTTGTCCAGCCCGAGGAAGCCGCCTTCGAACAGATTCTTGCCAAAGCGGTCTTTGCGGTTCACCCACCAACTGAAGTTCAACATCAGCTTCGCAAACGAGCGCTTGAGGAACTCGAGGTCGCCTTGCCCTTTAAGGGCCTGATCCGTGCGGTACAGGAAAATTGTGGCCCAGGCGTGTACCGGCGGATTGACGTCGCTGAAGTTCCACTCGTAGGCCGGGATCTGACCGGTCGGATGAATGAAAAACTCCTGCAGCATCAGGTCGAGCTGCTCTTTGGCGAAATCAGGATCGACCGTGGAAAGCGCGATGGTGTGGAACGCCAGGTCCCAGGCGGCATACCAGGGATATTCCCACTTGTCGGGCATCGAGATGATGTGCTGGTTCACCATGTGGAACCATTCGCTGTTCCGCATGAAGCGTCCGCCCGGCTTCATCGGATCCTGACCATGTTCCGTGAGCCAGAGGTCTACGTCGAAGAAGAAAAATTGTTTGCTCCAGAGCATCCCGGCCAGAGCCTGTCGCATGACCCGCGCCTCGTCTTCGGTGACGCGTTCCGGAGTGATGGCACGATAGAACTCGTCGGCCTCGCCCCGGCGAGACTGCAGGGTTTGAGCGAAACTCTCAAAGGGATCGCCTAGGGCGGCAGGCGCCAGGCCGCTGAGCCGCAGCCGGATCGTGGCTGCCTCTCCAGGGGGGACGCTGAGCATGTAGTGGGCGGCGCCTTTGGTGCCCGTGTGCTCCGGGTTGACAGCATCCTGCTTCCCCTGGACCACGTAGTCGTTGATCCCATCTTTCACGTACCGGCTGGCGTTGGGTTTGCCGAAGATCCGCTCGTTGTTCGTCTCGTTCTCTGTGAAGAGTAGCGGGACTTCTCCCTCACAATACAGGTAGCGCTCGCCAAGCTTGGTGTGTGATGCGGAGACAGCCCGCGAGCCGCCTCTGCCGGTAACATCCCGCAAGACCGGCTTCGGTGTGTTCGGCCACCATGTCCAGGTATTGCGAAACCATAGGGTCGGCAACACCTGTAACGTGGCTGGCTCAGGTCCGCGATTGCAAACGCCGATCTGGACCAGGATGTCCTCCGGCGCTCGCTTGGCATATTCCACGAAGACATCAAAGTATCGGTCGCCGTTGAAGACACCCGTATCCAGCAGCTCGTACTCCATGTCGCCGCGATTGCGCCGCTTGTTCGTCTCGATCAGATCGTTGTAGGGAAACGCCGCTTGCGGATACTTGTACAGGTATTTCATGTAGGAGTGCGTCGGCGTGCTGTCGAGGTAGAAGTAGTATTCTTTAACGTCTTCCCCGTGATTGGCCTCGCTGTTCGTCAGACCGAACATTCGCTCTTTGAGAATGGGGTCTTTGCCATTCCACAGCGCCACGCTGAAGCACAGCAACTGCTCATCATCGCTGATGCCGGCAAGGCCGTCCTCACCCCAGTGGTAGGCGCGGGATCGGGCTTGGTCATGGCTGAAGTAATCCCAGGCATTTCCATCTTGGCTGTAGTCTTCTCGAACCGTGCCCCACTGGCGCTCGCTGAGGTAAGGCCCCCATTTTCTCCAGGGGGTGTTTGCTGCGCGAGCCTCTTGCAACCGGGAAGCTTCCGGATTCTGGGTCATTCTGTCCTCCTCCGTATCTGATCTCCGCCAAATCCCCAGCCTAGCTTAGCACGGTGCCGAAGAGAGCGTGGAGACGGCCCACGCCTTATCTGCTGTTGGGCGCCGGCAAAACTCGCACGTTCTTGACTTGACAATCGTGTTATTATGAGCGGCCAGGCTTCGGAAGGACTGGTCCCTGGGGCCGGGCGGAGGGAGCGGAGGCTCTTAAGTGCAGAGCAGAGGTCAGAAGTTGGAGAGTTCCCCTAAGAGACAACCGGCATGGCAAGTTGCTGCCGCGTTGTTGTACGCCGCTGCCACGGCCCTAGCCGGACCGGGCAACGGTTCCGCGAGCCCCACGAGTGTGTTCGCCCCCGGTTCCACGCCGGCTCATTCCATCTATGACATTTCGATTTTCGTGCTGGAAATCAGCGCCGCGATCTTCGTGGTGGTGGCCGGTCTGCTGGCCTATGCCGTGGTGAAATTCCGCCAGCGGCGGAGCGATGACGAGACCGAACCCTCCCAGGTTTATGGCAGTAACCAGATCGAAATGGCCTGGACCGTGATTCCAGTGCTGATTGTCGTGGTGTTATTTCTCTCCACGGCCCAGGTGATCCACCGGGTGGAGGACGCTCGCCGGCCCCCAGGCGCCATTGATGTCACCGTTGTAGGCCACCAGTTCTGGTGGGAGTATCGCTACCCGCAGTTCGGATTCACGTCCGCCAACGAACTACACGTCCCGGTAAGCAATGCCAGCGATGCCATGCCGACCTTTCTCACGCTGCTTTCCGCTGATACCGATCACAGCTTCTGGGTCCCGCGCCTGGCGGGAAAGACAGACCTGATTCCTAACCGAACCAACAAAACCTGGGTCAATCCGGAGCAGCCAGGCCTTTACCTGGGCCAGTGTTCGCAGTACTGCGGGACCCAGCATGCCTTGATGCTGCTGCGGGTGTACGTCCAGCCGCGCGAGGAATTCGACCGCTGGGTGCGCGAACAGCAGCAGCCTGCAACCCTGGACCCATCCGTGGCGGAAGGGCGCCGCGTGTTTGAGACCACCGCCTGCATCAATTGCCACACCGTGCGCGGCACGGTAGCCGACGGGCGCTTCGGACCTGACCTGACTCACTTGATGAGCAGGGAAACCCTGGCCTCAGGCATCATCTCCAACAACGCTGCTAACCTCCGGCTGTGGATCCACGATCCGGACGCAATCAAGCCGGGATCGCTTATGCCGGCCATGAACCTGTCAGATCCCGAGCTGGATCAAGTCACGGCCTATTTGTTGACGCTTCATTGAAAACGAGCGCCACGCTCAAAGAGAGAGAAGAACTATGGCGTCCGATTCCCTGCCCCTTCCCGGCTCGATAGCCTTGACCCCGTCGCAGGAGGGCTCCAAGGCCTGGCTCGAGACCGTGCACGAGTGGGTGATCACGGTGGATCACAAACGGCTCGGCCTGATGTACATCGGCTATGCGCTCCTGTTCCTCGTTATTGGCGGAACAGAAGCGACTCTCATGCGCATCCAGTTGGCACATCCGCAGGCCACCTTCCTCTCACCCCAGGTCTTCAACCGCATGTTCACAATGCACGGCACCACCATGATTTTCTTCGTGGCCATGCCCATCGTCTTCGGTTTCGGTAATTATTTGGTGCCGCTGATGATAGGGGCCCGAGACATGGCGTTTCCGCGGCTGAATGCCTTCAGCTTCTGGATGACTGTCTTCGGGGGGCTGCTCCTCTACTTCAGCTTTGTGGGAGGCGATGGGCTGTACGGAGCGGGCAGCGCTCCGGATGTGGGCTGGTTTGCCTATGCGCCCCTGACGGCCACCGCATTTTCCAGAGGTCACAGCACTGACTACTGGGCATTGGCCCTTCTGGTCTCAGGCATCGGCAGTATTGGGGCCGGTGTGAATTTCATCGCCACCATCTTGAGCATGCGTTGCCAGGGAATGGCGCTCGGGAAAATGCCCCTGCTGGCCTGGATGAATCTCGTCATGGCCTTCCTCGTGCTCTTCGCCCTCGGCCCTCTCACGGCAGCGCAAATCATGCTGATGATTGACCGCTACTTAGGCGGGCACTTCTTTGACACCCAGGCAGGAGGGTCTGCCGTGATCTGGATGCACTTTTTTTGGATCTTCGGCCATCCCGAGGTGTACGTCCTGGTGATACCCGCTTTCGCTTTCGTCTCCGAAATCATTCCGGTGTTTTCGCGCAAAGCGATGTTTGGCTATCCGGCCATGGTAGCCGCTACCGTAGGGATTGCGTTCGTCAGCCTGAGCGTATGGGCCCATCACATGTTCACGGTGGGCATGCCCTCTTATGGCAACGCTTTCTTTGTCCTCACCACCATGGTGGTCGGCATTCCCACGGGCATCAAGATTTTCAACTGGCTGGGAACGATGTGGGGCGGCAAAATCCGTTTCGCAGTCCCCATGATGTTTTGCATCGCATTTTTGTTCCAGTTTCTCATCGCAGGCTTGACCGGGATCATGCTGGCGACGGCACCTTTTGACTGGCAACTGAGTGCCTCCTATTTTGTGGTGGCGCACTTCCACTACGTGATCGTGGGCGGCATCCTCTTTGCGCTTTTCGGCGCATTCTACTATTGGTTCCCGAAGATGACGGGCCGCATGCTCGATGAGACCTTGGGAAAATGGCACTTCTGGCTCTTTCTAATCGGATTCCATCTGACCTTCGATTTCATGCATGTCCCGGGACTGCTGGGCATGCCGCGCCGGATCTATACCTATGAGCCGGGACGCGGCTGGGATATCTGGAACCTGATCTGTACCATCGGGGTGTTCTTTCAGATCGCAGGCGTGCTGGTCTTCGTCTTCAATATGATCAGGTCGTATTACCGGGGGACTCCGGCGGGAAGTGATCCATGGGACGCCTGGACGCTGGAGTGGTCCACCAGCTCGCCACCGCCAGCTTACAACTTTGCGAAGGTTCCGGTGGTGCGGAGCCGTCGTCCGCTTTGGGACCTCAAGCACCCGGAGGACCCGGACTGGAAGTACGAATGAGCTTCAAGTCTCGGATAGCTCAGATTTGAAAGATTTGCAATCTCTGATTATCTTTGATCGCAAAGGCTTCGCATGGGCACTATTTCCGCAACCATACCCGAAACACCCTGGACGCTTCCCTCTAAAGGGCGTGTCGGTATCTTCAGCTTGATCGCAGCCGAGTCCGCCATCTTCAGCATCTTCGTGGTGGCCTACATCTATTACATTGGCAAGAGCCTGACCGGGCCCACACCTCGGCAAGTGCTCGAAGTCCCGATCTTCGACACCATCTGCTTGCTTTCAAGCAGCATCACGATCCATCTGGCCCTGAGCGCATTGCACAAGGCAAAGACCGGCGTCTTCAGGGCTTACTGGTTTGCCACTCTGGCGCTGGGTGCAATCTTCCTGGTTGGCACCGGGCAGGACTGGTATCGGTTGATTTACAAGGAAGGCTTCACGATCCACACCAACCTCGCCGGGACCACTTACTATTCGCTGGTCGGCCTACACGCTTCCCACGTCACGATTGGCTTGATCGGACTCACCATCGTGATGCTCCTGGCTTTAGCAGGCAAGGTAAAGCAGGAACACGCAGAGCGCTGTGAGTTGTTTTCTTATTACTGGCACTTCGTGGACGCGGTCTGGGTGGTCGTGTTCACGGTGGTCTACATCATCGGACGCTGAGAAGAGAGCAATGATGAATACCTCGGAACACGATCTGAACCAATCGGAAGGCTCCGCGCCCGCCGGCTTGCAACTGCCGGCGTCGACGGCTTGGCCTGTCCTGCTGGCCCTGGGCCTGGCTTTGGTGATCGCGGGTCTCGTCACGAGCGCCAGCGTGAGCATACTGGGTAGCATCCTTGCGGTGTCGGGTTGCGTAGGCTGGTTCCGGGAGGTACTGCCTCACGAAAAGCACGAGCAGGTCCCGGTTCTAGGTGAGGCGGAGCCGATCGTCACTACGCGCCGCCAGGTGACCCGCATCAGTTTGCCCGAGGCTCCGCATCGCGCCCGTCTGCCGATCGAGATCTACCCGGTTTCAGCCGGGGTCAAGGGGGGACTTGCCGGTAGCGTCGCCATGGCAGCGACGGCAGCTCTCTACGGCATCCTGAGTCATGGCAGCATCTGGTACCCGATCAACCTGCTGGGCGCTATCGTTTATGCCCAGGCTGTTCAAGTGAGCACAGCGCAAATGAGGGCCTTCCACATTGAGCTGCTGCTCGTTGCAACGGCTATCCATCTGACCACCTCAGTTCTGGTGGGACTTCTTTACGGCGCCATGTTGCCGATGCTGCCGCGCCGGCCGATTCTGCTCGGAGGCCTGATTGCTCCCCTGATGTGGACAGGGCTGCTTTACAGCATCCTTGGGATTGTCGCCCCTCTCCTGGACCAGCGCATCGAGTGGCGTTGGTTCCTGGCCTCACAGATCGCGTTTGGAATCGTAGCAGGGTTGGTGGTAGTGCGGCAGGAGCGCGTGCGGACCTGGCAGTATCTGCCCATGGCGGCGCGCGCGGGTGTTGAGGCACCCGGAATGATGGATGAAAAAGGCGGGAGGGACCACCCGGCATGAACCGGCGGCATGAGCTTTTGGCGGCGCTGGCGCTGGTGGCGCTTGGAACCGCGGGCTGCAACCTGCCGGGTCGTCCCGCGCCAGGACCCAAAGTGCCCCGCCCCGACAGTGTCCTGAACTTCGCGACTCTTTACCGGCAAAACTGCTCCGCGTGTCACGGGCTTGATGGAAAGGGCGGCGCGGCCGTGGCGCTGGCGGATCCCGTGTACCTGGCGATCATCGATGATGCCACCTTGAGAAAGGTGACGGCCAACGGCGTTCCTGGCACGGCCATGCCGGCCTTCGTCGAGAGCGCCGGAGGCATGCTCACCGACGAGCAGGTGGATGCGCTGGTGCACGGTATGCGCGAGCACTGGGGAGAGCCAGACATTCTCCGCGGTCAAGATCCGCCCCCCTACGCCGCCGAGACGCCGGGCGATGCCCAGCGGGGTGCTGACGCCTTCAAGACCTTCTGCGCTTCCTGCCACGGTCCGGATGGCAATGGAAGCGAGAAGGCCAGCTCGGTCACCAACGGTTCCTATCTGGCCCTCGTCAGCGATCAAGGATTGCGCACCGTTGTGATGGTGGGACGGCCCGAACTGGGCGCGCCGGATTGGCGCGGCGATGTGCCCGGACGGCCGATGACGCATCAGGAAGTCTCTGATGTTGTGGCCTGGCTGGTGGCCCAGCGGTCGCAATTCCCAGGCCAGCCGTATCCGTCGAGCCCCACGGCAAGAACAGGAGGAGCTCCGTGAGTGACCAGAACGAGCTTTCAAGACGCGGCGCACTGATGAAGCTTGGCATCTTGCTGAATGGCGCCATCGCAGCGTTGTTGGCCATCCCGATCATCCGCTACCTCCTCGGGCCGGTGCGCGGCAAAGGCTATACGAGCTGGGTCTCCCTGGGCCCGCTGATCCAATACCCGGAGGGACAAACTCGTCTCGCCAGCTTTCGGAACCCGTATGTGCGCCCTTGGGACGGCGAGACAGCTGATATTCCCTGCTGGGTCCGGCACATCGCGGGCGAAGGCTTCCAGGTATTTGCCGTGAACTGCGCGCACCTGGGCTGCCCGGTGCGCTGGTTTCCGCAATCCGGGCTATTCATGTGCCCCTGCCACGGTGGAGTGTACTACGCGGACGGCTCCCGCGCCTCCGGGCCGCCGCCAAGAGGCCTGTTCGAGTACGCGCACAAAGTGGAGGACGGCCATCTGATCATCGAGGCGGGCGAGTTGCCAACCCTGGCGACACAGGCCAAACTCACCGACAGCCGGAGGTCACCATGCGCTGGCTAAAGGCCGTCGGCGACTGGTTCGATCAGCGCCTGCAATTGAGCGCGCCTATGCGCGAGACTATGCATCACCGCGTCCCGAGCCGGAGCGCCAGTTGGTGGTACGTCTTCGGCAGCGCCGCTCTGACATTATTCATGCTGCAAATCATCACCGGAATTCTGCTGGCCGTGGTCTACGTGCCTTCCGCTGCCCAGGCCTGGACCAGCTTGGAGGTGTTGAACCACGACTTGACTCTGGGTTGGTTCCTGCGCGCGATGCACGGCTGGGGATCGAACTTTATGGTGGCGCTGGTTCTGATCCACATGATGCAGGTGTTCCTCTTTGGCGCTTACAAGTACCCGCGCGAGCTCACCTGGATCGTGGGCGTGTTCCTCCTGCTGATGACGCTGGGCATGGCCTTCACCGGCCAGGTGCTGCGCTTTGACCAGGACGCTTACTGGGGCCTCGGCATCGGCGCCTCCATTGCCGGCCGGATTCCCATCCTCGGCGGCGACGTCGTGCACTTGCTCTTGGGCGGGCCCATTATCGGCGGCGACACGCTCTCGCGCTTCTTCGCCTTTCACGTCTTCGTGATTCCCGGTCTGCTGATTGGCCTGGTCAGCCTGCACCTGCTTATGGTGCTCAAGCTCGGGGTCAACGACTGGCCCATGCCGGGTCGAGTGGTGCGGCGCGCGACCTACCTGAAGGAATACGAAGAGCTGACACACAAGGATGGCGTGCCTTTCGTGCCGGACGCCATCTGGAAAGACATGATTTTTGCCGCGTGCATTATCTCGGCGGTGGCACTCTGCGCCGCCGTCTTAGGGCCTTTTGGCCCGACTGGCCAGCCGGATCCCACCATCATCCAGACGGTTCCGAAGCCGGACTATTTCTTCTTGTGGCTCTACGCCCTGCTGGCCCTGCTGCCGCCGCAGATGGAGACGCCGGTTCTGCTTGTGATGCCGGTGCTCGTGATCGGGTTTCTGATCCTCCTGCCCTTCCTCTCCGGTGAGGGCGAGAAGAGCTGGCGGCGGCGGCCCATGGCGGTGGCCGTCATGCTCCTAGTGGCGGTCGCCCTTTCCGCCTTCACGCACCTGGCCGGCTACACGCCCTGGAGTCCGGTGATGAGTGCCTGGAGCGGCGATCCGGTACCGCCCGAGGCTCTCAAGGGCCGGTCCGCTCTCGAGCGTCAGGGGGCGCTGGTGTTCCAGGCAAAGCAATGTCGAAACTGTCATGCCATCGGCGGCAGCGGCGGCCTTCGAGGACCCGCTTTGGACAACGTGGCCGTGCGTCTCACCCCCGATCAGCTCATCCGCCAGGTGTTGCAGGGAGGCGGCAACATGCCGGCCTACGGCAAGAATCTGAGGCCCGCCGAGGTGACCGCGCTGGTGGGCTTCCTTGAGACCTTGCGGCCGCCCGGACAAACCCCCGCTCGTGATGCCTCGCGTCCGAAGGCTGAGTTAGCTCCGGGCCCGGGGCATCCGTAACCAGGGCCTATGTCCCCATCAGCCCGCGCCATCCTGGCGTCGTGGTCTTTTCCTCTGTGGCCTACATTATTGACCAGTGTTACGGCGATCATCTACGTCCGGGGCTGGAGAACCCTGAGCTGTCTCGCGCTGGACGTCTTCTCACGACCCAGGTTGGCAGCCTTCCTGGCGGGACTCGCGGTCTTGTGGCTGGCGCTGGCCTCGCCCATCGACGCCTTCGACCCCTTCCTGCTCGCGGACCACATGCTGCAGCACCTGCTGCTTATGGTGGTGGCGCCGCCCCTGATCCTGCTGGGCGCTCCGGCCCTTCCCTTGCTCCACGGACTGCCGCGCTGGGCCGTGCGCGACGGCTTGGGACCTTTCCTCAGTTGGCCTCCGCTCGGCCGGTTGGGACGCATCCTGACGCATCCGGCCGTCTGCTGGCTTCTGATGGCGGTGGCCATGCTCGGCTGGCACGTCCCCGCCGCCTACGAATTAGCTCTGCGCTCGCCCGGCTGGCACGACCTGGAGCACGCTTGTTTTTTCGTCACCTCAATCCTGTTCTGGTGGCCCGTCATCCGGCCTTGGCCTAACCGGCCGCACTGGCCCCTGTGGACCATTCCTCTGTATCTGCTGCTCGGCGATTTTGTGAACAGTGCACTCTCCGCATTCCTGGCCTTCTGCGATCGGGTGTTGTACCCCACCTACCTGTCCGTACCCCGGCTCTTCGGAATCTCGGCGCTCAACGATCAGGTGGCCGCCGGGGCCATCATGTGGGTGATCGGGTCGTTCGCCTTCGTCGTTCCGGCCGTCATCATCACGGTCGGACTGCTCTCGCCCCGTCCAGTTCTGGCGCAAGCAAGAAGGACCCCGCCGGTATCGCTCCCTTCGCCGCTCTTACCGCCGGACCTCGATGTTCTCGGCGCCAGCGGCCCCGGCTCGTCTCGGAGCTTCCGCGACGGGCATCGTACCGCGCAGGCCGCTCTGATGGTGCTGGTGCTGGCCGTCATTGCATACGGTGTTTTCGCCCCGGCCGAACTGGACGACGGAGGAGTGGTCACTGTGAATGAGCGCTCGGGGCCTTTCAGGATCACCGTTTTCACGGCGCCGGCACCGCCCCGCTTGGGTCCCGTGGGCGTCAGCGTGCTGGCGCAGGACCTGGCGTTAGGCGAGGCCGTCCTGGACGCGACGGTCGACGTCACGCTCCAGTCTTGTGACGGTTCAGCCCGCCCGGCGATCCGGGCTCGCGCCACTCAAGACGAGTCAACCAACAAGCTGCTTCAGTCGGCTACCCTCGACGTTCCGGCTTCCGGCCCCTGGGAGCTCCGCGTCTCCGTACACCGCGGGCAGAACGAAGGCGCCGTGACCGCCGGGCTGGAGGTCGGTAGAGAGGCTACAATTGTAGCCTCTTTCTGGCCCTATCTGCTCCTGCTTCTCTGCTCCGTCGGGGTCTTGGCTCTTCACCATGCCTTGCGGCGGGACGCGCGCCGGCCCGCGCCGACAAGCCGGGAGCAACTTCTTCCGGTGAAACAGGCGTAATCGTGAACCGCCGAATCCCATTTCGAGACCCTAAGCCTCACGCCTAGCTCCCGAGAAATTCCCCATCGCAGCCGATGTTCCCGCTCTTGACCCCTGCCGGACGCCATCGAACGCCATCACTTGAGACCAAACGCAAACAGGCCGACCAATGCACCGCCCAGCACCAAAAGAGCCGGATTGATCTTGCTGCGGAGCAATATCCCGAACACCACCAGGGTAATGACTGCGGTAATCCAGCCTGTTACCGCACCTTTGGCCATCGTGAAGCAGCCCGCGAGGAGCAGACCGATGGAAACAGGCGCGAGTCCGCGCTGAATCGAAGCTCTCCAGGGCCATTTTTCCAGCTTGTTCCACACGCGCCCGACCACGAGGGCGAGCAGGGCAGTTGGCAGGAAGAAGGCGATCACCACCACCACCGATCCGGGAATCCCGGCGGCCCACTGTCCGATCGATACGATCATCATCATGTTGGGGCCCGGAGCCATCTGGCCCACGCTATACAGGTGAATTAGCTGCGGGAAGGTGAGCCAATGATGGACGTCGACTGTGAGAATCTTGAGCTCGGGAAAGGCCGCCATGCCGCCGCCCACGGTCAGTAGCGACAGATAGGCAAACACGCGGATCAGCGCGGGGATCTGATTCATGGTCCGGAACCTTCCCTTTTTGCGCCGCGGGGTCGATACCAGAGGATCGCCAGGATCCCGACCGCTATCAGAACGCGCGGAACGGACTGGTGAAGCCGGTTGACTCCAAGTACCGTGATCGCCACGAAAATGAGGTCGTAGAGATGGGCGAGCGATTTTCGGCCGAGCTTCACGCTGGTCGCCAGAATGAGTCCTACGGCCGCAGCTGCCACGCCGCGCAGCATCGCCGTCACCAGGGGACGGTCACCTCGCTCGTGATACGCGATGGCCACTCCAAACATGAGCAGCGCGCCGGGCAGACAGACCCCGAGAATGGCGGCGATGGATCCCGCTAGGCCACGCAGGCGGTCGCCTACCAGCACCGCCATGTTGGTGGCATTCAAGCCGGGAAGTGTCTGGCTGATGGAAAGCAACTCGACAAATGTCTTATCGTTGACCCAGCGGTGCTTGCCGACCAGGCTGCTCCGCAGGTACGCCACCACCCCACCGCCGAAGCTCGTCGACCCGATCAACAGGAAAGCGCTGAATATCCCGGCGATGCTCACCGTGCCCGGTATTGCTTCATCTTCGGATGGGCCCCGGACGGCCGCTACGGTGGCCGGATCACTCATGGCTTTGGGGAAGATTGCCTTTCAGCCGGTAGACCATGCCGGTCTTAGTGGTCCCGAGCGAAATCCAATCCTTCACGTCCTGCTGCAGCGTAATGAAGAACTGCTCGCACAGCTTCTTCGCTTTTTCGTGGACATCCTCTTTCCGTTCGAACCTGGCCTGGTAGGCGAACTCTCCGACAAGCGGCATATGCTCACCCCGCGTACGCCAAAGCGCCACGTTGCACCGCGCCACGATCCCTTTGCCAAAATCGAGCTCGCCGAGCTCCAGCAGCACCTCTTCCACGATCCCTTCGTTGACCAAACTGATCTTCTCGTCGTCCGATTTCTTCAAGGAGGCGAGCGCTGGAAATACGCGGCACAGAGTGGTCATCGAGGTCCTGTCGGCCTCGTGCATCTGACTTAAGCCAAACACGCAGTTATGCGAATACAGGATGCGGTATCCGCCGATTTCATTCTTTAGCGGCAGAGCCTCCGCTTTGAACTTGATCCGATACTTTCCGGTGATGTTTGGCCGTACGTCCAGTGCGGCAGCCTTTTGCTCGTCCGGATGACGGAACTTGAAGACGACTTCCGGATCACCCACCGGGAAGCCATCCACGTAGCTGATGCGCCGCCGCAAGATGAAAGCGTTATTATAAAGGCGGAAGTCCGGCGTATCCCCGAAGATGATTTCCCTGACGTCGGGCCTCAGGCCCAGCTTCGGGTCGGTGATAAACCCAACCTTGAGCTTCTTCGCAGTGCGCTCGACGAGCCTGCCGAAGTCACGGAAGCTCTCCACGGAGGTGAAACGATCCGGCTTCAGAATGAGCTTGGCTTCGAGGTATTGGACTCGATCGTGAGGATGGCCGTCGGAATAGGTCTCCGGGCTGCCCTTCTCTTTCTGCTGCTCGGGCCGCGAACCCTTCCTGCTTTTCTTGTCCTTTTTGTCTTTCCTGTCCTTTTTTCCCACTGTGATTCTCCCACCTCTCGGTGCCTGTCTTCCGGCACCATTTGTGGTGACATCCTACGCCGGCTGTTCTTGGGGGTCAACTGGCAGTTTTGACAGTCAACCCTGTTCCGGTCCGATCGCCTCCAGCCGACGGCCGCTATCCGCTGCAGGGCGAATTCTGCACCTGGGCCAGACGCACCGATCCGGTTCTTCGGGTAAGACGATGTTGTCCTTCTCTCTTCGGGTCGACGATCCGTCTAGCCTCTGTGAACCGTTCCCGCATCCGGGGGAGAAACGCACAAGAAGTGGAATCGCGTTTGCAATTGGCAGCTTCGATGACCGCGATCTGCCGCGGTGGATCGAGGCCCTGGTTAGCGATTAGGGGGTCCGGCAGCCTCGGCCACGGCCTTCATCATGGCGTTGAGCTTGTCCCAATTCTGCTCCACAAAGGCGATGTTTTCGGGGGAGACCGACGGCGGGTAAGCCTTGATCTGGCCCTGCTTCTTCATGCCCACGGCCATCTCGGCTCCCATCAGGGTCCCGCTCATCACCACAAAGTCGCGAATGGAAAGCCCGACATTCTTGATCGCCGCCGTGACCTCCGGGTACTTCTCCGTTGTCTTCACCGCGGCCTCGATCGTGGTGGTGTCCGACTGCGATTCCAGCTGTCTCTCAAGAGCGGGATTGTCATGCGTGAGCTTGACGAGCGCCTTGGAGGCCGCCACGTACTTGTCCACGTTGTCCATGCTCAGCCGGAAATTCCGGTACTCCTTGGTGTCGGGGTCGTCCCCTGCGGGCGTCTGGCGCGCTTGGCCTGTCTGATCCGCGCCTGCCGGGCCCGTCGGCAGCGCCGAGGTGGCCAGGCCCAGCAGAAGACCGAGAGCCGCAACCGGGGTCGCGATTCTGGTGTATTGGGTCATCGAATTCGTCCTCCTTGGACCCCTCGGCACGGCCGCAAGCGTCAGGTGGCGGTCCGAGTTGACCTCAGTAGTTCGTCTACCAGCGAGATGGGCAGGCCGACCACGTTGAAGTAGCATCCTGCGATGCGAGTCACGAACCGGGAAGCCCGCCCCTGGATGGCGTAAGCTCCCGCCTTGTCGGCCGGCTCGCCGCTCGCCACGTAATCGCGGATCTCTGCCTCATCGAGCCGCCGGAACCGTACCCGGGTGGCGGCGTGTTTGACCGCCACCATCCTGTCCGGGGCTCGCACCAAACACACTCCGGTCACTACCTGATGGGCGCGGCCCGAGAGCATGCTCAGCATACGAGATGCGTCCTCGGCGTCCAGAGGTTTGCCGAGAATCTCGCCGCGCACGACCACCACCGTGTCCGCCCCAAGCACGACACTGCCCGTCGGGGACCCGGCGGCGACCTGCAAGGCTTTCGCTGTGGCCAGGCGTCGCACGAAATCCTCCGGCGTCTCGCCTACGACGTGTTCCTCCGGCACCGAGCTTGGACGCACTTCAAACTCGTAGCCCGCCTGGCGCAGAAGTTCCTGCCGGCGAGGAGAGCTAGAAGCGAGAATGAGCCGCATCGCAACCAGCATAATCGCACTTGTTTCGTTTGGGCGAGGAAAGCTGCGATAGGGGTCTGCGATATCGGACTATGTCGGCTGGGATCGGTATGCTACACTGGCGTTCCCAAGAGGAAAAAACGGACGGCGGCCATGGAGGAAGTCGGCAAGATTTTGCCTCGGGTTCTGAAGCAACATGTTCAAGGCGAGCGCGCGCCGGTGCTCGACGTGCTGGCGGGCCTGTGGCCGAGTGTGGCCGGGAAGTGCCTGGCGGGGCAGGCGCGGCCCTTCGGCTTCAGAGAGGGCACCCTGACGCTCGTCACTTCCAGCGAGTCCTGGGCTATCGAGCTTCGAGGATTGCGTGAGGAGATACGCGCCGCCGTCAACAGCGCGCTCGGCCGGCCGCTGGTGAAGCAGGTGAGGGTGCGGCTCACTCCCGATCTGGGCTCGGAGCTGGGAGACGCTGAAACCAGGCCGGAAATCTTCCTGGAGTGCCAGCCGCAGCTCACGGGCTGGCCTGAGACGGGTCCCGTGAGTGGACTGGACGGATTGGACCCCGAAATCCGCGCTGTCATGGCGCGCTCGTTCGCCAAGTATTTTGGGCGTACGCCGCCCAGGTGCATTAGGGTCAACGGATGAGTCTGACCGAGAAGGAAGTCCGGTACGTGGCCGAGCTCGCGCACCTCAAGCTGACCGAGGGAGAGGTCCGCGAGTTTCTGCCGCAGCTCGATTCCGTTCTGGAATACATGGCCAAGCTGAACGAACTCGACATCAAGGACGTTGAGCCCATGGCCCAGGTGCTGGCGCAAGGCTCCGCCGACTTCGCCATGCGCCTCGACTCCGCGCGCAAGACGTTCTCCCCGGATGAGGCCCTGAGCAACGCCCCGGAGCGCGGCGACGATCTCTTCAAGGTACCCCGGGTCATCGACCGGGAGTGACCAGAAACCGGCCTCTCCCCCCGGCTGCTTCAATGGACCTCACCACTTTAGCCCTCACTGAAATTCGCGACCTTCTGCGTCGCAAGAAAGCCTCGGCGGCGGAGTTGGTGCGCGCGTACCTGGAGCGCATCGAACGCGTGGATCAGGACGTGCGATCCTACCTGACGCTCTCCCCCGAGCGGGCTCTAGCGCAAGCGCTCCACGTGGATCAGGCTATAGCGGCGGGCGAAAGTCTGGGGCCCCTGGCGGGCGTGCCCACCGCCGTCAAAGACGTGATCCTGACGCGCGGCGTGCGCACCACCTGTGGCTCCAAAATGCTCGAGCGCTTCATCGCGCCCTACGACGCCACTGCCGTGGTCCGGCTTGAAGCCGCCGGAGCCTGTGTCCTGGGGAAGACGAATTGCGACGAATTTGCCATGGGGTCCTCGACGGAGAACTCTGGTTTTCATCCTACGCGCAACCCGCATGATCTTACTCGCGTGCCCGGCGGCTCAAGCGGCGGCTCAGCAGCGGCCGTGGCCGCCAACCTGTCCGCCGTCTCGCTCGGGTCCGATACAGGAGGCTCCATTCGCCAGCCCGCCTCCTTCTGCGGCGTCGTGGGCATGATGGGCACTTACGGCCGCGTCTCGAGATTCGGCCTGGTAGCCTTCGCTTCCTCGCTCGATCATATCGGCCCCTTCGGACGCTCCGTGCGCGACGTAGCGGCCGTGCTGAAAGTGATTGCGGGGCGCGACCCGAACGATTCCACCTCAGCCGAGGCCGCTGTGCCCGACTACGAGGCCGAGATCGAGAAGGACGTGACCGGCCTGCGAGTGGGCGTGCCGTGCGAGTATTTCGCAGGCCTGGCCCCCGAAATCGGCGGCAACATTCAAGAGGGGATCGACCTGCTGCAGAAGCTTGGCTGCCGGATCGTCTCCGTTAGCCTGCCGCACACGAATTATGCCATCGCCTGCTACTACATCATCGCCACCGCCGAAGCGAGCTCCAATCTGGCCCGTTACGACGGCGTTCGGTACGGCCTGCGCGCGCGGGAGTACTGTGACCTGCGCGAAATGTACGAAAAGACGCGCGACGCCGGCTTCGGCGCCGAAGTGAAGCGGCGCATCATGCTTGGCACCTATGTGCTTAGCTCCGGCTATTACGACGCCTACTACCTGAAAGCCCAGAAAGTGCGGTCGCTGCTGGCGCGCGATTTCACCGAAGCCTTCAAGGACGTGGATGTGATCGTCACCCCCACATCCCCCGTGCCTGCCTTCAAGATCGGCGAGCGCGCGAACGACCCCCTCCAGATGTACCTGGCCGACATCTACACGGTCACGGCTGATCTCGTAGGCATTCCGGGCATCAGCGTGCCGTGCGGCCGGACCCAAGGCGATGCCGCTCACGGCGAGCTGTCGCTGCCCGTCGGCATGCAGCTCTTCGGGCGGCACTTCGACGAGTCGCGGCTGCTCCGGGTGGCGTACGCGTTCGAGAAGGCGGGTGGGTTCGGGATCAGCTAGCAAGGCAGAACAGCCCACACGCAAGTCGCAAATTTTAAAACGCCCTT
Source organism: Terriglobia bacterium (assembly GCA_036521995.1). GTDB lineage: Bacteria > Acidobacteriota > Terriglobia > UBA7540 > UBA7540 > Gp13-AA77. The sequence continues at coordinate 19,131 of DATDGR010000036.1, read as the reverse complement.
CCATTCGCCAGCTCGGCGGACAACTCCCCGGGGAACAGTACCAACTCGAGCGGGAATCGGCGCTCCGGCTTCTTCGAAGTCTGTTGACGGCTATCTCTCGCCCACCACTGCGCGCTTGCTTCCGGCCACCTGCGCTTCAAGCTCTTCCATGTCGAGGACGATCACGCGGCGACGCTCCATCTTGATGATGCCGCGGTCCACGAAGCGCCGCAGGTTGCGCGAGACCAGGTCACGCACGGTGCCGATTTCAGCGCCGATCTCTTGGTTGGTTTCTTCGAGCGGGAACTCCACGCCGCGCCGGGTACGGACCCCGAAGCGCAGCGCGCGGTCGCGCAGAAAGCGGGCGAGGCGGTGGCTGACTTCCTTGAGGGAGAGCTCTTCGACGAGGCTGGTGAGATAGCGAAAACGCGAGGCCAACGTGCGGATCACAGCGATGGCCACTTCGGAATGGCTGCGGCAGAGGTCCAGAAACTCACGCTTGGGGAGGAACAGCAGGGTGGAGTCTTCCACAGCCACGGCCGAAGCCGGAAAATTGCCACCGTCAAATAGAGGCAGTTCGGCCACGGTAGAGCCGGCGCGCTCCACGGCCAACACCTGCTCGCGGCCGCTCTCGGCCATCTTGCACAGCTTGACTGCGCCGGACTGCACAATCAGCAGACCATCGCAGGGATCGCCCTCGGCGAAGAGGAGGCCCTCCTTGGGAAGCTGCCGCACCACGCAGTGCCGGGCGAGCGTCTGTAGCTCCTCGGTGGGCAGCACGGCAAAAAAAGGCACGCGCCGCAGCGCTTCGACTGGGTCGAGAGAAGCCATGAGGGCATCTTAAGCTGGCGACGGCAAAACGGCCAAGTAACGAGGTAAGCCCCCCGTCTTGCTTAGAGGCGGATCCCCGGCTTGCGCGGGAGGCTTGACACGCTCGCGCGGGTTTAGGTTGGGGTGCCAGGCTGAAGGATCGGCACGACCAATGGCGAATCCGCGCCGTCGAGGAGCAATCTGTGAACCACGCGCGCCACTTCATCGGTCTTCACCCACCGGGAGGGGTCAGCCATGGGCATTGCGCGGCGATTGGCCTCGGTGTCCATGGTGCCGGGCATCAAACACTGGACGCGGATATTGTAGCCCTTCACTTCCTCTGCCAGAATTTCGCTCAGATGGCGGACGGCAGCTTTGGATACCGCGTAGGCAGCGATGCCGGCGCCGGGACCGCTCAAGATGGCACCGCTTGAAACGGTCACAATCCGGCCGAAGTTCTGCTCGATCATGATCGGAATCACGGGCCGCAAGACGGAGAACAGAGTTTTCAGGTTCAGGTCCATCATGCGGTCCCAGACCGCTTCCGAGGTCTCGTGAATCTTGCCGGCTGCAAAGGCGCCGGCGATGGCCAGCAGGAAGTCGATGCGGCCGTGAACATTCTGCAGCGACCGCACAGCCGTCCGGACATCATCAGCCTCGGTCAAGTCCGCCGGGATGCCCTTGAGTCTAGAGCGTGAGACCCCGGCTCGACTGGAGAGATGGTGCCACTCGGGCTCCACCGTGTATGTCGCGGCCACGCGGGCGCCGCTTGCCAGGAGATCGAGGACGATCGCGCTGCCCAGCGCTCCAGTTCCGCCCGTCACTAGTGCCACTCGATCCTGCAGGTCCATGGAACGCCTCCGTTATGTTCCGGCATGATATCAAAAGCCGGGACGCTGTCGCGCCCGTCTTTCTGGACTGCGAAGCGTGGTTTGCATGGTCGAGTCCTGTATAGCCTCTTCCCGCCTTTTTTCGCATGACTCCATTCAGGCGGTTTATAATACACGGTCTTCCGCTGAACGGCGGGCGGAAACTCTGGTGTGAGGAGAATCTCATGAAGGTCGGTGTTTTCACAGCACTTTTCTCGAAGTTCAGTCTGGACGAGGTGATCGGCAAGATCAAACCGCTGGGCATCCAGACCGTCGAACTGGGAACAGGGAACTATCCGGGCGATCCGCACGTCAAGCTTGAGTGGCTGAAAGATTCGGCTAGACTGAAGGAATTCAAACAGAGGCTCGACGCTGAGGGGATCGCGATCAGCGCCCTGAGTTCTCATGGCAACGCCCTCCATCCCAACAAGCAATTCGGCGGCGCCAACGCTGAAGTCAGCCGCAAGACCATCCTGCTGGCCGAGAAGCTGGGCGTGCAGACCGTGATCGATTTTTCCGGCTGCCCGGGTGATTCGGACAACGCCAGGTACCCCAGTTGGTCGCCCACGCCCTGGCCTCCCGACTATCTCGATCTGCTCAAGTGGCAGTGGGAGAAGAAAGCCATACCATACTGGAAGAAACACGCCAAATTCGCGGAAGACCACGGCGTGCGCGTGGCCATCGAGATGCATCCCGGATTCCTAGTGTACAACCCGGAGACAATGCTGCGCCTTCGCACCGAGGCGGGCAAGGCAGTGGGATGCAATTTTGACCCCAGCCATATGTTCTGGCAGGGCATCGATCCCTGCGCCGCCGTACGAGCTCTCGGCGAGGCCGTGTTCCACGTGCATGCCAAAGACACCAAGATCTACGGCGTGAACACCCAGGTGAACGGCGTGCTTGACACCAAGCCTTACAGTGACGAGATCCACCGCTCATTCCTCTTTCGCACGGTCGGATACGGCCATGGGCGCGAGTTCTGGACGGACCTCGTCTCCACGCTGCAGATGGTAGGCTACGATGATGTGCTCTCGATCGAGCACGAAGACAGCTTGATGTCGATCGAAGAGGGCCTGGGCAAGGCAGCCGGGTTTCTGAAAGAGATCGTGATCCGGGAGAAGCTGAAGGAGATGTGGTGGGCCTGAAGGCAGTAACGAGCAGTCAGGAGCATTGTCGGATTCTCGGCTCTGTCCGCGCCAATACTCTTCGGCTTGCTGGCGGTGGAGCTGGCCGTGAGAATAGTCGCGGGCGTGTCGGGTCGCGCCCGTTATCCCTCTGAGTTCCGAAACTGCCAGTTGCGCCCGTTCTGGACTCTGACTTCCGGCTTCTAGTTTTCTGCTCGTCACTTGTCACTCGGTGTCACACATCGCTCTGCGCTTGTCACGGCCTTGAACATGATCCCGGGCGAATACAGGCTGGCGAAGGACCCCGTCATAGCCAACGCCGGGCGGCGCACAATCGAGCTGGAAGTAGCCAACACCGGCGATCGCCCTATCCAGGTCGGGTCTCACAACCACTTCTTTGAAGTCAACAAAGCCCTCGCGCGGTCCGCTTCAGAAACTGGGAAGGATGGAAGGCTTCAACTACCTGGCGACGCTGGCCGTCTTCGCCGACCCATCCGAAGATTGGGACGGGCTGGCGGTCGCCGCAGAGGGGCAGCTTCGGGCCTTTCCAGGAGTGGCTGGAGGCGCCGGGACTGCAGCGCGCAGAGGTTGCGTGGTGCGCCTCCTGGCGCTCTCGGCTGCGGACTTGTCCGCTTGCACGCAGGCGCTGTGGGCGGTAGCGCGCAAAAAGATTCTTAGGCTGGCGGCGTTCGACCTGCGAAAATATTAGGCTACCTTCGAGCCGGAGGCTCATGTGCGAATCATACGCTGGCTGCCCATCATGGTAGCGACCCTGTGCGGTTCGGCCTCGCTCGCGGCGCTCAAGATCTCGGTGAACGGCGCACCGGTCCACACCGGGTACAACGTTGGGTCGACGGCGGTCTTCCGCGCCACAGTCAATGGCGCAACCGATGAGAGCCGCTATAAGGTGTTTGCAAACGTGCAGTATGCGGGCGCAAGTTCCTCCGCCCGTGTGGAACTTCAGCCCGAGACCGGCGCTGGACCCGAGATCCATTACCAGGGGCAATGGCCTGTCCCCTCCGACGCTCCTACCGGCCTTTACACGGTCACCATGGCCGTCGAAGATCGCTCTGACCACCAGGTGGTGGCTACCAAGAAGGCGCCGGATTTCTTCGCCTACAAGAAGCGGCTGCAGATTACCCGTTTGACGCTTGACAAGGCTTTCTATGCACCCGGCGAGCGCATCGGGTGTGAGATCGCGATCGCAAACCTGACGGGTGAGGACCTGAAAGGTCTGCGGGTGGAGTTCTCCAACGAGAATTATCCCTGGATTTCGACGTTCTCGGGCCCGCAGAATGCGCCGGGACGAATGGCCGTGAATCCCTCGCTGGGCCTGGTCGTGCTGCGGGAAAGCCTCGACATTCCGGCTCACGGCCAGGCGACGCTGCCGATGGAGCCCGCGGGCACGGCAACCTTTCTCCAAGGGTCGCAAGTGGCCGTGATGGGCGCGGGCGGACCGGCGCGGCATGAGGGAGTGGCGCCGCCCGAGGTCGATCGATACACGGTCGCGGTTTGGAACCACGAGCGCCAGGACCTGCTCGATATGCAGTTCTCGCCGCAGGTCATCGTAAGAGAGCGAGGCGAGGTGCTGCCGAAGCCTTACAGCCGTAACTACACCCATCCGTACAACGATGAGATCGATGACTCCAAATACCGCGAGTTCTATCCTCCAGGATACACTTCCCCGGTTATTGCGCTCGACCACTCCCACACACTCTACCGGCCCGGCGACGATGTGACTTTGAAGGCGACTCTCAAGTCGCTGCCGTCCGGGGCGAGCCTTCACGTTGAGATTCGCGATGCGCAAGGACGCGAGGTTCGAGCGGCAGACATCGCCGATCTCATGCGCGGCCCTTCCGGTGAGATCTCCCTGCCTGACGCCTGGCCAATACCAGACTCCGCCGACGTCGGCACCTACACCGTTACGCTCTCCGAGCGCGGCGCGGGCAAAGACCTCGCGTCCGCCACCACCGAGCTCGCCGTCAACAAGCTGCCGTCCTCGCTCATGGTCTTCTGTCCGCACGAAGATGACGAGCATCCTTGGGCGGGTCTCATGCGCGCCATGGTTGAGGCCGGATTGCCGGTCCGCGTGGTCTTCTACACCGGTGGCGACGTGGGCGAATGCGAGCGCTACTTCGACGGCCATCCCTGTGATCCCATCCGGGCGCGCGAGTTCGGCACCGTGCGCATGGAAGAGTCCGCCGAAGCGCTCGAGCACCTCGGCCTCAAGCGCGACCAGGTAAGCTTCCTCGGCCTGCCCGACGGGGGATCGGGCGAGATCTGGTTCCGGCATGTCAGCAGGACCAATCCCTTTCTATCGATCTACCTGGCCGTTGATCACGCGCCCTACGAGCAGATGTTCGAACCCAACCTAGCCTACGCGCGCGACGCCGTGATTGACGCCGCCAAGCGGCTGATCACGGAGTTCCGCCCGGCGATGATTGCGGTCTCTCATCCCGACGAGCGGCACGTGGACCATCGCACCGCCAACTGGTTCACGCTGAAGGCTTGCCAGGAGCTGGCGCGCGCGCAGCAGCTCGCCCCAACCACGGTGGTGCTGGCGGATCAGGCCTACGGATCGGGAGGCTACCAGCCGGCGCCGTATCAGTACCAGAAGTATGCCGTCTATCTGAGCGGCGAAGCGGCCGCCCTCAAGCAGGAGATGGGCTGGATCTATCAGTCGCAGGACGGCAATCTGGATGAGGGCTCGAAGAAGACCTTCACGGAACTGCCGCGCCAGGAGCTGCACGAGCGGATCCTCGACTGGCCGCAGCATGAGGGTTGGAACGAGTGAGGAGAAATAGCGTACATAGCTAGGCTATCGATTTCTCCTCGATCTGTGGAGCTAAGGGAAGGGGGTTTGCTCGCTCACACGCCGAAGGACCACGACGGTGGCGTCGTCCCGCCGGGGACCACGGCCGCCAAAGGCTTGGACCCCGGCGAGCAGAGCCTGAGCGGTTTCCCCGGGCGAGCCCGCAGGCAAACGGCGCGCAATTTCCAGCAGACCCTGCGAGCCGAGTTGGTTGCCGGCGGCGTCCATGACCTCGGTGAGGCCGTCGGTGTAAAGAATCACCAGGTCGCCCACGCCCAACCGGACCGCGGTCTGGGAATAGCTGGTGCCCGGAATGATGCCGAGCGGCAAGCCCTCGATCTCAACCGCATAAGGCGTGCAGTCCTGAAGCAGGTGCCAGGTCTGCGGCTCGGCGCGATACCAGAGGCTTGGCGGGTGACCGGCGTTGCTGAACAGCAGCTCGCTGGTCTCGACGTAGAAGCCCAGCACCGCGGCGGTGGCGTACTGGACGCCGACCGCCCCCTCAAGAAAAGCGTCATTGAGCTCCCGCATCAGAACCGACTGGTCCCAGCTATCGGTGTGCCGCTCCAGCACGCCCCGCAGTCTCTCCGCCACCCCGCTTACGGATCCGCCGTGTCCGGCCACATCCGCCAGAGCAATGCGGGAGATCCTTCCGTGGCTGCAGACCGAGAAGTAGTGAACGTCTCCCCCGCCCGCCGCCAGCTCGAGCGGATCGGAGTGAACCCATCCTACGAGGCCGGGAAGCTCCACCTCATGATTGGTCTTCGTGTTTCCGCCCCAGAGCTCGAAGCAAGCGAGGCGAGAAACGGCTTCATTCATGACCGTTCACCGTTCCACGATGGGATACCGCCTTTATTTTCATAAACATGCTGGCAAATCGATGATAAGTCTTTTTATTTCATAGCAATATGGCATATCCCGCCGCCCCGCTGGAGAAGAAGTGGTTCTTTTATCAACAAGATGCTGGGTTTATGCCGATAAGTCATTTTATTTCATCAAACATGCTGGGTTTTCGCCAATTCCAAAAATAGTATCTCATTTATTTTCTGTAAGATGCTGGGTTCGTTCGTACAAAATTCGATGTGAAAATTCGACGCCCCTCCAAGCCAGCCCTCGTCAGGAGAATCCATCTTGTTTATTATGAGCTGCATACATCGAACCTGGGCAGCTAATCCGGCATCAATCAGAGAGCCAGTCCGGCTCGAAACCCTCGCTGATTCTAAAAGACTTCCCGACCTCATCCCGAGCCGAGAAAAGCGTCCGCCCCCACTTGGGCGGGCCGAAGCCCGCCCGAAGGTTGGATGATGCCCACCGCAAACACGGTGCCTCCGGTGACCAACATGCCCTGAAAAGATCGGCTTCTCGCGTCGGCACGCGCTCGGCCCAGGGCCAACTCCAGCCTTGGGCCAGGGCACGAATCCAGGCGGTCTGGGATCGCCAGCGAGCATGCCTCGGGTAACGAGACTCATAATCATACTAGCGTTACCTGTATAGTATACGTCAGGATCTTTGACTCCGTCAAGGCCTTGTACTCGTCCAGTAGATTAGTGACACTCAAGCTCCTTTCTTAGAGATGAGGCTTGGGCCAAGAACTCCTGGGGAGTGAGGTAGGCCAGGGCTGGGTGAGGGCGAACGGTGTTGTAGGTTCGTTCCCGAGCCTGGAGTTCCTGATTGAGCTGAGCGATGGGGAGCGAGCCGGGGCTGACCTCATCGAACTCCTCGGTGGGGGTGCGGTTGGCACGCTCGACCTGGCCGTTGAGCTTGGGAGAGTGCGGAGGCAGCACGAACAAGCGCAGGCCGCGCTGCGGGCAAGCCGCTTCGCACAGAGCGGCGAACTCGCGGCCACCGTCCACCGGCAGGGCCCGCAGGGGAAAAGGCAGGCGACGTTGCAAGGTGTCAAGAAACAAAGTGGCCGCCGAGGAGGTGGCGCGACGATGGACTTCGATCACGTCCCAGCGCGAGATCATGTCCCGAGCCGTGAATGGCTTCAGGACCACCCGGGGGGCTGGCCGCAGGTCTAAGATCACATGACGGACACAGATTCTGAGTCGTGTCCTTCGCGTTCGTTCGGTCCCTTCGTGCTGAAAGTCTTCACTCCCGGAGGAGCGAGAATACGACAAGACGGCTTGCTTCGGTGAAAAAAGTGGTTGACTTGACTGTACGCCCGAACTATGATTTTTCGTCAATTTCGCGGCTGCAGCATCACCTTACCAGTGTTGCGAGAGGGCACTGCAGAACACGCCGCCCCTTTAGCCAGAGTTCGTGAGCACCCCGGAGGAGAACCGATGCAATGGGTAATTCTCGTTGTCGCTGGGCTTTTTGAAGTCGGATGGGCCATCGGGCTGAAATACACCGAAGGCTTCACCCGGCTATGGCCTACGATCTGGACGATTTTAGCCATGGTCATTAGCCTCGGACTGCTTGGTGTCACAATGAAGGCGCTGCCAGTCGGCACGGCGTACAGTATTTGGGTTGGAGTGGGAGCTGTCGGCACTGTCGTTTTGGGAATTGTTCTATTCGGTGAACCTGCCAGCACCGCTCGGATCGTCAGCATCGTGCTTATACTGGCCGGTATCGTGGGCCTCAAACTCTCAAATCCGTAGCGCCGCAAGCGCGGCCCGTCGTTCTGCCTACGCCCCCAACGTACGATTCTCGGCAAGACGCCCCCGCGTATTGCCAGAATGATTCCTTCTGGAGTGCGAGAGAATAGGTACTTCGGGCGGCAGAGGCTACTCCCAGATATACCGCTCGTCGTAGGCGATGCCCTGCGCTTTCAGGAAGGCGATGAATTCCTCCTGAAAGGAAATCTGGCGCCGGTGCTGCTCTTGGTCGCGAATACACTTCACCACTGCTGGTAGGTTGGATTGGCTGACGCTGAAGGCGCCGTACCCCGCCTGCCAAGCGAAGGCCGCTTGGTGCGCAGTCTGGTGGACCCACACGGAAGAAGACTTGATCTGCATCGGGACACTCTATCAGGAGTGTCACTGATCATTCTGAACGAGTACAGGCCTGCTTAGTGGCTCAATTTGATCGACCGTGGCTGCCCGCTAGATGCACAACGATCCTGCCAAAGGCGGGCCGGTGACACAATCGGCTGACTGGACGTGATCCAATTGCAGGTTCTATTATCTGAATGAATGCTTCACGCGTGGAGATGAACGGCGTGCCTTGATGGCATACATCAGAAACCGATGTATGCGCCACCCTGGTGACGAGAAGGCGGTGGGATCAGAGTCTACCGCGGCATGCGAACCTGGCAGACCATTTCGGCCCTGGCGCTGCTGTTCGCCCTGACGGCGACGCCTCGGACTGGCTCCCCGGTTCAAGCGGACGCAGCGGACCCGGCCAACAGGGCCGATCACGTGGGCAAGCCCGCGGCCACGGCGGCCGAGTCCATGGTGAAGCTCTGGGTGCTCGCCGAGGGCAGGGGAAAGAAGCTGGTGCTCGATCTCACCGCCAGCGACTTTCAATTGCTCGACGAAGGCCGTCCCCAGCCCGTGACCTATTTCGCCCGGCGCCCGCCGGAGCCCATTTCCCTCGGCATCCTGATCGAGACCAGCCGCAGCGAACTCTACGAGCCCGACCCCGCCGGCTGGCGGCCCTACTCGGACCTGTTGCACAAGGTGCTGCGCCCGGGCGACCAGGCTTTTGTGGCCAGCTTTGCCGAAAAGGCGCAGCTACACGGCGACTTCACCGGCGATCTGGCCAAACTCGATTCCGCCCTCCAAGACGTTTTCGCTGAGACGCCTGAGGGCACCCCCGGGCTCTATGATTCCATCTACACGCTCGCCGAGGAGCGCTTCGCGGGCCAGCCGGGGCACCGGGCCCTCCTGGTGGTGTCGGACTCGCCGGACACCTACAGCTACCACAACCAGCTCCAGACGCTGGAGCAGATCGAGCGCCGCGATGTCACGGTCTACAGCCTGCTGCCCTGGGTGGACCGCGGGGGACAGCCGCCTTTCGGAGGGATCGAAGCCGCGCAGTATTTTGCCAAGCAGACCGGAGGCCTCTTCTACCTGGCGCTCAACCCCAAAGTGCTGCAGCGGGAAATCGACGGGATCGCGGCCGCCCTCACCTACACTTACACGCTCGGATTCGCTCCCACCGGTCCGAGCGACGGCCGGTACCACGCCGTCCGTCTGAAGTGCTCCCGGCCAGGCGTGAAGCTCCACGTGAGCCAGGGCTACTACGCCGATGGAAGGTAGGTATCCCTCGGCCTCCAGATCGCCCTTTGGCCACCTACGAAACGCCAACAAAGTTTCCGGCAGGCATCGCGGATCACCTTGAAGACTTGGGACGCGTCCGCCCGAATTGCAAGAGATAAAGCGTGACGCCGAACGCGGCGGCGCCCACAAGGCCGGCGACCAGAAAGCCGAGTCGAAACGCCTCAGAAGTGGCGGAAGCCTGGCGCTCGAAGGCCTTCCAGGTGACGTAGAAGTTGACCGTCAGAATCCAGGCGGCCAGGAAGGTCAACGCCGCCACCAGCACAGACACAAGGGCCTTCTTCAAGCTTCGCTTGCCTCCGGGGTGTCTTGGTGGCGAACCCTTCGGGCTCCGTTATCCCAGCCACTGGGGATTCTGCGCCGTACCGTCAAAGTTGCTGGTGGTCTTGAAGGGCTCGAACTGCCCCGTCATAGCGGCCGTCCTGGTCTTGGCCAGCAGCGCGGTCATCTGCTCGGAAGTCATGGGCTGGAAGGTCCGCGCCGCTTCGAGCGCCTGCTCGACGCGCGCCACGCTTTCGCAGCCATTGATCACCACCGAAGTCGGCAGGCTCAAGGCATAGTGAAGACACTCGATGGGCGTGACCACCCCGCTGCGGAGCACGTTGCCATCGCCCATTGACTTCATACCGAGCGCGGCGATACCCTGCTCCACCAGTTTCGGCAGCACCTCATGTCCAAAACTGCGGAAGTGCGCGTCCATGACGTTCAGCGGCATCTGGCAGGAGTCAAAATGGAAGTTGTGGGCCTGCGCCTCTTCCAGCATCCGCAGATGGATGCTCGGGTCTTTGTGGCCGGTGAATCCGATGTAGCGAACCTTGCCGGCCTGCTTGGCGGCCATCACCGCTTCATGAGCTCCGCCCGAGGCGAAGTAGCGGTCAGGATCCTCCGGCCGGATGTTTTCGTGATACTGAATCAGGTCGATCACGTCGGTCTGCAAGCGCTCGAGCGACTCATCGATCTGCTTGGCGGCGGCTTCCTTGGTGCGGCCGTCAAATTTGGTCATGAGGAACACCTTCTGCCGGTAGCCGTCGCGCAGAGCCTGTCCCATGCGCCGCTCGCTCTCACCGCCGTTGTAGTCCCAGCAGTTGTCCATGAAAGTGACGCCCTTGTCGATGGCGGTGCGGATGATGCGGATGCTCTCCTGCGGGTCTGACTGCACTCCGATGTGGTAGCCGCCCAGACCGATGGCGGACACCTTGACCCCGGTCTTCCCGAGCGTCCGGTAGATCATTTCGCCGGAGGGAGTGTCCGAAGCCGCGCCCAACGAATCGCCCCGGAGCCCGCCTGACCCGGATTCTGCCGGAATGGCCTCCGCTACGGCCAGTCCAGCTATTGCACCCAGAACTTCTCTTCGGTTCATCGCCCTAACCTCCTTTATCCAAACATGTGAGGATAGATTACCCGAAGCCGGCCCGGATTAAAACTGTGTTGGGGTGAAGCAGCACGGGTAGTGCCCTAATTTGATCTGTCGTTCTGCATCACGCTATTAGGCCCCTGTCATCCTGAGCCCGTTCGTCGTTCGCCTTGATCAGCCCCGCCAGGGTCTGACCGGTGTAGGCCACCTCGGCGTCCGTAAGCTCAGGAAAGAGGGGAAGGCACAGGACTCGTTCGCAAGCGCGCTCGGTCTCGGGCAGGCTTCCCGCAGGGAACTTACTGCTGCGATAAGGCGCCTGCAGATGAATCGGCCGCGGGTAAAAAATCGCGGTCGACACGCCTTGCGATTCAAGCCCGGCTCGCACCCGGTCGCGATCGCTCACATTGACGGCGAACTGGTGAAACACGCATTCGTCCCCTGGACGGTCGAGCAGCACGGTCACGGGCGACCCGGCCAGCAGTTGGCGGTACCGCCGGGCGATCTCCTGGCGTCTGGCGGTCCACTCCGGCAGCCGTTTGAGCTTCACCCGCAATACGGCTCCTTGGAAACCCTCCATGCGGTAGTTATAACCGATGCGATCGTGGAAGTAGCGGTGGCTTTCGCCGTGCGTGCGCAGGCTGCGGGCCAGCGCCGCCACCTCGTCATCGTTGGTGACCAGCGCCCCGCCTTCGCCGTAGGCGGATAGATTCTTCGTCGGATAAAAGCTGAAAGCACCCGCGAAGCCCAGCGCTCCTACCTGCCGCCCCTGGTAGCGCGCGCCGTGCGCCTGGCAGGCGTCTTCGATCACGGCCAGAGGCTTCCCGGACGGGCCGGAAGGAGTCCGCATATTGCGGGCGAGATCCAGTATGGGACCAAGATCGGCCGGGCGGCCGTAAAGGTGCACGGGCAGAATCGCGCGCGTGCGAGGCGTCACTGCCCGCTCCACCCGCTTCGGATCAATATTGGCGGTCGCGGGGTTGGTGTCGACGAACACCGGGGTCGCGCCCGTGTAGGAAATGGCCTCGGCCGTGGCGATAAAGGTGTTCGCGGTGGTGATCACCTCGTCGCCCGGACCCACTCCGGCCGCCAGCAGCGCGAGGTGCAGGGCGCTCGTGCCGGAATTGACGGCCACGCAGTGCTTCGCCTCCACGTAGGCGGCAAACTCCTGTTCGAACCTCTCTACTTCCTCGCCCAGGATGAAGGACGCACTCCGGCACACGCGGTCGAGGACGGCGCGGATCTCGGTCTCGAGGCTTGCCTGTTGCCGCTTAAGATCAAATTGCGGGATCTTCTTTCCTCGCATCGGCGGCACCCGGGCGTTCGACATAACGGCCGTAGGCATCTGCAACCACCCTTCGCCTCAGCATAGCATCCAAGCCCGCTGGCTGCGGCAAAATGCTCGCGAACGGTCAATGTTAACGACGTTGGTAACCCCCCTCGACAAGCCTCTGCTACGCGTGTAGCATCGTGATTCACCTAACTCAATTGCAAGGGAGCGAGCTCGATGAGTCAACAGGTCGCAGTCCAGTGTCACCGCCCCGCAGGCGCTGCCTCTGCTCTAGTCGCGGCGTTCGGGCTGGCATCGCTGCTGGCGCCCGCCGCTGAAGCCCAAAATGGGTTCCAAGCCGGGGCTCCGGCTGGGTCCGTGGTGCTGAACCGGCTCAGTACCGACACGTTCACGAACAGCACCAGCCAGCACGCCACCCAGGTTGAGCCTGACACTTTTTCCTTCGACTCCACCATCGTGGCGACCTTCCAGAGCGGACGCTTCACCAACGGCGGCTCGTCCGACATCGGCTTTGCGACCTCACTGGACGGCGGCAACACCTGGACCAATGGGTTCCTCCCCGGCATCACCAACATTCAGGGCGCCGGCAACCCGTACGACCGCGACAGTGACCCCTCCGTCGCTTACGACCCCTTGCACGGAATCTGGATGATCGCCTCTCTTCCCATCGTGGACTCGGGAAGAGCGATTCCGGCGGTAATCGTGAGCCGCTCCACCGACGGCATCAACTGGAACAACCCCGTCTCGGTAGGGGGCAACGTGGTGAGCTCCGACAAGGACTGGATTGTCTGCGACACCTGGTCCACCAGCCCACACTACGGCAATTGCTACGTGGAGTGGGACAATCCGGATAACGGAGACCAGATCAACATGAGCACCTCCACCGACGGTGGCGTCACCTGGGGTTCGCCGCTTCACCCTGCCGGTAACGGCGGCTTCGGCCTGGGCGGACAGCCCGTGGTACAGCTGAACGGAACCGTGGTGGTGCCCTTCGAGGGCAACGGCATTCAGGCGTTTACTTCCGCCAACGGCGGCGCCAGTTGGACCAGCGTGGTCACCGTCTCCAGCATCTCGGATCACGGCGAGGATGGCGGCATCCGCAGCGGACCCCTGCCTTCGGCCGCCGTGGATGGCGGCGGCACGGTCTACGTGGTGTGGCAGGACTGCCGGTTCCGCGCCCACTGCTCGTCTAATGACATCGTCCTGAGTACTTCCACCAACGGCACCACTTGGACGGCGCCCGCGCGCATCCCCGAGGACCCCGTCACCAGCACCGTGGACCATTTCATCCCCGGGATCGACGCCGACAAGACCACCTCGGGCAGCGGAGCCCATCTGTCCGTCACCTATTACCAGTACTCCCAATCCTCCTGCACCGCGAGCACCTGCCAGTTGTCCCCGGCCTTTATTTCGTCCTCGAACGGTGGCGCCACCTGGGTCGCCCCCTTGCATCTGGCGGCTCCCATGAAGCTCGCCTGGCTGCCGACGACCACACTGGGCACCATGGTGGGCGATTACGTCTCCACGTCCTACGTGAATCGCAAGGCCTTCGGCGTGTTTGCCGTGGCCAGCGCCAAGAGCGGCTCAACCTTCAACGAAGCCATCTACACCACCGCCACCGGCCTCAGCGCCGAGGAGGGCGCACCCACTTTCAGCTCGGCGGAGGACCAGCCGATCCCCGGCGCCAAGTCTGATCATCCTCCGCGCCACGAACAAGAGGAGCGCGGCGTGAAACCGCCGCCGGGCGCGAAGCTCAAGCGCGCCGCCAGGCAGTGAGCTTCAAGCACTTCCTCTCGGGACCCCCGGAACGAGGGACTGCAGAGGGTAGACTGGAGTCTTGCGCTACGGCCTTGGGTCTCTCCCCGAGGATTCGTCGGAGGCTCCTCACATAGCCTACTCTCTGCCCCGTACCGGCCTGCCTGGCCTCGGGCGGCGGAGGCCGGTTAGCCCAGCGGGCCGCGAAAAATGAATTTGTCGGGGCTTCGAAAAAGGTCTTGACCCCGGGGCCCACCTCCGGTTTATCCTTTGGACATTAATGCGACGTAATCAGCAGGAGGGTACCCCTATGAAGGGAATCTTCGCGTTGAGTGGATTGCCAATACTGCTGTCATTTCCTGGCCGGACGTAAGAAACGATGAAGATATTTCCAGCCATGATGCTTGTCGTTGCCGTCAGCCTGTTTGCGGGCGCGGCGGCGGCGCAAGGGGTGGAGCCCTGCAGGAATGGAACGCTTGCCAGTTATGCGGGCACTTCCTGTTCGCAGGGGCAGATTGTCTATCATTTCCCCCGCAATTTTTATAACTTCTCCGGCTCCGGCATCGCCACCATCGGGCCGGAGCGCGTGCTGATTCGCATGGACCCGCAGGGCCCCTACACGTTGCTCATCGGATTTGCCGACTGGGCATTGCAAAAACCGGGGCAAAGCTTCGACATAACCTTGAATTTCTCGGTCAGCGGCGCCACGAAGATCGAGAGCTGGATTCACCGCTGCGAAGCGACCGGCACCGCAAGGATATACGCGAGCCAGACCGTGAAAACGAATCCGCCGGTGACCACGACAACATTCTGCGACGGCGGCGGCGGTATGCGCGAGCGGACGCGCGATGTTTCTTATGGCGGCGGAACAGTAGACACCGTGGTCAGCATCCATGCGGAAAGCGGAACCGGCACGGCCGACTTCCGGTCATTTGGCACTCATTACAAGCCCTAGAGGACGTACCTGAGCAAAACGACCCGAATCTTCCAGTTCGTCGATCACACCGGGCCGCCAAGAGTCAAACGGCAAAGTATGCCGCGCTTGTCTCAGCCTCTTGACATCGCCAGCTGCGGGTGGCGCAAACGTGCGCAGTTTGCATGTATGCGCCCCTTCCACCAAGCCGTCCGCGTCCCGTCCCGCGACTTGTCTTCAGGGCCGCCTACATCGCGAAAAGCACGCGACGTAGGCGCCACCCAGCGCGTCTGTGGGCCCTTGGAGGCATGGGCCGACGCTGACCGCCCGACAGTTGCAACCGGTGTCAGTAGTATGCTGAGGGTCGCTGGAGTTGAAAATGGAAATCCACTGATAATTTGTCAGGCATTCGATATACACGGGAAGGGAGCAAAAACTTTATGAAAACGCGACGTTTGGTTGTGCTGCTGGTTGCGACAGTGGTGCTAAGCGCGTGCTTTGGTGCTATCAGAGGACGCGCTTTTCCCTGCGGCTATGGTTCATTCAATATCGGGCCCCAGTTCTATTGCGACTGTAACCCTAGCTGTGCTAATCCTATGCACGACACTTGCCAGTATTCCCAGTGTGACTACTCAACTTGCGTCGGCGGCTTTGGATTTGGCACTCAGTCATACTGTATTGCGACTACGTACTGCTGCCTATTGACTGGATGTAACGACTGTTAGGAGGAAGCTTATGAGACGCACCCTCTTATGGGTCTTTGTAGTGAGCGCATTGGCCGCCTTTTCCTATCACATTTCCCGGAGGCTTGTTGCGAGGGCAGACCAGCCACGCTGGAGGCCCTTCACTGCTGTAATGGCCGAGAGAATGTACGTCGGCGAGGCAACA
The DNA here is from genome assembly GCA_036521995.1 of Terriglobia bacterium. Lineage (GTDB taxonomy): Bacteria > Acidobacteriota > Terriglobia > UBA7540 > UBA7540 > Gp13-AA77. The sequence goes on along the minus strand of DATDGR010000036.1, from coordinate 3,116 downwards.
GCCCCAATGCGTATTGAGAATGACATTTATGCCGTGAGAGAGGATGGCTCCCAAGTGGAGGACTTCAAGAGACAGATTATGCCAAATGGAGACTGGGGCGACATGAGGGTCATCTCGGATTTGTCTGCCCGCAAACGGACGTCGGTGGACCCCTCGACCGAATCGGTCACAACATATCCGTATTCCGATAGGACTGTGGCTCGGTTTGCCGCGCCGCCCTCTCGCTCTGCTTGTAGCTCAAACGCGACCGCTCCGCATGTGAGCGTGCTGGGTTACGACACGGTTGTTGTCCAGACAGCGAAGCCACTCGCCCCAGGCGAGACGATCGAGCGTACGGAATGGCGGGCTCCAGCGCTTGACTGTTTCACTCTCAAAGAAGTCTCTGCTTTCCGTCAGCCCGATTCTCGCTCCACCCGGACGACTCGCGAAGCACTCCTCGTAGCGGAGGGCGAACCGTCCGCGTCGCTATTTGAGATTCCAGTCGGCTACGTGGAACGGACTCCTTCGGAGCTGTTCGCGGAGCGGGCCCGACGCTTTCCTAATGAGCCGGCGGATACGCCCGACAAAACTACCACGATGCTCGACGGCGTCTACCAGTCGTATCACAAGGGCCGGTGAGCGAGCCCTAGCGGCCAAGGGCTGGCTGGCGCAGAGCGCAGCTCTGCGATTCACGTCTCGATCGTGCGCGCCGATATCCCAGTTGATGCCGATCGATCATTGCCACTACCAGCAGGGCCAAGTGCAGTTTATCACCACCAGAATTTTCCTCCATGATTCTGCTATGGCCTCAAGACCGCACAGCTGCGCTGTGCGCCAGCCCGCCCGCCACAACATATAGTGGTTACGAGAGGAAGTGGATAGGCCACTCCTCGTATTTCAATAACGATCTGCGCGATGGTGAGATCCATGCTAGGTCGGATGACGCTCGCGGCTGGGCTAGAGGATTGAATTGAAGATTGATGAATGTCGATTGAAGACTGAAGGTCTGTTACGACTTCGGCGCCGTTGGTTTGGGAATGGCCAAGGTCCGGGCGACACCGAAGACGATGGTGTTTCCCAAAGTGTGAGAGGAGGCCGAGTATTCGTGCTCGTACTTGAAGAAAAGGCTGAGATTGTTCGCGGGAAGAATGTAGTTAAGTTGACCACCCGCCGCGTGGACCGAGTAATAAGGGAGTATGCTGGCGGGCCCCCGCTATAATCGTCCCATCCGGTAGGGGCACTGGGATGGTGCCGCCATTGGCAGTCACTTGCCATTGGTCGTAGCCGATCATGCCGAGTTGCAGCAGTTTGCTGAAATCCTTCCTCAGCGGCAGAATCTGTCCGATTCCCCATTCGTCAGTGAAGGCCTGACCCGGTGTCTTCGAGGTGCCGTTGGTGCCCTGTCTGCTTCCGTGGACCTCCCAGTCCGTGAAGAGGTTCGCACTGGTTCCTTTATTCTTCGTAATGTAAAAGGTCGTTCCCGTTTGAAAGTGGTTGCCAAAGTATCCGCTGCCGACGTTGTTGGTGGCCCCCGGTGAGTAACGCCCCGTGGGAACCATGAACCCGTCTGCCACTTGAAGGTCCCATCGTTTCAAGTGCCAGCCCAACGTAAAGGGCTGAACCCAGAGATCGGCGAGGCCGGCACCGCCCCCAGCAAGGCTGAGATTGGGGCTGCCGGTGGTGGGGACCTGAATATCGGCCACCAGGGAGCCGCTCGCAATGGTGGGAAATATGATCATGAATCCCAGATTTCCACCCAGAACTTTCTTGTTGGGCACGTAATCGAAGATATTTTCGATGGCCCAAACATTGTAACTGCCGGTAACCGGAAGGGCTTTGCCGTTTGGACCGTCAAAAGCTCCAGCGTCATAGTTAGCGTTCATGTCGACGTACGTAAATCCGGGAGACGGCAGGATTCCCGCATTGAGTCCGACTTGGCCGGGCATCCATTGAGGCTTCTGCTGCGGAAGCACGCGAGTCGTGCCACCGCAAGACAGCAGGACAACCATGATCACAAAGATCGCACGACATCTCACAGTTAATTCCCCTTGGGTTCAGAACTTCGTAAAGTTGACCGCAGGAGGATTCGGATACTCCTTCAGTGTCTCTTTGTACTCCTCGATGGCCTTGAGCACAGGAGCTACGGACCATGTATAGAGCCCAGTAACATCGAGATCTTCATGCGGATCCATTTCTATGTTGAAAGCCTTGGGGTACCCGGCCATCGGACCATTGGCAGAAAGGAGACCGGGCTGGCGCTGCGGTCCGATACCGCTTGGATGGATGTCGGTGAAGTACACACGCCACTGGTTTCCAGCGCGCGGCGACCAGGTCCGGTCCGATAAAGCTCAGCAGGCTTTCGCGGCGGCCCGTTTCGCTCTTCCCGAGCAGGATATCCGTCTGATCAAGGCCGTCAATTGGGCGGTCAGTGGGCATCTTGCCGCCCACGATCCGTGCCAATGTTGGAAGGAAGTCCATGATGGAGAACATTGCGTAGGAGGTTGTGCCCGGTTTTACGTACCCTGGCCAGCGAATAATGGCGCAAGTACGAATCGAGCCTTCCGTTGCCTCTCCCAGCTCGCCGCGGAAGGGACCGGAATTGCCCATGTCGGGAGTGCCCATGTTGCCCCATTCACGTTCCGCCTGGCCAGCCGGTCCGTTATCGGAAGCAAACACCACAATCGTGTTGTCATCAATGCCGAGTTCCTTGAGTGTGTCCAGAATCTGTCCGACGTGGAAATCGCCTTCCATCATCTTGTCGCCGTAGTCACCGATCCTCGACTTGCCCGCGAAGGATTTTGCCGGAAGATTCGGCATGTGTCCCATCGAAAAAGGCAGATAGAGAAAGAATGGCTTGCCCGCGGCCTTTTGGCGCTTCATGAAGTCGATCGATTTATCCACGAGTTCGTAATCGATTTCAGCCCGGACTTCCATGGTGAAGGGCTTCACTGTCTGTAGTGGCTTTCCTGCGGTCCCCTCCACAATTTGCGGCCCCTTGGCCAACAGCATCGCAGGCGGCGCAGCAATCGAGTGCGTCAGCTCGATCGTCGAAATATAGGTTGACGAATCCCAGGATAGATCCGGAGGGATGCCGTAAAACTCGTCGAATCCATGTGCCGTCGGTAGACTCTGCGGCT